>CP064993.1:0-302874 GCA_016699955.1 Candidatus Saccharibacteria bacterium | reverse complement strand
AGTATTTTGTGGGGAGATATACTCCCGAAAGGCAGCGTGTATGTTTGGGGCGCTGGTATGTATGCTCTCATTATTGGCTTTTTGCTCAGGAATCAGGTGGGCGCAATTGTTATGTACCTATTCGGCACCGCTATAGTCGAGCAGCTGTTGTCGTTACTTCTCAAAGATAGTAGCGGCTATTTGCCGTTTCGTGCTCTCGAAAACAGCCTACTTACTGGAGATATAGCGACGACATTTACGCCCGAGAAGTCGATGGCAATAGTTTTTGGCTGGATTGTTGCTGCTGGTGCAACAGCGTGGTTACTTTTTATGCGCCGTGATGCCAATTAGCTCAGCAGTGTAATCGTTATTTTCTCAAGTACGCACGCATTTCGCATTATTTAGGCTGCTTGCCCGCAGAGCCGTGAAGCATTGCGGGTTTGTTCAGCCTCCTGCACATTTTTCCTTTCAGCCGTAACTTAATCACGGCTTCTTCCGTGCTTTGAGGAGAAAATGTGTGGAACGTTTGGTCTCTCGTGGTGGGGGTACTTGGATTTGAACCAAGGACCAATCAGTTATGAGCCGACTGCTCTAACCACTGAGCTATACCCCCACCAAGAGGGACTAAACCAACCAGATTATAGCAGATGACAGGGGTGATATACTAGAGGGGTGAAGATACATACAAAAATAGCTAACATGGTGCATACCTACCAAGAGCCAGTGAAGGCGTATTTACTAAGTATGAGGGACGTACGAAATGTCGGAACCTTGGCTTTTGTTGTGCTTGTGCTGCTCATAAGCTGGAGCGGGGTAAGAGCCATAGAAACAAACTATCGGCTGCAGCAGGAAGTCGCGCGCATGCAGGAGCAAAACGAAGTAAAAAAGTTACAAAATGAAAACCAAAAATTGGAAAACCAGTATTACACAACACCTCAGTACAAAGAAGTTACAGCCCGGCAAAACCTCGGGCTCGCCTCGCCAGGCGAAACCGTTCTACTGGTGCCAAAAGACGTTGCCCTAGCGCATACCGTAATCATGCCAAATGAAAGAGCAAAGACATCTCCTGCCAAAAAGAAACCATTCTACCAAAAAAACTTCGAAGCCTGGATCGACTTCTTCTTCCACCGTACTCCCAGCTTGAGCCGCCCATAGTACTCGGTGTAATATGACGATCGCGTAAAGAAGTAAACTGTCGGTCGAAATGTGTAGGGTAGCGCGCTCCATTTTTCGCTGCATACGTGTTATGTTGTGTATGATGCGGTGACTGAGAATAGGTGGTCGTCTGCAGGACGGCAACGGTAGCATTATGCCTGCCCCGCATCTCCACACTAACCATGACTGCACAAGTTTGACATAGTTGAGCACCTCTGTTAAACTTATAGCTAACGTCACTAGTCGTCATACGTCGCGGGATGGAGCAGCGGCAGCTCGCATGGCTCATAACCATGAGGTCCCAGGTTCGAGTCCTGGTCCCGCAACCAAGCATAAGCATTTTGACCTCAGAGAAATCCGAGGTCTTTTTCTGTTATGATTAATTAATGGAAGAAACTCAAAGATCACCTGACCCTGGAGTTAATCCATTAACGCTAGAGTCTGATCCAAAGCAGCAAATCTCACCTATCACCAAAAAACAGCAGGCCTCCGTGTACGCTATGGAACAGTCGCCTGCCGAGGATATTAGTAGTCCGATAGTGTCACATAAAACAAAGAAGATCCTAAAGTATGCCCTTATCTCGATTGCTGCCATCCCTGTGATTGTTATAGGGGGGTACATTATTGTCTTTGTGCTATATGGTTATATAAAAATGTCCAAACTACAGAATGCCGCCAACAATAAATTAGAAAAGCTTGAACAAATGCTTTCAATTGATAGTAAAGTAACCGACGCAAGAGGAATAGTTGATGGAGATGTCTTGACGGCATATAATGATCCGGCACAATCAAGTTCTGCATATCTTATATTTGAGAATAAAAGTTATTTGCGTGAGATAGAAACTAAATTGGCTGAGGCTATGGCAAAAGAGGGTTTCAAGAGGGACGGCGGGGATAGAGCCCCCTACTACAAGACGACCAGTCCAGCGTATTCAGGGAACCGATTAGACAATATCAATCGGATTGAAATGAGGTATTCAAACAACCAGGATGCCATAAAGATTACTTACGAACTGGACAAATACTATGCTTGCCCCAAGGATTACATGTGCGAAAGGACAGAAAAGTCTAAGCCATCAGAAAAGATATACGACATTCGGTGGTACGCTTCCGTGCCTGTGGTCAAAGTATCTGTTAGATATGCTGATAAAAATTACTACCTGACCCGGTTGTAAGACTTGATAACAGCATCCGTCTACTTAATTCTGTAAGGATATCGTTCCAGTGTGAATGTGCTTGGGCTCCCAGAGAAAAAGGACTGCTGAAAGGTAATCCTTTTTCTTTGGTTCTTGGAGTTTGATTAGAGCCTAAGAGGTTCGGTCGTTAGCCACAGTCCCCAGAATAGCGGGCGGCTGGATTGATGGGCGCTGTTCTGTCCCCGTAACCAAGTCAGACTGTCAGATACGAAACGGTTCCAGAAATTGGAGCAGTTGTTGGTTCCCTCGGTTAATTCGCTGCAGTCTTACATGGACCTGCGTATAGAACTCAAGACCTTTGCAACATTGCAGCAGGCACCTGCGTATGCCTAAGTGTACTCGCTTCTTCCTGGCTCCATCAAAGCAGTAGTGCCGCCGTAATATACGGCGCACACTGCTAAGGCTAACAATGGCTGTGCCGTAGGCATCGCCAACTCGTGTCAGGTGGTACCACACCACCTCAGCACAACGTTTGAGTCTATGTCGTAATTCAAGTATCCGAGTCATGAGTTTATGAGCCATGTACATCGCAGTAGGTGGTTTGCTTTGCTGTACACACGGGCTGGGCGGTTGGGATTGTCGAACTGAGCATGCTCATTGAGCTTGTCCCACTTCTGCTTCCATCTCCAGATGGTGGTACGGTGTACACCGCAACGGTTGGCAACAATCTGCAAGGGTATTCCCTCACACACAAGCAACCGCATTGCCAAAGCTCTCGCTTTAGGTAGGTTAGGGTTGATAGAATAGGCCATGGTAGGCTCCTTCCTGTTAGATGTAATGCTCTTACAGTTTAGGATGCCTACCTTTTAGGTTGCAAAGGGGGTGAGTTAGTACGGACGGCAATTATCCCCTCTAAGCAAGTAGAGCTATTGCTTGTTCATTGAGATCAACTGATTGCTCAAACGATCAACCTCTGCATTGGCTTGCTCAAACTCACGTATTAGGTGGTCATCAACACCTTCAACTAGGATTTGTTTTTCGTGTAGTTTTTCTGCAATTTTGGTAGCCCTGTTAAGCGCTGCTGTATACTCTTCTAAAAATTTAGCGTCCATTATGTTCTCCCTCGTTATGTAACTATTATACGCCTCTGTTGTACCGTAGAAACTTCTTATGGTAGAATTATAAAAGCAGTTTAATAATGTGGTGCTGGTCAAATTACGCGAATACAGCCGCGGATGTAAATGGAAACCTTTTTGGTTTCTGAACATCCGCGGCTTTTTTGTTTACAGCATCTCAACTGCCGTTATGGGGATATAGTTTAACGGTAAAATGGCAGGCTAGTCACCTTGCAGATCGGGGTTCAACTCCCCGTGTCTCCACCATAAAATACAAATTCAAAACAAAAGCCAGTAATAGAAAAGCCCACTACGCAAATAGTGGGCAGGCAGGCTAGTCACTTCCTAGTATAGCAAGTGACTGTTCCAAGCGCTACCCTTCGACTTAGCTCATCTAAAATCTTTCCGAAATAGTATTCGTTAGCTCATTAATAATGTTTCCAAAAAGCTACCTCTAGCCCTACGCTGTCAGGACTATGAGTACAAACGGAAAGAATTATCAAATGAGCAGATTATCCCGCCAGGAATATCTTGGCGTAATGCGAAAGAAATACAAACGTCTCAAGAAGAACCAGAAAAAGAACCCAGCAAATTACTTAGTGACGTGGTAGACATTACTGGCTATCACCGAACCTATGCTAGCGTCTTGCTGCGCTCCCCGCCGCCCAAGGCGATTATCCGTAAGCCGCGGACTGCTCGCTATTCGGTCGAAACTAAGCAAGTTGTTTTGCTACTCTGGCATGCCACTAGTAACATCTGCGCTGAACGCTTGCAGCCATTCATGCCAGAGCTTTTAGATAAGCTAGTAGCGTGCGGCGAACTGGCCGTAAGACCCGAAATCGATGATCAGCTTAGGCAAATTAGTCTAGCTACTGTTAAACGCATTGTCTCCCGCGAGAAGCGACGCAGCATCATCCGAATTGGCGGTACAACCAAACCAGGTAGTCTGCTAAAACGGCAGATTAGTGTGCGTTATGGTCGCTGGGACGAAACAACACCGGGTTGGTGCGAAACAGACACCGTAGCCCACTGTGGCGACACATTAGCTGGCACGTTTATCTACAGTCTAAATTTAACGGATGTAGCTACTAGCTGGAGTGAGCAGGTGGCTATTATGGGCAAGGGTGAACGAGCGTCTGTAACTGGCCTTGACAGTGCCCGTAAGCGTTTGCCGTTTAAACTACTGGGTATTGATTCGGACAACGGCAGCGAATTCATCAATTGGCACATGGCGCGCTATGCTAAGAATAATCGATTAACCTTTACCCGTTCTAGGCCATACAGAAAGAACGACCAAGCCCATGTCGAACAAAAGAACTGGACTGCCATACGGCAACTAGTGGGTTACCAACGTATGGACACAAATGAACAGCTAGAAAGCCTAAATGACCTCTACCAAAACGAGTGGAGGCAGTACCTTAATTTTTCCAACCAACTATGAAAGTTAAAGAAACCGTTAAAGACCAGGCTACGGGCAAGAAAACCAAACGCTATTACCCAGCTCAAACACCCTACCAACGGCTGATGAGTCACCCTAACGTCAGCGACAAGCAGAAAGCCATGCTACAATCACAATATGACAGCTTGAATCCCGCGAAATTACAACGTGAGATTCAACGGAAACTTAAAGCTTTAGAAACTAGTTTCAGCAAGATTGTTAAATGAGCTAATACGCCCTTTTGAACTTCAAAAGGTCTATTAAATATACCCAAAGTGGATTTGCTTTAAGAAATGAAAAATTATATAATACTGCACGATAAGCTGTCTAGACTTATGAAATACACCGTAAAACAATTACTGGTGGATTTTCCTGACGATGCTGCGTGCTTTGAATGGCTCGTGCAGTACCTGTACCCAAATGGAATAATCTGCCCCAGGTGCGATGATGTGACCAAACATTATAAAGTTTCAGGTCGCCGTTCTTACGTTTGCTCAAAATGTCGCCATCATCTTTACCCGCTTGCAGGCACTATATTTCATAAGTCACGCACGCCCCTAACGGATTGGTTTCACGCTATTTATATTATGAGTACGAATAAAGCTGGTACGAGCGCTCGGCAAATACAGCGTGAGATTGGTGTGACGTATAAAACAGCTTGGCGAATGATGCACCAAATCCGCTCTATGATGGGTAATCAAGATACAAAGTTAGAAGATAACGTAGAGGTAGATGAGGCTTACATTCATCCGAATACCTACAAGAGATCGTCTGCTAGGCGTAAATATGGAACAAATGCTGGACGTAAAGGAGAGATACTATTTGGAGCAGTGCAGCGGGGTGGTGACGTAAAGATATGGCACGTTAAATCATCTGGTGTGCGTGTTTTAAGACCCCTCATACTCAGCAACGTAAAGGATGGCTCAATAGTTCACAGTGACGGTCACGGCTCGTACAGAACACTTCCGCATTATGGTTACGAACATAGAACAACAAACCACGAGAAACACGAATACTATACGCCCGAAAGCTACACGCAAAACATTGAAAACGTCTGGTCACACATAAAGCGTGGCATCAAAGGTGTCTATCGGCACGTTAATCCAGGCTACTTACAGCTTTATGCAAATGAATATGCGTGGCGGTACAACCACCGCCAGCACAAGGTATTATTTTGGCATCTACTAACAGATGTTATTTCGCCGCAGGTTTCTTCTTTTTCGGTACAGCAGCGGACGGCTGCTTACGCGCGACCTGCTTTAACACATCAAAAAACTGTTTCTTAGTCGGTTGCTTTTTCTTTGTAGCTGTCATTGCTTTTAATTATAACTCTTATGCGTGCCAATAGTGATTTGGGCTAATTGAGTAATACGGAATTGTAACCAGTCCTACGCCTATAAGACAGAGGAATATGTGCTTTGTGATGCTATGACCTTTTTGTTCGCGTACATAGTTTGGCTTTGGTCTGTTTGCTTGTTGTGGGGTGTCCATTCTAACTCCATTTCTTTTTTAATAAAAAAGGACAGCCATCGCTGGCTGTCTAGACCCACAAAAAGGTTTTATCCCTATTGCTTTTTAGCAAATGGCTGCCCATTTTCGGGATAAAAAATGGCTTCTTGTGGTTCTAGACAATGTTCATTATAACATCGGTGTTGTTTTATTTGTACAATTATTAGTTACTTGCTCTGAGGGGATAATTGCCGTACGGACCTGTTGTATTAAGGAATAAATCATTGTAAAATAACATCATGAATATAATAATTTCCGCTTTGGGGCGCTATGAAGTAAATGGTAAACCAGACGATGCAGATGTAGTAGTTGGGCATTCTTTTGGCACCTTAATCGGCGAAGGCAGTGCGAATCGTGCTATTGCAGATTTTGCTCTTCAGGCTGCTAACGGGCGACCGATTGTAGCTGACCGAATGTTAGTCAATGCCTTCCCTAATAGCGGTGAAGATGTTGATCATGTGGTCGAGGGCCCAATTTCCAATGGCGTAGGCCAAGGAGTTGGTTCGTGGGGCACTCTTGTAGCAGCCAAAGCATTTATGGAGCGCGAAGGTTTGAGCTCTGCTCTTATGGTGGGGCAAGCTCATCACATAGGTAGAGTTGCCATGCAAGCCAAAAGGCTGGGTATCCACTCAATCATACCGGCGAATCTTCCTAATCGTTTCGACCCTGAATCTGAGCAGCGCTGGACGCGCTCTTTGGGAATGTGGCTTCCTCGGGAGGTCGTTGGCTCTTTAGTGCTCCGACTACAGAATAAACTGTAGGTTTGAGATCTAGCTATCGACTCGAATAGTACGATTTCAGTACAAATTTCGGTTCCAACGAAGTAATTCAAGAGAAATGAAATTCCAATTCGATTGCACGTACGCAACCAAGAAAATACCCCAGCTTACACGGGGTTTTTTCTTGGTTGCGGGCGCGAGACGCGCAGTAGTTTACTTCCCAGATGCCGCAGCGGAAAAAGACGAAGCCCGCTGTCCTGATCCCGCACTTAACCCGAACTCGGTGTTCAAAAGGGTGGGGCGCTCTAAAAGTATTCGCTCTCGCTCGCCTAGCGTCTGATGGCGCTAAAAGTGGTGCTTACAGCGAGTTGGGTTTATCGGATTGTACGCAAAAACGCAGCGCCGTAGAGCACCAGGAGTCGGCGTCATAGAGTTTTAGTCGTTCTCTCTCCTTCGTAAGACATCCACGAAGAATTTTACTGTCGTGGCGTTGATTTCTCTCATCGCTAATGGGTATTTGTGGTAGCCGTGAGTTGTGTCAAACTCACAGTATGTCGTCGGCTGGGGCGCTAGCAGAGCCATTTTACGAATGTCTTCAAGCGATACTGAGCGGTCTCGGGTGCCTGCGATAAATAATGACGGAATACGTAGTCTGGGTGCTTCATTACTCGCATGGTAGGTTTGGCGGTCAAGGTAAAAGCTGTACGGCAGGCGAAGGTCATGAAAATGTTCGTTGCTAAATGATTGCCAGCCAGTTGATTCCCATGCCTCTTTTTCACCTGGTTTTATCATTTTTGGCCCAGACGACGGCTGACAACAGCAGACTGCTTTGAAGCCAGGATAGCGTACGGACGAGGCAAGCGCTACAAATCCACCCATGCTATGACCCCATATCGCTATACGGTTGGGATTGACTCCTGGCAACTCTTGCGCATATTGCAGTACATCTTCTACCGCAGAAATGTAGTTTGTCACGGTGTAATCATGCTCAAACGTGCCGCCTGACTCACCTGACCCTGGTGCGTCAAACCGCAGGGAGGCAATGCCAGCATCAGTCAGCGCCTTAGACAATGACGTGATGTGTTTTTCTTCCTTCCACCCCGTAAAACCATGCAGCAAAATCGCCAGCGGAATATCTAGTTTGATTGCCGGTGTATCAAGCAGCCCCGCTATTTCCAGTCCAAGTTTTGTACGTATCTTCACGGCAGTCGTCATAGCCCCAGTATACTCGAGCACAAATGTCGGTCACACTTTGGTTCGGTTTGATAACATGAATGTGTGGCATATTAACTACCGCATCTATACGTATACGGCGCCTCCACAGACTTAAAACTTTACTCCCGCAACGTACGTGATTACTTAAGGCAGCTGTCGTATTTCTTGGCGAAAGCTAAGGTATTTGTGTAGTGACGGGAGAGACCGTGATTCCGAGCGATGCCCTTCTGATGCATCTCTGCTTGCAAGTTTTGATACTCAGCGCTGTACCCCTGGCGAAGTTCGGGTGCGGCGGCGCAAATGGCTGGCCAAGCATCGGGAGAAAGGTTTGCGAGGTAGCTCGTATCGAGTGAAATGCTGCGATTTTGTCGCTCAGCAATGTTTTTGTGGGCGATAATTCCTTCCGGATTTAGGACAGCAGCGGTCATGAGCACGCCGACTACAATATACCAGCCGCTTGCGTACAACTGCCGCGAGTTCAGCTTACCCCACAACCAGACAATCAGCGCTACGCTACCAAGTAAGATGCACACGAGGCCAAGACGAGCAACGAAGCGAGCCATTGTCCATCCGTAAGTTGCCTCGTACAAACTGAGTCTTTTCCAGGCCGAAAGTATGACGATGCTGTTCAAAATAACAAGTGCCGTTGCCAGTGCTTTTGTGCGGGTATGGGCACTTGTCTTTAGTGCGGTCATGACGTATTTGATGACTGCGCTAGCGAGCAGGGTGGCGACGAGCAGCTGACCGTAGCCCCGCTGTGCGTATGTTGCATAGGTAAGACCATCCGGAAGAGTGCCGCCGGCAAAAAGATACCGAAGTTGTAGCACGACAAAAGCAGCAAATATAATCGATAGCGTCCACAAGATAGTATCGGCATCGCGGAGGGTAAGGGTGGGCTTGATGACTGCCGGGGAAACTTTGGCCGGTTGCGGCTTCAAGAGTAGCAGGAGCGCCACCATAGACAGAATTGCCCAAAAGCCGAAAGTAAAGAGTCGGCCAACGTTGTAACCCTGCAGCCGGTTGCTCAGTGAACGGAAAATATCTCCAAGCCAGCTAAAGCCACTGCTGAATATTTGGTCGGCCGATGCAAAGAGAGCCACGAAAACTACTCCCAATATAACAGCACCCACAATGCCCCGGTTAATTTTTATGCGCTTGTCGGTTCGCCTGCCTAAACCATCGGAAAGATCTTTCGGCAAGCTTAAGCAAGCGCGCCTGAAGCGCGAGAAAAGTAGTGGGATGCGTGCTACGAGGGGGATGTCGCGGTAGTTCTCCACGAACGCCGTAGTAGCTAATAATCCCAGTGAAACAAGTGAAATTACCACAGACCAAAACTGGACGAGTGGCGCAACTCGCCAAACCACAAGGGCAGCATTTATGAGTGCGAGTGTCGTATATGTGACGGGCAGACGGAGTTGTCGATTTTGAGCGATGATTGCTAGTAGGCAAATGCCAGCCCACAGTCCGACGAATATAAAGAAATTTAATCCAAAAATAGTTTGCCGCACCAAAACATCGGTAATCATTCCGAGTATAAGACCAACAAGTATTACTTTAAGGGTGAAATCTCTGCTTAGCTGCATATCTACACATTTTACCACTCAATATATAATGACCTGCTACATTCTCCATAGAATCACCAGAGGGAACCGCAATAACGGGTGTAGGAAAAGATCTGATCGACATGTATTGTTACACAACAATATGCAGCAATAGTAAACGAGCCGTATAACAAATATTGACAAATCGTAAGTATTTTGCTATAATGAGTACCAGTTTTGAGAGTGCACTACGAAATACGCACTCAAAAAACAAAAAGTACAAACTAACCACCTTTCTACATATATTGTGCATTCGTATACATACGGCGCTCAAGTGCTATTCGTGGTGCCATATTTTGGCACGGAATAGGTAAAAGTAGGGTAACCTTGCTTGCTCATGTGTTTGAACAACACGCACTAGAGTATTTTTCAGGCTAACTGCAAAGCGGTTGCCTGACCTCAAAAAAACAGAGCGAATAGCAGGGCAGGGTTGTACAAATCAATACAAAAACCGAGCAGGGGAGCCACAAAGTCTTCCCGACTCACAAAAAAGAAAGGGTGGCAGAGATGTTATTTGCCGTCAACGAAGGGTGGGCGTATGAATTAGTACCATGTAACGACGCCGCCATGTTAGCCATCGACGAAGATATCATGAAACTCTGATATCAACCGTGGCACGAAACACTCCGGATTTCTCTGGAGTGTTTCTTTTTTTGCTTCGTTCCGCTTTGGCAGGGGAGGGGTGCGCAGTATAATAGGTATAAGCAATGTCCGAAAGATACGATAGTTTTCAACCTCGGCGAGCCACGAGTGTCGATGGCTTCTTGAGTGGTCCTGGCCAACGTCCGCGCCAACCACAGTTTCGAACGCCAGTTTCACCGGGGGTAGCCTCAGCGCCGTCTCAGGGAAGAACGGTAGGCTTACCAGATATGCCAGAGCGCAGTATCCCCTCCCCTGTTTTAACAAATTCGCAAATACAGCCAGAACGGGCAGATTACCACCTGGATGGGTCCGAAACACGCTATGCACCTCTGGAAGACGAGCCTCGTCTTTCCCGCAGACAGCGTCGTAAGGCCGCCATAGCCGCTAAAAAATCGGAAAAAAAGGACACAAAGCGACGAAAGAAATCTGGCAGCAAGGTAAAAAAATTCTTTAAAATTCTAGGAGTTATTTTTCTTGTAGCGGTGCTTGCCTTTGGCGCGCGGTTCTATAAAGATATTGCGAAACTCACCGGCAACAATAATCCGTTCAGCTTGCTTGGCGTGTTTCGTCCTAGCGATCTGCAGAACGATAACGGCCGCGTGAATGTACTGGTTGCAGGCAACTCAGCTGACGACCTAGGGCATAACGGCGGCGAGCTTACAGACTCAATTATGGTGCTGAGCATCAACACAAAAAACAACACTGCTCTCATGCTTAGTGTGCCTCGTGACTTGTGGGTGCAAAAGCCAGAAGGCGGTCACGGCAAGATAAATTCTGTTTTCCCAGAGAGCGGCATGGAGGGGCTTGAAGCGGTCGTAGAAGACGTGACGGGGCTGACCATTCATTACAACGCACTCGTCAACTACACAGCTTTCAAAGACCTAGTCGATGCAGTGGGGGGAATAACAATAAACATTCAGAGCGAAAACCCTAATGGCATTTATGACTCAAGCCTAGACTGGACATCACGCCGTTGTTGTGCGCTAGCAAAGTACCCGAATGGCCCAACCAAACTTGACGGTAAGCAGGCGCTCAACTTGGCCAGGGCGCGTGGCGAAGGCTATGGCTCGTATGGCTTCACTGACGCTGACTTCACCCGCACTGAGCATCAACGTCAAATGCTGCTCGCTATCAAAGACAGAGCATCAAGCGCATCGGTCGTAGCAAACCCCCTTAAAATCAGCAATCTGGTAGACGCCGTCGGTAGTAATGTTAGAACAGACCTGCAGCTGAGCGAAATGCAGGCACTGTACTACTACGGTAAGAACATCGATAACTCCAAGATAGATTCGTACAACATCAACACCCTAAAAGGCGAAAACAGCACCATGCTTTCAAACTATGCGTCGCCCGATGGCCAATCAGCATTAATACCTGCTGCAGGCGTTGATAATTTTGCCGACATAGCCGCGCAAATTGAGAAAATATTTTCCGCTGGACCGTTAGTCAAGGAAAATGCTGGGGTTGTCATACTGAACGGTACAGACGCGGTTGGTCTTGCCAAGCAAGCAAAAAATAAATTGTTTTCTCAAGGAGTAGAGGTGTTGACGACCGGCGACGCGCCCGCCAATCAGGCAGCAACAACAATCGTCGATAACTCGCTCGGCAAAAAGCCGAGCACACTTGCCTACCTAAAGAAAACCTATCAAGCGACCGTGGTCGCAAACCCAACGCTTACGGCGAATTATCCAGCGGCCGATTTCATTCTTATACTGGGTGAAAATGCTGTACCAAAAACCGACACAACCAATACAAATTAACATTTCCGTTTGCCTACATGTACAATAGTCATATGCACAGACACCATTTCATCACTCGTTTCTTACTGATATCACTAATATTTGGGAGCATGTATAGCCTGCTGCACGTTATGAATCGTAGTCTTGCTAACGACATGCCGCAGCTGCTAGCGACCCAGGCTGCCAAACAGCTCGATGCTGGCCTCGGGCTCCAAAGCATTAACATGGGTGCGACTGACCTTGCTAATAATCCTGTGCCGTTTGTAATTGTGTACGACAAGAAAGAAAAAGCAGTCGCCGGATCTGGCTACCTGGGTCGTATACTGGCGCAAATGCCCCGCGGCGTTGTGGAGCATGCCAAGCCGGGCAAGCCACATGCAGTTACCTGGGCACCGCGCGAAGACATACGGATTGCCAGTATCACTGTTGCCTCAAAAGATTACTACGTAGTAGGCGGACAATCCCTCAAAGCAACTGATAACAGAGCCAGGCTTTTACTTTGGTGTACTCTTGCGGCCTATGCGGCAGCGCTGTTGATTATGCTGGCTGTTCGTTTGTGTCGTTGTCGCCTTTGTCGATTGGCAAGAAGCACCTCAGACGTACAGGGTTGCCAGGGCAACGGCAGTTGTATGTGCAGTTGCGCAGATAAAGTTCAAGCAGACACAACACCTCATCCAGCTGCTACCAAAGAAAAACTCGAGACCAAAAAACGGCCATCACGGGTAAAAAGTCCTGCGGACAAGTAGCCTCTAGCGGGCCAACCGTGCTATACTTAGACCACTAGATTCTCTTAGGTCAAACGCTCGTACAGGCCGTTGCTTAACTGCACACTAGCTTAAGGAACGGCTATGATTTCATTCGTTTGGCCGCCCGGCGAACCTATGGTCGCTGGCGCAGGCGGGTCAGAAACGTATACTGCAGGACATGTGCGCGAGCTGTTACGCCGCGGGATACCGGCACAGGTTGTCACGATAGGTCATGGTACCCGTGACGGCCGGAAAGATTTTCCTGATATTCCGTTTCTGGCGCTCGAAAACGCCCTGCAGCTGCAGGAACTTGGCGGGCAGGTTGTATTTGTGAATCGTGCCTACGACATACCTACCAAAACCAAAGCAGCCATTATCCTCCACTGCGTTGTACCGAAACCAAGTGTAAAGCACCTCTATAAACAGCACATCCGCGGTAAAACAGTCATTGCGACTAGTATATATAACGCTCAGCAATGGGCGTTGTATCTTGATATCCCGTACCGACACATTCACATTGTTCTGCCCTTTGCCGACCCAATATTTGGCAATACGCCTAGATCGAAGTCAAGCAAGTATACTCGGGTACTTTATGCCGGTAGGCTGCATCCCGAAAAAGGAATCTACACGCTGCTTGAAATGATGCACGAACAGGCCATGCGCAAGAATGGCTATAAATTTAGCATTGTTATGGCCGGTCAGCATGTTGAGACTGGCAAGAGCATAGCCCGGATGCTCCAAGGTTATCCGTATGCTGAGCTTTTGCCACCTCAAAAAACTATTCAGGATATGGCTGAACTGCTGGGTCGGAGTGATGTGCTAGTGGTACCTTCCGTTTACGCTGAGCCATTCGGTATGCTTTCCATAGAGGCACAACATGCGGGTTGCCGAGTAGTGGCGAGCAATATGGGAGGTTTGCCAGAGACAAACTGCGGTTTGCTGACACTAGTGGAACCCCGCAATCCACGCGCACTTTTAAGGGGCATCGACCAAGCCGCTGTGCTTGGTGCGGCCACAAAACGGCAGCGAGCTGCTGCCTCGAGTTATTTTTCGCTCGATGCATCTGTCGACGCGCTTCTAGCTGTCCTGCGCAGGTAACGCGCAGACTGAACGCTATGGGTGAAGTGCGGGTTTACGTAACGCGAGCTCATTTTAAGCAAAAGCGGAGTACAATAGTGGTATGAACATACCTATTTCACAACTCATCGATTTGTCACATAAAACAGCAGTTATTACTGGCGGCGCAATGGGAATTGGCGAAGCAATTGTACGGCGGTTGCATGAAGCCGGTGCTAACGTAGTCATTGGCGACCTTGCGCAGGAGCAAATGGATGCCCTCGCCGGAGAACTCAATGGTTTGAGGACAGATTCTGCGGCAACATGGCACTGTGACGTCAGCAAGGCAGAGGACATAGAGGCGCTGCTCAAGGTGGCGCAGGATAACTTTGGGAGCGTAGATATATTGGTGAACAATGCCGGAATATACCCACTGGTCAAACTGGCCGATATGGATGAAGCACAATTCAGCAAAGTGCTTGACGTAAATTTGAAGGGTGTGTTTTTTGGCACAAAGCAAGCGGCGGCTATGATGAAAGAGCAAGGTACCGGTGGCAGCATTGTGACCGTGTGCTCCATAGATTCACTGCACCCATCTGCTGTCGGACTGGCCGCCTACGATGCTTCGAAGCATGGTGTATGGGGCTTCCTAAAAAATGCTGCACTTGAACTGGCAGAGGACAACATTCGTGTAAATGGCATTGCACCAGGTGGCGTGAGCACACCCGGCACGCACATGGGTGAAATGAACCAAGACCTAATCGAGCAGTTTACGGCACTTATACCCATGAAACGTTTTGGTGATCCAGACGAAATGGGACGTGTTGCTTTGTTTCTTGCAAGTGACCTGAGTAGCTACCTCACCGGTTCCCTTATCGTCGCTGACGGCGGTCGCCTGCTCCGCTAAACCAAAAAACTCGACTTGACCCTGAAGGCGCCAAGAAGAGATATAAAAATTATTAGCGCTGCTACGGTTTCGGCTCTGACAGAGGGTTCTCAGGCTTCAGTAGGTAGCCAAGCAGGGGTCCAACTTGTACAAGATGTTCAGCCCAGATCTCAGCGATTAGCTTACGGGGCTTAGCTTGAACCGCTGTCAACAGCGTGACATGCATTATTCGAATACTTACTGTTGCAATAATTGCATAGAATAACTTACAATTATTGCATGAGTCAATCAACAACAGGACCAAAAGGGCAAATGTGCGTATGGGGTTATTTGGATGAGACCGGTTCTCTCGGTTCACCAACATCCGGTATTTTTGGCATGGGCCTGTTAGTCACACCCTCACCGCGCATACTACACAAAAGGGTTAGTGATCTGCGTAGCCAGTTAAACTATAAAGGCGAATTCAAATTTTCTAACGTACGTATTAACAGCCTACCTTTGTATAAGAAATTACTCGACGTGTATTTTGAGTCAGTTAATGCCAGATTTACCGCCCGAATTTATTTAAGGGACAACTTTAGAGCTGATTTACATGTAACGGGTGAGGTTTATAAGGTCTATAATCGCATATCAGCCCGTTTGATCAGCAGTGCCTTAGATAAAGGCAAGTACACGCAGAGTGATTATATTGCTGTTATTGCAGATGATATCTCTACTCAGGTTGATGATAATTTTGAAAGCGAAATACGTGCATATTTAAGGGGTAAGCACAGACGTAATGCCTTGTTTGGTATGAGTCGCGCGGAGTCTCATGCTTTCGCTGAACTGCAGGTCGCTGATGTTCTCCTAGGCACTGTAGCCTATGCGTTTAAGCTCAAGCACGGTCTGTTAGATACGCAGCCCAACCCAGGTAAGCTAGAAATAGTTAAGCACTTACAAGCGCACCTAGGCGTAGATAGCCTAGCGGACAATGTTATGGTAAAGCGTAAGTACGGTCACCGGTTTGAAATAAGTGATAAAACTACAGAGTTAAACAAATGAAGGTCATAAAAAAAGGATGGTTTTTTGGGTTCAATGGTCAACGAGGACCAACCCAGGACTGCCATCCACCAATAAGTATACACAACGTATACAATACAGTCAAGACATGTTAAAGTCCTAATGTCAACTTTAACCTTAAGAACTGTGGATAACCATAAGCGATATGACACCTGGCTCTATTGGTAAGTGGCCCTCATATCATGTACTTTGTGGCCATAGGGTCGTAAACGTGTTCAAAAAATGCCTTGCCTAGCTTTGTGAGTACAAACTGAGTGTCTGGCGCACTGTCGTATGTATTTACGCCCATAGAAGTTGTGTTGCCAAAAGCAGAAGGTAGTAAGTATGTAGGGCCCTTAGCTACTACGACCCCATTATAATTACCGTAACTGATGGGATCGACGTTAAAATAGTACAATAGCGGATTTGTATTTTTTAGCTCAGATACAATACCAATAAAAGTTAGCCGGTCAACTCTCTGCCAAAGGTAGGCATCTACAAGCAATGCTAATGCCTCGGCCTGCCGCTCGTCAGTGTGTAAGTCAAGCTGCGAGATTACGATGCCTCTAATGTATGCTTTGTCATCCACGGATAGCTTTTCGTATTCATCCATGGTTTTGGTATTTGCCTGGAGCCCGTGCAAAAAACTTGCCATCATATTGGCGCGATAAGTTGACTTGGCAGAGTTGAAGAGCTTGCCGATTACTACACCCGTTTTTATTACAGGAACGTTCTCTAGAATATCCGGCATCAGCTCACCAGCAAAACTTTTTAGGAGCTGTTTACTAGCCTCGTCAGCAAAAGGTTCGGTCAAGTCTGCTAAATCATCTGTATCTGGCTTATTACTCATGTAATTCATTATAATCTAAAGATACGACTGTTATCGTTGATATTAACATTGTGCGACCGTATTCATGTGGCTTGTGACAGCCGAATATCAACCGTAGTCACCAAACAAGATGGTTCAACTGTGGTAATTGTAGACCATGATAATATGCTCAAAAATGAGACTATAGAGAGCACACATAATACTGTTGTTGCGTCTGCTGGTGCTGCAAGATTTGCAAAATATATGCTTAACAAACTAGCTAAAGCCGATTTTATTGACGGTGGTACAGAGGTCATACGAGCAAATATCAATAATTGGCTGTCATATGTCGCTGTAAACTTTATCAAGGATGGCTTTGCGCTGGCAACGTTTTATTTTGCTGGCTCAGACCCAAATAAAAAGAAGGTAGTTGATGGCCAGCGCATTATTCGTTGATAACGGATTATAACTTGGTAGCACCAGGTAGACTTGAACTACCGACCTCAGGCTTATGAGTCCTGCGCTCTAACCAGCTGAGCTATGGTGCCGTAAAGACAGTGGGGATTGTAACAGGTTTAACATCTGTTGGCTAGAGTCCGCTACAGCTTTGAGATGAGTATAACCGTGAGGCCGGCGACGGCAAGTGCGGTGGCTTGGAGCTTTTCGCGCGCGTGGTCGCGCTCGCCCAGCCACAGCGCTCCAAGTATCATGATGATCACGACACTCAATCAACTATTTGCATGATTGTAGCCTGTGTCCAGCGGTCGGCCTTTGCCACAAGTGACTTGCGCAGCAGTAAACTATAACCAACCAAGCCAACAAGGTGCATAAGCACATAGAGATACCACATACTGAATTAGTATGGAGTACGGAAGAAATCTTGACTAGTAGTTCTTGAGACCCAGGTGGACAGCTGCGGCGAGGCCGACGACAATAACGACTATGCGGAGTGCATGTGACGAAACTTTCTGGGCGGCATGGGCGCCAAGGTAGCCACCTATAGTAGTTCCAATGGCCATAACCACGCCAACGTGCCAATCTACCAGTCCGGTCGAGTATAAGACCGAAATCGAAATGAGCGAAACGAGTATTGCTGAAACGTTTTTCATGGCCGCCAGCATGTGAACCTCGTGTACCTTACCCAGCCCCAAAAAAGCCAGCATAATAAAACCGTAACCAGCCCCAAAAAAACCTCCATAAAAGGTAATCGGCAATAGGGCAACGCCGATCAATATAATTGGCAAGAGCGCCTTACTTCGGCCACGCAAATGAGTGTGCAAGTGCAGATGTATGGCTGGTTGAAAGGCAAAAAGCGCCACGCCAAACATGATCAGTAACGGCACGAGGCTGGCAAAGTCACTACTTGGCATTGCTCGTAATGTGAGCGCACCAGCTAGGGCTCCGAGAGCCACAAATGGCAATATTAGAACGTAGCGTTTAGGTATGCGCCGGAGATAGTTGCGGTAAGCATAAACTGCCGCAAGCTGCCCAGATGGCGTGATGATGTTGGTTGTCACGTTTGCGACGAGTGGTGGCACGCCTAGCGCCAACAGCACCGGAAAGCCGATTAGCATCCCTCCTCCAGCAATGGCATTCATGGCGCCAACAACTATGCCCACGAGTAAAATAATGACGTCTTTTTCCATGTTTGGTTTCGCTTGTGTTTATATTGTAGCATGGTGTGCTGAATCATGAATACGGAATCATGAATCAAGCAAGCACGGTGTTACTTACTGAGCCAAACGCGTTTCACGAACGAGACAGTAATTGTAGAAAGTAGATATCCTATGACGGGCACGAGAGCGTTCAGCCAAGGGTTAATATGAATGACAAAGTGCAGGTACACAACAACGGTGAGGTAGGTCAAAACTGCAACTGCAACGCGACGGTGCTAGCTCGTTTCCCAGGCTTTATCTGCCTCGACCCGCGCATTTCGCGTCTCTAGTGCACTAATTCTTTCTTCCAGTGACGGCTGTTTCATCTTACAATAGTATATATGAATATTGATATGCCGGCTGGGCGGTATGTGGTAGCGGTAAGCGGAGGAGTTGATAGCGTAGTTCTACTCCATCTTCTTGCTCAAAAAATGATCAAAGATGATACATCAAAGATCAATGTAGTGGTGGCGCATTTTGACCATGGCATTCGTCCAGACTCCGCAAAAGACCGGCAGCTTGTCCAAAAACTGGCAAAAAAATACGGGTTACCGTTTGTCTACGATCGAGCTGAGCTCGGTGAGGGGGCAAGTGAAGCAGCGGCGCGGGAGGCTCGCTATGGTTTTCTGGCAAAAGTAAAGCGGGCAGTTCGTGCCGACGCTATCGTAACGGCACATCATGAAGACGATGTGATCGAAACCATTATCATCAACTGGATGCGTGGTACCAAAAGCCGTGGCCTAAGCTCACTTCGTTCCCGCGAAGATATACGGCGTCCTTTACTTGGGATGACAAAAAAACAGATAACCTCTTATGCTCGTTTGCATAATCTCGTCTGGCGTGAAGACAGTACCAATACCGACGAAACGTATTTGCGAAACTATATCCGTAAGCACGTTGTCTTGCATCTGAGTGATCAGGAGCGGTCGCGTTTACTGGAACATAGTACAAAGGCAGCAAAACTCAACGATGCTATAGATTCCCTTGTGAGCCAATACCTCCAAAAACATACGACGAGTCTAGAAATAGACAGGCTTGCCTACCGAGAACTTCCCAAAGAAGTCGCTCGTGAGGTGCTGGCGGAATGGATTCGCCGCCACACAGCTACCGGCGTCACAACAAAACTAATCTTACGCCTCGACAATGCTATTCGTATCGGCCGAAACAACTCGCATGTCGACATTGCAAATAATTATTCGTTACATCTATCACGTACAAATGCCTCACTCCGAGGTCCCACCACATAAGCTAGACGTCAAATCATACACCGTGTTATGCCCAAACTTTGCGAGCGAAACCTTCAGGGGCGTTTAGAGCTCTGCGCTTACGCCCAGCATACCAATTATGACGACCGTAACAATAAGTAAACTCAAATTTATTGTGTTTGGTTGGGGCAAATTAAGGAAGGGAGAAGTTGACAGTACGCGGATAATGAAGGGTCGTTAGGAGTAGTATAAAAACACTTATTGCCACTTTTGTGTCGGTCGTGCATACTAGGCTTATGCAACGGGTGGATGAGTCAGAAACAAGGCAGGCATATGCAGCCGAACTTCTCAACGCGTGTGGTGGTGATGCCAAGGCTGCCCTGCACGAGCTAAAGATTGCCGCGCAAACCGCTCGTCAGGCGCAAACCTATAAGCCGAAAAATGATGAAATAGTCGTCCAGGTCAATAATGTCGGTAAAACATACAAGATGGGCAAAACACACATCGAGGCACTCAAAGAAGTCAGCCTCAACATTCATAAGGGTGAATTCGTCGCCGTTACCGGTACAAGCGGCAGCGGCAAAAGCACTCTGCTACAGCTCATTGGCGGGCTGGACAAGCCCTCTCAAGGCTCCATTGTTGTCCATGACCAAGACCTAAATAAGCTGCGCGACGGTAAACTCTCACGATTCCGCAACCGAACCATTGGCTTTGTGTTTCAGTTTTTCTACCTGCAGCCATTTTTACGGCTTCAATCCAATCTAGAAGTACCGGCTATGTTTGCTCGTACCAAAAGGCTACTTCGCAAAAAAAAGAGTTCTGAACTGGCTACAACGGTTGGCTTGGGAGATAGACTTAGGCACTACCCAAGGGAGCTTTCTGGCGGGCAAATGCAGCGGGCAGCTATTGCTCGGGCGCTGCAAAACGACCCTGATATTTTGCTAGCCGACGAACCGACTGGCAATCTTGACCACACCAATGCCACCGCCATTTTTGACCTTTTCAAGCAAATCCGTGATGAACGAGGGACTACTGTAATAGTTGTTACTCACGACTTGGCGCTAGCTGGTATGGCTGACCGGTCAGTTCACATGTCTGACGGGGCAATAGCATCATGATGACACTTCGCGATAGCGTTCAGTTGGCAGCCGCCAAACTGCGTACTCATAGGATACGTACTGGCATAATTGTGGTCATAGCTTCATTGCTTTTTGCTGGAATTGTTTTGGTACTCTCCATGCTGACAGGTGCAGCACGGAGCGCCCAATCTTTCGGCACGGAAGGGCTAGGTAGTCGCTTCATTGTTCAAGCGCGACCAATAGTTGACAATATGGTCATGAATACGGGAACGCCCGAAATATTCGATACTCTCAAAGCACGAACAGCAACACTAAAGGCAGAAAAAAAGGCGGCTGCCAAACGGCTAAACCAGAATTACGACCCAGCAAATGACATGAATTTACCAGTCAGCGAATATAAAAATGCTAATGGTGGCACAGATTACTTCCTTAACCCTAGCCACCCAGAGACAAAAGCAGCGCTAGACGCATATGTCCGGAGTATTAAACACATAGGTTTTGACGATTTTTCTAATTTAGCAAATAATAGCGGTGCGAAGCAGTTGTATAAAAGTTCCGGTGGTGTAAATATGGGTAATTTCGGTGTGTCACCTGGGCTAGGTGATGCTTCTGTGGTACCAATCATTGAAGGTAAAGAGCTAGCCTATGATCAAACTAAAGCTAGTGGCAACTATTCTACCGAACCAAGGGGTGTCGCAACCCTGACGACGCTTGGCTGGACGTATTTCAATAGTAGCCTTTTGACACCATTTGTTTTGCCCGGTCAAAACTTGGCCTTAGGCAAAGAGGGTGACGTGCCGGTGATTGCTCCTATCAGTGCCGCCGAGCAAGTACTAGGCATGCCAAATCTACCAGCCACCGCGACAACCCAACAAAGGCTAGAAAGACTAGTAACGCTCCGCCGGGACATTGCCGGCAAAACAACATCGCTATGCTATCGCAATGGCACGAGTTCTAACTTGCTTGAGCAAGCAAAAAGCCAAGCCAAAGATATGGCAGCCAACAAAGGCAAAGCAGGCTATACGGCACCTAGTTTACAGTATGCTATACCGGTCGATCCGTGTGGAGAAGTAACGCTCAAGAAAGATACTCGTTCGTACGACGAGAAAAAACAAGCTGCCGATGAACTTTCATTCAAAAAACAGTACGAAAACTACCAAGAACCGACGCAGGGGATTTTAAAAGTTAGAATTGTCGGCTTTTCGCAGGATTTATCGTATCAGCAAGGCTTTAGTGCCCGTAGTATTATAGAAAGCGTTCTTCAGACAGGATTGGGTCAGGGATGGTTTTCTCCGTCAGAGGCCATAACCGATGGTTCAATTGCCGCCAAAATTCAGCCCAGTATTGCCAAAAAAACAAATGCCGAGCAAGTATATTACGCAGAATTTGCCAGCTTAACAGCGGCCAAACAATTCGCCGAAGAATTCAGCTGTGATAGTAAGGTTATGTTAAGTAATATGTCGGACATGCCCAAGCCTGGGCAGAGCGACCCCCGCGTGGTTGATTGCTACAAAATGGGTAAATATTTTGACATAGCACCTTTCGGAAATAACGCCAGCGCCATTGAGGATATGCGCCGGGGTGTTTGGAAGGTTATGCGTTACGTTGCGCCGGCGGTGCTCTTGATAGCAAGCCTGGTACTCATGGGAATAGTTGGCAAGATAATTGCCGACAGCCGGCGCGAAACTGCTGTTTTCCGGGCACTTGGTGCGACGCGTTTCGCTATAGCTCAAATATATCTGACGTACAGCTTATTTATCGGAATATTTATTGTGCTGATTTCGTTTACTATTGGATCAGTTGGTGCGCTGCTGCTTGATCATAAGCTCTCACCTGATGCTTCTGTCTCGGCAGTTTTGGCTTACAACGCTCAAGATATTCATAAACAGTTTAGTTTTTACGGTTTTGATTTTCAGTACGCTGCTATTATCATTGGATTAATAGCAGCTGCAGCAATCCTTAGTACAGCCTTGCCACTGATGACCAACATTCGCCGTAATCCCATCCGCGACATGCGTGACGAAAACTAGAGAATTATACTCTCGCAAACCAAGTTAAGTGTCCCTCTGTTTTTAGCTCTATCCCAGCTAAAATCGTAGATGAAAACATAACAATGTCAGCTGCTAAAAAGTCGCATCTACGTCACATCTGTTGTATACTGGTTCGACATGGAGAACAAACCAACTCGTCACACAAACGGGAAGCGGCCGGCGGGCAAGCAGACCGGGAAAAATATTGGGTTCGTCGCACTAATATCATTGTTCGCAATCATAGCATTTTCGGCCATGAACCAGCCGACAGCACTTAAAGAGATACCTATTTCTCAGGTCGTTCAAGATGCGAATGCAGGTAAATATGATGAAATCGAAGTACACGGCCAGGAACTCAGTATTACTAAGACAGGTGACAAGGAACCAACCCTGAAATCACGCCTAGAAGAAGGTTCGACCACCGCTGATGAGGGTATCAAGAAGGACAAGGTAAAAATTACCGCCAAGCCATCAAGCTCAACAACCTCCAGTCTAATAGGTTTTGGGTTGACTACTATTGTTCCGGTTCTGCTGATAGGCGCTCTGCTGATATGGATGATGCGCAGTGCCCAGGGGCAGGGCAATCAGGCGCTAAGCTTTGGAAAATCACGCGCCCGGCTGTACGGCAACGAAAAAGACAAAGTAACATTTAAGAACATTGCCGGCCAAAACGAAGCAAAACAAGATCTCGAAGAAGTGGTAGAGTTTCTTAAGTTCCCAAAAAAGTTTTCTGCACTTGGCGCCAAAATCCCAACGGGTGTTTTACTCGTCGGCCCTCCTGGTACCGGTAAAACCATGTTGGCACGAGCGGTGGCAGGCGAAGCAGGCGTGCCGTTCTTTAGTATTTCAGGTTCTGAGTTTGTAGAAATGTTTGTTGGCGTAGGGGCTTCTCGTGTGCGCGACTTGTTTGCCAAAGCAAAAAAGAATGCCCCATGTATTATATTTGTCGATGAAATCGACGCCGTTGGACGCCGCCGTGGCTCCGGTATGGGTGGTGGACACGACGAACGTGAGCAAACACTGAACCAGATTCTGGTAGAAATGGATGGTTTTGAACAAGAACAGAATGTTATTGTTCTGGCCGCAACTAACCGAGCTGATGTGCTCGACCCAGCTCTCCTACGTCCAGGGAGGTTTGATCGCCGTGTCATGATTGGCCTGCCGGAACGAGCTGATCGCTTGGCAGTGCTCCAGATCCATTTCAAAGACAAGCCACTTGCCAAAACGGTAGACCTCGATTCGTTGGCCGCAAAGACCGCTGGTTCTTCTGGCGCCGACCTCGCAAACATTGCCAACGAAGCAGCGATTATTGCTGCTCGAAACAACCACAGCCAGGTAACACAAGAAGATGTAACCGAAGCCTTTGAGCGCGTTGCAATCGGCCCAGAGCGTAAAAGCAAAGTAATGAGCGAAAAAGAAAAAGAGCTGACAGCATTTCACGAGGCAGGACACGCCATCGTGGGACACGTGCTCCCCGATAGTGATGTTGTGCACAAGGTTACCATCATCCCGCGCGGCGGCACCGGCGGCGTGACATGGTTTATCCCCCCAGAAGACAAAAGCTACCACAGTATTCTCGAATACAAAGATGTCTTGGCGCGTATGCTTGGCGGGCGAATTGCCGAAGAGGTGGTATACGGATTTGAGCGCGTAACGACAGGGGCAGGTAATGACCTACAAAAAGCGGCCGAACTTGCGCGCGATATGATTACCCAACAAGGAATGGGGACAAAATTGCGTGATCAGGTATTTCATTCCGAAGAAGGCATCATGATGGAGCGTATTATGCATGAGCGCGAATACTCTGACGAGACCGCAAAACTTATCGATGATGAAGTCAAAGCGCTGATTACCGAAGCAGCAAATCGTGCCCGCGCCGTCATTAAGGCCAACATGCGTCAGCTAAAGAAGCTCAAGGACGCTCTGCTCGAGAAAGAAACTGTTGACGCCGCAGATGTCGCCGAATTGTTTGAAGGCTCTCGCCTCCCCAAAGAAGCCGCTCTGTACTAAGTTTATCTCTGTCACCGTTTTTTGTCGCAATGCCGGACTTTACGGGTCTTTAATGCATTTCCTTATGCTTGGATGTTTGAAAGCTAACTAGTAAGGCACCAGGCGCTATGGAGAGTCAGGTCGCTCCGGCTTTGCTTGCTCCGCTTGAGCCAGCTGAAAAACAAAGCGTAAGCTCATTGTAAAGCAAAAAAATCGGCGCCGCCAAGCGTGCCAGATAAACAAAATAGTAGTAGCGTGGCCGGAGAAATGATAGACGAGCAGGTTATCAGGCTGAAGTGAGTAGCTTCATCTGCCCGGGGGAGCTATACTAAAGGTGATATGCGAATAACCACACGCAGCTGGAAGCTGATCAGTTTCGGTAATGCCGCCATGCTGTTAATTGGTACGGCTATGCTCGCACAGGTGCTGGGATTTTTCAGAACAAAGCTCGTTAACGCAAACTTCAACAGCATACCTGGTGGCGCGCAAATACCGCCCGATCAGAATGCTGGCGTCTATTTTGCCGCCTTTGTCCTACCAGATTTCTTCTTTTTCACCATTGCTGCCGGTGCGCTTGGAGTTGCATTTATGCCTTATCTTACTGACCGCCTCGCTCGCGGCGATCGAAAAGCAGTTTGGGAGCTTTCAAGCAGCTTGATTAACCTCCTGAGTATCGTTTTGTCGGTTGTCGGCATATTTATTTTTATTTTTGCAGACGTACTCGCTCGTCAAGTAGCCCACGGTTACACCCCGGATCAACTGCATAATGTGGCACTTATGATGCGTATACTAGCGCTTAATCCATTATTTTTTACAATTTCTGGTGTCATTGCCGCAGTTCAACAGGTGTTTGGTCGTTTTTTCTTTTATGCAATAGCACCATTGTTTTATAACCTGAGTATTATTGCCAGTATTTACATCTTTAAAGATGGCATTGGTATTGTCGGGCTAGCTATTGGAGCGGCATTTGGAGCTGTATTACAGCTTGCGGTTATATTGCTCGGCTCTTACGGTCTTGGTTTTGCTTGGAAACCAAAAATACACGCAACAAGCGATTTTAAGAGTATGATTCGTCAGCTTCCACCACGGTCGCTCGATCAGGGCCTCGACCAAGTCCAGAGTATTGTCGAAACAAATATAGCTTCAAATTCTGCGCTCGGCGGAGCAACTGCGGTAGGCAACTACAACACTGCGTATGTGCTACACACCGCTCCAATCCTGCTTATTGGTACAGCAATCTCAACTGCAGTTTTTCCGAGGCTTAACGCTAGGCTGAGCCAGGGTCGTCCCGACCTATTTAGACAAGATTTTCTTAAAACGCTACGGCTAATAATCTGGATTACTTTGCCTGTTGTCGTTGTTAGTTTTTTTGCACGAGGCTACCTAGCGCGGTTAATTTTTTCACGTAATTCTCAGGAAATTGCGGTAATTTTTGGCGCACTATGTATCGCCATATTGTTCCGAACTATTTTTGCGATAGTATCGCGCTGGTTTTATGCCCAAGAGGACACCCGTACGCCACTTCTTGTGTCGATGTTTGTTATTGGACTGAATGTCATATTGGCTTATTCACTATCTCGCCCGGGAGCATACGGTGTTGAAGGGCTTGCTATTGCCCAGTCAATTGTTGCGGCCACAGAGGTATTCATATTAGGGGCCATAATGCTTAATCGTGACCGTAAACTTTTTGATAAAGAGTTTTGGAGTGGCATATATCGTATTGTATCGGTAACCGGTTTTAGTTTGATAGCCGGGTTCATCGCGGTTCAGTTTTTGCCACTCATGACGGCAGACACTGGGTTTACCCTACTGATAAAACTTTTTGCTATTAGCAGTATTACCATCAGCACACATCTTTTGATTTCAGCCTTGTTTGGGTTGAGTGAAGCCCGGCAATTATTCTCTTCCGTAAAACGCTTTGTGCTAAAGCCAGTAAAGATTGAGTATTAAATATATTCTACCTCTGTTATACTCGCAAGAGTTAAGAGTTAAGAGTTAAGAGTTAAGAGTTAAGAGTCTAACAGTGGATCAACAACACATCAGAAATTTCTGCATCATTGCACACATCGATCACGGCAAGTCGACTCTTGCTGACCGGTTACTCGAGCTGACCGGTACTGTCGAAAAGCGCAACATGAAAGCGCAGCTGCTTGACCGCATGGATCTGGAGCGCGAAAAAGGCATCACTATTAAACTTGCTCCCGTACGCATGGACTACAGCGGTCATGAGCTGAATCTCATTGATACGCCGGGTCATGTCGATTTTTCGTACGAAGTATCTCGTTCGCTTCAGGCGTGTGAGGGCGCTCTGCTCGTGGTCGATGCCAGCCAGGGTATTCAAGCGCAAACACTCGCCAACGTGTACTTGGCCATAGCAGCAGACCTGACCATCATCCCAGTACTCAACAAGATCGACTTGCCCGCTGCAGACGTTGCGAAAGTAAGTCGAGAAATCATTAGTCTACTCGGCTGCACAGAAGCAGACATACTTAAGATTTCCGCCAAAACGGGGCAAGGTGTTGCAGCGGTCTTGGAACGAATTGTTAGCGACATTCCTCCTCCGCGAGTACCGGTAAGTCTGAGCAATACCTTCGAACGAAGTGAAAAAGATAGAGAGCAAACAAGCATCCCGGGTGAAAAACCGCCAACGAGGGCACTGATTTTCGATAGCTATTACGACGATTATCGCGGCGTTATTTTGTACGTGCGAGTATTTGACGGCCACATTTTAAAAAACGCGCAGATAAAAATGTTTGCTACAAGCGCACAAGGCATTGCGCTCGAAGTTGGGGCGCTCAAGCCTGACATGGTACCAAATGCTGAGCTTAGAACCGGCGAAATCGGCTACATCGTCACGAACCTGAAGAGTACACGTGAAGCTCGCGTGGGCGACACCGTCACGCTTTCGTCTAACCCGGCCAGCGAAGCCTTACCGGGCTACCGGGATGTACAGCCTTTTGTCTATGCCGGTTTTTTCCCGGAATCTAACGAGTACTATCAGGAGCTGAAAGACGCCATTGAGAAACTTAGCCTGAGCGACTCAGCGCTGCAATTTGCGCCGGAAAACTCACCCGTACTAGGTTTTGGCGTTAGGATAGGCTTTCTGGGGCTACTGCACATGGATATCATTCGTGAACGGCTGGAGAGAGAATACAACCTCGAGCTTGTCGTGACAAACCCAAGTACTGACTATAAGGTTCGTCTCATAAACGGTGAAGAACTAGACATCAAATCGGCCGCTGACCTGCCGGAAGTTACCAAAATTGCCGAGATTGCAGAGCCTTGGATAAAGGGTGAAATTGTCGTTCCGCAAAACTATGTCGGTCCGGTTATTCAGCTTATCTCCACCAAACGAGGTTTGCAGACCAACCTAAGCTACATAGATGAGCGCGCTATGGTAAGCTTTGAGGCGCCACTGGCCAATTTGCTAACTGATTTTTATGATCAGCTGAAAAGTATTACCAGTGGCTATGGCAGCTTTAACTACGAGCTCGACGATTACCGCGCAGAAGATCTTGTGAAATTAGATTTCTATGTGGCAGGAGAAATTGTTAGTAGCTTAAGCATCATGGTTCACCGAAGCGAAGCGCAAAAACTCGGCCGCGACATTGTTGCCAAACTCAAAGAAGTTATACCTCGCCAAAATTTCCAGGTTGCCCTGCAGGCTGGTATAAACGGCCGTTTTGTTGCACGCGAAGACCTGAGTGCCTACCGCAAAGATGTAACGACTGGACTGTATGGCGGTGACGTTTCCCGCAAGAAAAAGGTTCTCGCCAAGCAAGCCAAGGGCAAGAAACGGATGAAACGTTTCGGCAAAGTCGACATTCCTTCCGAAGCTTTCACCGTCATGCTCAAGCGAGACTAAACTTGACTTAAGCAAAAACCCCGCCGTCTTCTGACGCGATACTGGTGAGACTGAGACGAGGGGAGTTTTTTCGTTACGACCGACTTTTAAGTAGTAGTTTTTTAGTGAATGTGGTGTATTGTCTTGGTCATTTAGGGTAAATTGGGGCGCTTGCCTCACATCTTTTCGTTAGCACAATGTGTCTGTGGGTTTTGTAACACAGCCTACATCTGCTATAACTACTGCATGCAAAACAATATCAAACAGCTCCTCCAAAACTATCATCCCAGCAATAAAACAATCGAAACGTTACGCAGTCAGAAGCTAATCATATTCGCCGGGACAGCTGGCGCAGGCAAAAATGCCATTATGAACGGTATGTTGAAAAGCGGTAAGTACCACGATATTGTCACCAGTACGACCCGCGAGCCGCGTGAGAATAACGGCGTGATGGAGCGGGATGGAATTGACTACATCTTTTTAACTCACGAGCAAGCCGTAGCGAAACTTGAGGCTGGTGAGTATATTGAGGCTGCCCTGGTGCACGAATGTATATACGGTGTGCTAGCAAGTGAAATTGAGCGAGCCGCCGAGGCAGGCAAAACTCCGATTGTTGACGTTGATGTGCAAGGAGTGCACACCTTTAAGTCGCTTTCCAGTAACGTCGTTGCCATTTTTGTAGTGCCGCCTAGTTTTGAAATATGGATGCAGCGGATTAAACACCGCTATGAAAGTGAAGCCGAGTTCAACGAAGCGTGGCCAGCGCGCCGCGCAAGTGCCACTAGAGAACTTGAAGATGCGTTGAGCAAACCGTATTATCACTTTTTAGTAAATGAAGACCTCGATCAGGCGGTTCATTCGGCCGAGGGAATTATTGCGCATGATGACGATCAGAACCAAATAGACAAAAGTTATCGGGTGTGGGTTGAGCGGATCTTGGGCGACCTAAAAACGCATTAGTTTATGTTGATCCAGGCTCATGCTCCTTCAAGGTCCGGTTACTCAAGCGTACTATTATGGGTTATCGCTAGACCTTGGCACTCTTGAGTTTTGAGTGCCAGTATGATACATTTATGTAATGACAATTCGTCAAAAGCAAATTCTTACTGCCATCATAGAACAGTACGCTGAAGTTGCCGTACCGGTAGGCAGCAGTCTGTTGGCAAAAGCATTTGGCGTATCTAGTGCTACTATCCGCGCTGAAATGGCTGAGTTGGAAGGCATGGGTTTTATACGCCAGCCGCACACGAGCGCTGGTCGTATCCCGACCGACAAAGGCTACCGTTTTTACGTGAACTACATTACCGAAGACGGTCAAACCGCTCCCGAACGCGGTGCCGAGCGGGCGCTTTCGGCTCGTTTGCAGGACGGAGGTCTGCCCGAACGCGCCATTCGCAACGCCGTCGATACGCTTGTTGAGTTGACGCACAACCTTGGCCTTGCCACCATAGGCAACCAGCTGTACATTTCCGGCCTTTCAAACCTTTTTGGCCAGCCCGAATTTCACGGCGGTGCTCAGGTGCAACAGGTAGCGAGTTTACTTGATAACCTGGAGCCGTGGTTGCGGGAAGCAGCTCCAAACCAGCCACTCACCGTCTATATTGGTGCCGAAAACCCGATCGGTCGCAGCGCAGATGTCAGCCTGATCATCAGCCGATTCCGCAGCCCGTTTAGCGACCATAGTTACATTGGCACGCTTGGTCCAACGCGACAAAGCTACCGCGAAGTCATGAACCTAGTTGCCCATGCCGGCAAAACACTGGAGGAGGTTCTTTAATGCCACTAGACGAATCTCTATGCTTGAACAACACGCTAATGGGGGTTAAATAATATATGACGAAAAAAAAGCAAGATTTAGATTACGCAAAAATTGCTGAGCAGTTGGCTGCAGAAAATGCGCAGCTGACAGAAGCATTGCAGAGAGAACGGGCAGATGCCACAAACATTCGTCGGCGGCACGAGGAGCAAATCGTTTCGCTTCGTTCAACAGTAAAGGTAAGTGTGGTCAAAGACCTATTGCCCATCATTGATAATTTTGAGCGCGCGCTAAAACATATCCCCAAAGACCTCACAGAAAACGACTTCGTAAAAGGCATCGAGGGAGTGGTCAAGCAGTTTGAGAAAACACTTGCCGACATTGGCGTCGAGCGCATCAAGACCTTGGGTGAACCTTTTGACCCTCATTTACATGAGGCAGTTAGCATGGAAGAGGGCGATGGTAAGCAAGAAATTGTGAGCGAAGAACTTCAGAGTGGCTACCGGCTAGGCAATGACGTTATCCGTCATGCCATGGTCCGCGTAAAATATGCCTAACCCATTTATGTGAAATAAAATAATCAGTTCCTCTGAAGCGCTACACTATTGTTTGTAAGTTCTAAAACAAACAGGTGGTATATATGAACCAAGAGTTACTGCCTATCATTACCGGTGTAATACTTCCAGATTATTCTAAACTCTAGTCAGTCATTTTTTTTCTAGCGTCATTCAGGGTTTCTTTAACCTCACCTTTGGCCTCTTCTATTTTACCTTTTGACTGCAGTTTTTTATTGTCAGTCATCTTACCAACTGCTTGTTTGGTTTTACCGCTGATCTTATCTGATGTGTGGCTCATAATGTATCCCCTACTTTACTTGTATATTCATACCTAGCCCTCACATCTGTTAAGGGCTACACTAAAGGATGGTATGGAGGACAATCGCTATCTTACTTGGGAGTTGCCTCAGTCGGCAGCATCTCGTCGTAAAGTCTATTGCTTCCTGCATTCTGGAGATAACAATCTATGATGAGGTTATACGAGAAAAACCTTGGTGTTTCACCTCTGTTCTGACGTGTATGTCGACACAGACAGGAGGTGTACCAAGGCTCTTCTACGGTCAATAACGAACAAGTCTATTGTATCCCCATTGCACCTTTTTTGGGAAGCGGATGCCGCCATATCTTTTACCACTACATAATCTTGGGGCTCACTATGTGAGCCGGAGGAGTTATTTGCTATGACCTTTTTTTATTGGCTGTGATACGGCTAAAGCGAAGCTAGATATCGCCGTGGTTAATTCTGTGGGGCGTGAAATGCCCGAGTTAACAGCAACCATACTAAACGAACCGAGAGACGTCGCTACTATGCTCTTGACGCTTTCTGGTGCGTATCCCGACGATGAGTTCGTCTGTGTGGTGGAAGCTACTGGATGCTACCACTTGGCGTTTGCTGATGCGTGTTTCGATCTCGGTATCGTCTGTCGCGTTTACAATCCACTCATTACTAAACAGCAGATTAGAGCATCGGTACGAGGGAAGAAAACCGATCGAACCGACGCTCTCGTGATCGCCCGACTAGGACTACGTGGCGAAGGTAGGCCATATACACCCGATCCGTACAAAACCACCAAGTATTATGGTCGTGGCTGCCAACGACTATCTGTGTTGAACAGCTCGTTCCGGCAATACAAAAACCACTTCAGTGCGCTCGTTGACGATACAATGAGCGATGAGCTGAGAGAAGTGCTTGACGGTGTTCAGGTAGCCATCAAAGAAGCACGGGCGCAGCTCTACAAAGACTTAGCGGTTTCGGCGGATGGTATAGTTTTTCGCCGGCTTCAAACTATACCGGGCATCGGACCGTACGTAGCTGCCAGTATTATTGGTGAGGTACAAGACATGCGACGTTTTACTACTACCAAGTCTATTATTGCTTATGCTGGACTCGACCCTCGCATTAAGCAAAGCGGCAAAAGCTTAAACAGCACGGGGCGGTTAACGAAACGCGGTTCCAGCTATCTTAGACGGAGCTTATTCATAGCCGCTAACATAGCCAGACAACACGACCCATACTTCCAGGCGCTGTATGACAAGAAAAGAGCTGAGGGTAAGCGGTACACGGTCGCCAACTGCGTTGTTGCGCGGAAGCTCCTCACTATTGCGAGAGCGGTATGGATCACCGAGAAAAATTACGACCTCAGTTTTTGGGATTAATGTGTTGACTTAATATATGAGGTCTTTATGTGTATAGATAAGTATGAACTCATTTTTTTAATTTGCTGTGCGCGGGGTCACAGGATATCTAATTATTACAGACTAAAATGAAAGCATGCTAAAGTTACCAAAGCTTGAGAAATCTTACCGGCAAGAATCGTACCTCCGTTCAACATACCCACAATTGAGCGAAGATCTAAAACTAGACGTAGTGATTATTGGAGGTGGAACAACAGGACGCAACACAGGTAAAGTAACCTCGCAACATAAACTTGTCTAGGGCGATCTGACCGAACGATTGGGAAATGAATCTACCCAAAGCGACTTTGCAATATCCATCAGCTACTGCTTTTAGAGCAGTAATTTTAGTGTATAGCCCCTTCACGAATTAATTTTGTGTCTTGGCGCACATACAATTCAAAACCGTGGGTCTATTATGGAAGTAGCAGGGTAGTTATGCCGCACATTATTGAGGTGGAGGCTGTCGCAGAATATAATGGTTGACCATTATAGTGAAAGGAGATAAGTAAAATGAAAAAGTTTAGCATTTTACTGTTTAGTAGCTGCCTGCTGGGTTTTAGTTTTTACGGTTTATCTAGCAACTCCTACTATGTGCAGATTCTTATGAATACCAGTGTGCTTTTTATCTACGCTCGCCTTGCATTAGTCGCGGTCCTGTTATTGTATGTTTTCGTTCCCAGCTTACGGCTGTACACAGCAAGAGCTATGCTAAGGCTAGGTGGCATTTTCCTATTATCGCTTGGACTGATGAGCATAGGCTCACCCTCTTTACTAGGCCACGCCCCTACTTATGTTCTACTCGGTGACTCACTTACGCTAATTGAAGGGGGTATTTTATCAATCGTACTTAGCGTCGAGCTTTCTGCTCAAAGATCTAGGTTCATAAGTAGAAGTTTTGGCTACGTGCTGTCGCTATTTACTACTCCACGCAAAAAGCTGGCATATGCTCAGAGCACAAACAGAGCTAGCCGGTATCCGACCTTAGCAAGACCTTTGTTAAACGTTAACGAGAACTTAGCAGTTCCAATGTATAAACAACTCGTCAGAGGATATGCCATTCCAAGAAATACGCCAGTTTGAAAATAAAAGAATTTTCCCAAAGGGTACCCCAAGTACTACATGCAAATTCAAAAAAAGACCTCCGTTATTGGAGGTCTTTTTGCGCTGGTTAGGCGTATCGGTTTCTCATTCTGTAGGCAAGGTGTCGGAACTCCCGCCTCATTGGATCACTTTTTTCTAGTAACTCTGTTTCCAGCTCAGCTGAGGTGTTTGTAAAAGTATCTTCCCTAGGCTCATTTGGGCTATAAAGATACGCTTGGTGATGATCTTTTGAGTGCTTTTGGTGTTTGTTCTTTATTGCTGAATATGTTCGTGACATATTACCCCTCCTATTATTAGCTTACAGAACAAAGCCTGGCAGTTTCGTTAGCACCCTCCCTTCCAATAATGTGCGTAAAATTGTTGCTTGCTAACTCTAGGATAACGCTATTGTTTAGAGGTGTATGTGCGCAGTGTCACAGCCGTAAATTGCACCGAGGTATATAATGACCTTATGGGCACACATTTACAGGCCGGTATGCCGACTAAAGAAACCAGGGACGAAAGCATAATTGCCCATTTTAGTTATGGCAAGCTTATGCACTTCAAGAGAGAAGAAACGATTGTCAATGGTCTTGAGGAACCCGAGGGCATCTATCTTATTAAAAAAGGATTTGTTAAAGCGTACTCAGTATCACATGCTGGTCATGGAAATCTGCTGTTAATTCATTCGGTTGGTGAATTTATACCATTACCTTGGGCTTTGGATGGTGCACACACGACGGGATTATTTTATGAAGCGATGGATGACGTAACCGTACTAAGAGCCTCTAAAGACAAGCTACGAACTGCTATGGGCAATAATAGCTGGCTCTCCCAGGAGATATTAAAGCAAGCGGTCAATATAATTACTGCTTACACTCAGCGGATACAAGCTCTGGAATTTCGTTCGGCTCGCGGCAGAATTATTGCACAGCTACTCTTCCTAGCTGAAAGGTTTGGTGAGGTACACGGTAAAGCTGTAGTCATTAACGCACCAATAACTCACCAGGACATTGCAGATTCCATAAACATGAACCGAGAGACAGCAAGTAGGTCCTTGGAGCTGCTTTTCGATGAAGGTTTAATGTCTCAAGACGAACACCTTCTCACGATACTGGATTTACGAAAGTTACAAACAGCGCTTAAGTAATACTAGGAAGTCATGCCGCTGGTCACATGCCTTGTTACCGCGAAGTTACATTGAAGATATACTAGGGCAAAAATCGTCACACTAGGTAACAGATGTATTAGCACTCTTGACATGTGAGTGCCAAACTGTGTACAATGTAAAATACACTAGCACTCTATATAGGTTACTGCTAAAAAGAAAGGGTAGACAACATGAGTAAAATTATCGGAATTGACCTAGGCACAACAAATAGCGCCATGGCAGTTATGCAGTCTGGCAAGCCAGAAATTATTGCAAATAGCGAAGGAAACCGCACAACGCCGTCAGTTGTAGCGGTCAATAAAAAGGGTGAGCGTCTTGTTGGACAAATTGCTCGTCGCCAGCAGGTGACAAACCCTAAGGACACAATTTATGAAGTAAAGCGTCTGATAGGCCGCAACTGGAGCGACAAAGAAGTTCAGCGCGATCTCAAACTTATGGGGTACGAAATAGTCAAAAGCGGTAATAGTACCAAGGTAAAAATGGCAGGTAAAGAATATAGCCCAGAGGAAGTAAGCGCTATGATTCTTGGCAAACTTAAAGCCGATGCCGAAGCGTTTTTGGGTGAGCCAGTCACCGAAGCAGTCATCACTGTGCCTGCATATTTTGACGATTCACAGCGCCACGCTACCAAAGACGCTGGTAAAATTGCCGGTTTGGAAGTCAAGCGCATTATCAACGAGCCAACCGCGGCTGCGCTTGCCTACGGCCTAGATAAAAAGAAAGCCGACGAAAAAATAGTGGTCTACGACCTCGGCGGCGGTACATTTGACGTTTCTGTTCTTGAGCTTGGCGATGGTGTGTTTGAAGTAAAATCAACCAACGGTGACACACACCTTGGAAAAACTGACTTTGACCGAGTCATCATCAACTACTTTGCGGACGAGTTTAAAAAAGAGCAAGGCATTGATATCCGCGAAGACAATGCTGCTATGCAGCGCTTGCGTGACGAGGCCGAAAAGGCCAAAATTGAGCTCTCCACAGCTCAAGAAGTCGACGTCAACCTGCCATTCTTGACAGCCGATGCCGATGGCCCAAAGCACTTTGAGCACAAACTGACTCGTGCGAAACTGGAGGATCTTGTCGGTGAACTTATAGACAAAACCGCCATACCTTGTGAAAAGGCACTTAAAGATGCCGGACTCAAATCTAGCGATATCGACAATGTTGTTCTTGTGGGTGGCATGACCCGCATGCCAGCGGTCGTTGAAAAAGTAAAGCAGATTTTTAATAAAGAACCCATGAAGGGCGTCAATCCAGACGAGGTAGTCGCTATTGGTGCGGCTATACAGGGCGGTGTGCTTCAGGGTGACGTCAAAGACGTGCTTCTACTCGATGTGACTCCGCTGAGCCTTGGCATAGAGACCATGGGCGGCGTTATGACACGTTTGATCGAGCGAAACACTACCATTCCGACTAGCAAATCCGAAGTTTTCTCGACCGCAGCGGACAACCAACCACAGGTGGAGGTTCATGTACTGCAGGGTGAGCGAGAAATGTCTGAAGGCAATAAGTCACTTGGCCGTTTTATTTTGGACGGCATCCCGCCAGCGCCCCGCGGTATCCCACAAATTGAAGTTACCTTTAATATCGATGCAAACGGTATATTAAATGTTACCGCCAAAGACAAGGGCAGTGGCAAAGAGCAAAACATAACCATCCAGGGCAGTGGCAGCTTAGACAAAGACGAAGTCGAGCAAATGGCCAGAGAAGCCGAAGCTCATGCCGAAGAAGATAAAGCCAAGAAAGAAGCTGTAGAGGCACGAAACCATCTTGACACTTCTGTTTACCAAGCCGAGAAGCTTAAGAGCGAAGAAAAGGTTAGCGAAGACGACAAAAAAATCATCGATGAAGCCGTCGAAAAAGCCAAAAAAGTTGTGGCTGACGAAAAGGCCGACAAAGAAGCGTTAGAGGCAGCCACCAAAGAGCTCAACGATGTTCTTATGCCCATCGGCGCCAAAATGTATGAAGCTGCTGCCAAAGAAGCTGAGGCACAGGCTCCAGGTGAAACCGCGTCTGAGGAAACTTCAAATGGGAAGAAAAAGGGCAAAAAAGACGACGGCCCTATAGAAGGCGAAGTCGTCAACGAAAAAGATGAAAAATAAACCCCAGGGGGCGCCATTGGCGCTCCTTTTTTAATACCAGTGGTACATATTAATTATCGAATGCAGTACTGGGCGCTTAGTCAGCGGAGAAATTAAAGCATTGCCACTGACCAAATAAACTGGCAGGGGAGGTTAGTGCCGTCGCACACACTTGGCACTCTAGACTTTTGAGTGCTAAAAGCGTACAATTTATCTGATGTCAAAACGAGATTATTATGAAGTGCTAGGAGTCGGCAAAGACGCCTCAGCAGACGAAATAAAGAAAGCTTTCCGCCGGAAGGCAGTCGAACTGCACCCAGATAAACAGGGTGGCGATGAAGCTAAGTTTAAAGAAGTCAACGAAGCGTATGAGGTGCTCAAAGACCAAAGCAAACGCCAGCGCTATGACCAATTTGGCCACGCTGGCGTCGGCGGCGCGAGTGGTGGCGGCGCCGGCGGTAGCCCATTTGGCGGCTACGGTGGCGAATGGAATGGCCAGAATGTTAACTTCGACTTTGGCGATCTTGGCCTTGGCGACATATTTGGAAGTTTTTTTGGTGGGGGAGCAAGCCAGCGAGGTCATCGCCAGGCGAGGGGAAACGACATAGAAACGCGCGTCGAGATTAGTTTTGAGCAGGCTATCTTTGGTACGGAGGAAGAGTTACGACTCAACCTTGAAGACACATGTAGTCACTGCAAAGGCACAACGGCAGAACCTGGTTACGAGCTAAAAACCTGTGCGACATGTCAGGGAAGCGGCCAAGTTGTGCAGGCCGTGCGAACCATATTCGGCAACATCCAGCAGGCGGCAATTTGTCCGACCTGCCACGGCAAGGGTAAGATTCCCGAAAAAGTCTGTAGCGTTTGTCATGGCAAAGGCACCGAACGCCAAACGCAAACAGTGGAGCTCAAAATTCCAGCCGGTATAGATGACGGCGCAACCATACGACTGCGTGAACATGGTGAAGCTGTCGCAAATGGTTCAAAAGGTGACATGTATGTTCACATACGCGTCAAGGCGCACAAACGCTTCACGCGGGAAGGCGATCTTATACTCAGCGACGAGCATATTAGTATGGTCGACGCGGCACTTGGGACAGAAATTGAAGTTGAAACTGTCGATGGCATGGTGCGTATGAAAGTTCCCGAGGGTACGCAAAGTGGCACCGACTTTAAGTTGTCTGGTCACGGGGTACCGCACCTGCGTTCAGATACCCGCGGCGCCCACATAGTCACCATCATTGTCGACACACCAACCAAACTCAGCCGCGAACAGGTACAGCTACTCGAGCAATTTCAATCCGTTCCAAAGAAACGCGGCATATTCTAACCTTCACTTTTTTCGAAAAACACGCGATAATACAACTAAATGCCTAAGCTTAAGCACAATCAGCACGGCCTCATCACATTGGAGCTCCTCTTATTAATTGTTCTTGGCTTAGTCATCTATCTCATATACAAAAAAGTCCAAAGCGCCCAATAATAGTTGCTTATCTAACAGGGTGAAATCGATGCTATACTATGACAATGGCAAATAGCATCACCAGACAGCTGCTACTGGATGAAGCCAGCAAACGTGGCTGGCGTGTAGAAATAATCGGCATGAAAGCACGGCTTTGCAGGATTACTACGGACACAGGTAAGACAGAAATATTTAGTGGTTCCCGGCCTTTGCGTAGTTCGGCAAACGGCCGATTAATTTCTGTTTTCAAAGATCTTACTCTCGAATTTGTGGAGTCTCTAGGCTATAGCGTGCCGGCGTATGCAACCATTGATACTTTAGAAGATGCTGAGAGGTTTATGTCAAAGTATGAGCGCGTGGTAGTAAAACCTATTGATGGCTCTCAAAGCAAAGGTGTTAGTGTCGGTATTACTTCAATCGACCGGCTAATCGAAGCAGTTGGCACGGCAAAAGAATTCAGCCCCTCGGGGCGAGCTATCGCTCAAAACCAGATAGAAGGGAAGTTGTATCGCATATTTGTGCTTAATGGCACAGTTCCTGTAGTGACTGAGCGACGAGCGGCGCAGGTTATTGGGGACGGTGTCTCAACAATCGAACAATTAGTCGTACGTCTAAATGCCGACCCAAGACGTGGTGACGGGTCAGATACCCCGCTAAAGAAAGTAAAGGGTCCGGCAGTAGAAAGATATCTAGGGGGTGAGGCACTTAGCCGAGTTCCACTTGAGCACGAAACAGTCCGGATATCAGACATTGAGAGTGTGAGTGCAGGGGGTGAGGCGGCAAATGTCACGGAAAAAGTCAATCAGGCATGGATTGATACGGCGTGTCATATAACAAGTCAGATGGGGTTATTTGTTGCTGGGTTTGATATTATATGTGCCGATATTACGAAACCACCTGAGGGTAACTACGTTCCGTTACTTGAAATAAATAGCTCACCGGGATTTAAAATTCACGAATACCCATCAGAAGGTTTGCCCGTTCATCTTGCTCCCCTCATGTTCGACAATTTGTTATAGGTACAATGATATAGCATATAAAACACAAAAGTGCTATAATAAATTAATTCTCGGTTTGCGCATTTCGTATTACACTAACAAAGGACTAATCACGTATGGTTAAACACAAGCTTGCAATCGATTATAATGTCAACCAGCCTATTGGTGTTATCAGCGCTGATCCGTACAACTTTTTGGTGTTAGATAGACTTTTTGATGACTTTCAGATAGTCACGCCACGGAAACAAGATTGGTTGAAAGATATACCGCTTAGAGGCCGAACCGTTTCTATGAATCTGAAGAACGCATTTCTCGGAGAGAATATCAGCAAGTATGTCATTGTAAAGAAATTTGTTGAAATGTTTAAGGCTGATCCACGACGCAAATACCCTCTTTATTCACCGCTTGATCCTCCATACAAGATAAACCCGCTTGCTTTTTTGATGAACTCGCCCACGATTGCTCATGCCTATGAAAACAAGCGATATTTCCGTGATGAATTTGCCGATTTGATTCGTATTCCCGACTACGAGATTAAATACATGAACGAGCTGGATAGAGCAGCTTCGTATCGAGATTTACGAGATCGATTTGCAGGAGCATTTATGCTTCAAGACGAAGAGTCATCTGGGTCGAAAGGGACATACGCAATTCATAACGAGAACGACTACGTCGATGCAGTTAAATCTTTGAAAAAGTTTTCCCAAGGAAGAACTGTAGTGGCTTCGCAGTTTATACACGGTGAAATCTCGAGTATACAGGTTTGCATTACAAAATACGGTATTTTTAGCGGCGGTATACAACGTCAACTAGTCGATAGTAAATATCTGTGTAATACAAAAATCGAGGGTGTGACGCGCTGGTGTGGCGGTGAAATTGGTGCTGATTATCCCGATATCGTCCAGCACCGGGCTCAGGAAATCGCCTCAGTCATCGGTTCGGAGCTCTCCAGCCATGGCTATAAAGGAGTGTTTGGGGTCGACCTCATAGTTACGCCTGATGATGAGGTCTATGCGATAGAAATTAACGCCCGCTTAACTGGTTACTCGCATATTATTAGTGATATGCAGATGATGAACGACAAGATACCTTTCATGCTACTGCATGTACTGGAGCTAGGTAATTTTCGCTATGAAGTAACTGGCAACGATGCTCTACCAAGTGCTGCTCGTTACAAAAAGCCCGGCTCATTATTAATCCTAAATAATCAGTCTGACGAAGATATAATTCTAAAAAAACATATCAGGCCAGGAGTCTACAAGCTAGTAGGAAATAGGGTTGAATTTGTCAAGGAAGGTTATTCTCTCAAGGATGCCAGAGCCGAAGACACCATGCTAATCTTTTGTCGCCATAACGAAGGCGAAATTATTGGAAAGGGTAAAAGAATCTTAAAAATAATGAAGCTCGGAAAAACTATCGCGAAGGGTGACCTAAATCTTAAAACACAGCAACTAGTCCAGGCTATAAAAGAGACATTCGAATTGCCAGGGTGACATAAATAAGTATGGGTGGATTAGCTATAAAAAAAAGAGATACCGCGCTAGTTTTAGCCTTCGCATTGCTCGTATTTGGTATAGTTCTGAAAATGCAAAATCATTCTTCGGTCACTCTTAATCATGGCAATTATTCATACAATCTCGAGAAGGCAGTTAGCCCAGCTTTGAGAGAAAAGGGGCTAGGGGATCGTAAAAATTTAGCAAAAGGCAAGGGTATGTTGTTCGTGTTTGAGACTCCCGAAAAGGTTTGTTTTTGGATGAAGGATATGAAATTTAGTATTGATATCATATGGCTCGATGCGCAAAAACGAGTGACACATATTGAGCAGGCAGTTTCTCCTAGCACGTACCCGCAGAGCTATTGTCCGGATCAACCGGCGAAATATGTCATAGAGCTCAATACTGGCGAAGCCGCCCGCAGCGGCATTCACACCGGCCAAACCCTTTCTTTCTAGCCAATAGTAATTCTATTCATATCTACATTTTTGTCCCAGTTGGGACAGATGTGTAAAAGTATTGTAGTATTGGACTCCGAACGAGCCAATATGGTTATGGTATAGTTGAGCATATGGAGTTTGCCATTCTTGCTTGTCTTGTAGTGTTACCACCGTTGGCGACAGTGTTGCTGCGCTCCAACGGAATGCTAGTTTTTTTAAGCATTTGTATGGGGAGCATGTTAGCAACCTATGTCGCGGGAGATGTCACTAGCGTAATAGCTGGCGCAAGCAAATCTAATGCACTCGTTACTATGCAGTGGACGCAGCTGGGGTTACTCATGCTTCCTGTACCGCTCGTACTCTATTTCAGCCGAAAAAAGCTAAAGGGGTTGAAACTATTTCTTGGGGCGATTGCCGCCGCGGCCGGTGGCGGGCTTTTGGCGCTTATTGCAGTCCCGTACATGTCGGTCACGCAGCAGACTGCAATAAAATCTACTCAGCTTTGGCACGAGCTCAATAATCTTGAGACGTCTTTTGTAATTGCAGGAGCGACAATAACCATCCTGCATCTTTTCATGACGCGCTGGAAACCCGACGGAGACAAAAAGAAGCACAAGTAGCAGCTACTTGTTGACTTGAAAAATACGGTCGCCTGTAGCGAAGAAATTGACTATTTGCTGTGCAGCGGCGCGACCTGAGTTTTCATTTGCTTCAGCAGTTTCGGCGCCCATTTTCTTAGGTGTTGCATAGACGCGTCCGGGAAAACTTACCACGAGCGTTTCGTAACTGTCGGGCATGACATCAGCTACGTAAATGAGGTCGGGGCGCTCAGTGAGGACTTTTTGTAATCCCACCTCGTCCACAACTTCTTTTCGTGCCGTGTTTAGTAGCGTTGCGCCCTGGGGCATTCGTGAAATCAAGTCATAACCTACCGAAGCAATTGTGTCGGGTAGGGCAGGGATGTGGAGCGAAACGTAGTCGCTGGCTTCGTACAATGCCTGCAGCGAATCAACCGGTTCGACTTCAAATTCGCGCATTATCTCATTGCCCACATATGGGTCATAAGCGTAGACTTTCATACCAATACCTCGTGCGTGTGAGGCGACCAACTTGCCGACATTGCCAAATGCATGCAAACCAAGTGAACGCCCTCGAAGTTCTGTGCCTGTCCCGGGTGAAAATAGGTTTCGGGCACTATAAATCATAAGACCGATAGCGAGTTCTGCTACGGCATTGCTGTTTTGACCCGGCGTGTTCATGACGACAATGTTTGCTTTTGAGCATGCGGTAAGGTCGATATTGTCGTAACCTGCTCCAGCGCGGACGATTATTTTTAGCTTTGGAGCCGCTTCCACAAGTTCAGCATTAACGAGGTCGCTTCTGACAATTAGTGCCTCTGCATTTTTTATGGCTTTCACAAAGTCAGTTTGTGCTTTGTAGTTTTCCAGCACGGTCAGTTTGTGCCCAGCGTCGGTCATGATTTTTCTTATAGCTGCTACAGCCGCTTTTGAGAACGGTTTTTGGGTGGCGAGTAAGACATTCATGAATTTTCCTCCTCAAAAAGTTTCATACAATCCACCAGTTCTTGAACGCTTTCAAGCGGCAGAGCGTTGTACATGCTGGCACGGAAACCTCCTACTGAACGGTGACCTTTCAGTCCAATAATGCCGCGCTTCTCCACAAAGTCGAGAAATGCTTGCTCCTTGGCTTCATTGCCACTACTCATGACAAAACAGGCGTTCATAAGCGAGCGATCCTCGGGTACAACTGTGCCAGTGAAGAGATGATTCCGATCAACTTCTTCATAAAGTAGTTTGGCACGAGCTTCTGCGCGTTTTTGCATTTCGACGACGCCACCTTCGGCTTTGACCCAGCGAAGTACCTCACGGACAGTAAAAATGCTGGCAACTGGTGGAGTGTTGTAGAGTGAGCTGTGTTCAACGTGCGTGCGGTAGTCGAGCATCGTCGGTATTCGCCGCTCGACTTTCCCAAGGGCGTCTTCCCGTATAATCACAAAAGACACACCGGCAGGACCCATATTTTTCTGGCATCCACCGTATATAAGAGTGTACCTACTAACATCTAGAGGTCGGCTCAAAATATCGGACGACATATCGGCCACAAGCGGAACGGGGCTGACTAAGTCGGTTCGAAGTTGGCTGCCAAAAATAGTGTTGTTTGTGGTTATATGAAAATAATCAGCATCCGGTGGAATGACGTAATCCTTTGGAATGTAGGTGAAATTTTTATCTTTTGACGATGCGACAACCTCTACCGCGCCAAAATGCTCGGCTTCGGCAATTGCTTTCTTAGCCCAAGCGCCTGTTTCGAGGTAGGCCGCTTTTATGTTTAGAAGATTATATGGAACTACGACGAACTGGGTGCTGGCTCCACCGCCCAGAAAAAGCGTCCGGTAGCCACTAGGTACCTGTAAGAGCTCGTGCAGAAGCTCTTCGGCCTCAGCGGCTATTTTTTCAAATGCTGCGCTCCGATGAGAAACTTCGAGTAGTGACAACCCGCTTCCATCTAGTTCCAATACCGCCTTGGCTGTATTTTTGACCGCCACATCTGGCAGAACCGCCGGTCCCGCCCCGAAGTTGTGTACCTTCATTTTCTATCTCCCCCTTTGTCTTTATGGTACGCCCAATATCAACCAACCGTCAAATGCTGGGGATAAAACACAACAAACTAAAAGCTATTCCATAAAAATTGGTTGGTGACTTCGTGGTGGTGTATGATTTCCTCTGATTTTATGCGAGTACCGAGCTCAAGCGCGCTGCGGTTGGCTACAGCTTGTTTGGGCGCAAGGTATTTTTGCTTTGTCGTTTCGCCGAGAAGCTTTGAGGTGTAGTCGCTAGTTTTATATAAACGAATGGCGTCATGAATGGTGTCGGGAAGTACACGGACGCGCGGCCGCTTACTACTGTCGGCGCGGGGCGGCTTGCCGTCTAGCCCTGTTTTGAGCAAAGTAAAGGCGACCAAGTAAGGGTTGGCGTCGGGGGCAACAGAGCGAATTTCAATTCGCGCCGTTTTCTCGTTAGCAAACGGTATACGAATCATGGAGCTGCGGTCGTTGGCTGAAGCTTTGATTTGATTCGGCGCTTCGTAAGCCGGGTCAAGCCGACGGTAGGCATTGACGCTCGAGTTTAGTACGAGGCAAACATCGGCGGCGCGGTGCAGTATGTTGCCCACAAAATCCCAGCCAAGTTTCGACAATCCGCTCTCGCCGTTGGCATCGTAGAATAAGTTTGTGCCGTTTTTGGCCAGTGACAAATTGGTGTGCATGCCGTTTCCGTTGACCCCTTGGATAGGTTTGGGCAGGAAAGTAGCGGTCATGCCCATGTTCATAGCTATTTGTCGGCAGACGAGTTTGTATAGCTGTGCCTGGTCGCAAGCTCGGACGATGTCTGTATAGCGGTAGTTTATCTCAAACTGTGAAGGTGCAACTTCTGGGTGATCTTTTTCGTTGCCAAAACCCATGGCTCGCTGTGCTTCGGCTGTCGCGTCTATAAAACGTCGTAGTTCATCGAGCGGTAGCGAGTGAAAATACCCGCCGGTTGAAACCAGCGTGAAGCCTTTGCGCCCATCGTAGTGCTGCTCGGCATCGACGCCTTGCAGTAGAAAACCTTCAATTTCCGGCGCCATGTGTGCGTCAAGGCCTTCTTTTTTCTTGAGCTCGGTTGCGTAAGTTTGTAGTTGAGCGCGGAAGTCTGTAGCGTACGGTTCGAGTGCTCGGTCGCAGATATTTGCAAAAATGATCACCTTACCAGCGCCAAAAATATCTGCCGGTACAAACGTAAGGCTAGTCCAGTCCACTTGTAAGCGAAGGTCAGATTCACTTTGCTCGCTCAGGCCACGCACAGACGAGCCGTCAAACGTGAGGTTGTCGAGCGAACTTAAGAAAAATTTGCGGTCATAATCTAGCATGTGTAGTCGACCCTCAATGTCGCTGAAACATAGCGTCACGGCTTTGAGCTGTTTGGTTTCTTCCAAATAGGCCACATGTTTTATGCGGGCTTCGGTAGGGTCGGTAATTGCTCGGGCAGCCAAGTTCATTTCCTCGATTGTTTCGTAGTCTAGCTCTAGAAAGTTTTTCAGTTTAACATTTTCATCCATAGTGCCTCCTTTATATATTAAACAGTATACATTTAAATATAAAATAATGACAAACTAGCGTAAATATTTATATAAAATGGTTAATTATTAAAAACAGAGACAATAGTCTTTTTATGCAAGCCGTTGACTTTTTTACCAAAATATAGATAATGTAAGGAGTTAATTTCCCTCTCTGCCACTCGGTACCCTGAAGGAAAAAAGCAGGTCAGCTCGTTTTTTGCACCCCAGCAAAAAGGCGGCTTCAAGCCGACTGACCGATGAGAAAAGCCGTAGGTTTGTCTCATTAGGGGCCCATAGCTCAGTCGGTAGAGCAGAGGCCTTTTAAGCCTCGTGTCGTGAGTTCGAGTCTCACTGGGCCCTCCAATTTGACCTTACAATGACCCTAGTAGGAAAGTCTGAACCAAAGAGCCAAGTAACGGCTCTTTTTGTTTGCTACTGACTAAATTTATGGTCGTAGTCTGTTATACCGCAGTCAATCACTGCTTCACGAGGATCGCCTGGTGGAGTACACCTTCCTGCTGGAACACAATTATTCTGTGCCCTGTCAGCCGCAGTACATTTATCAGAATTTTGTCCTACGAAATAGTAAGCTAAGCCAAAAATTAAAATAGCTATTAAAAGTCCAAACAAAACAATTTTCTGCTTCTTTTTCATATTTTAAGTATATCAGCAATGTATATACTCTTACTCAATTTAGTTGCAATAGTTTGCACCTTGCTCCTCCAAATCAATTATGCTTAAAACAGAGGTAATTTGCCTCTGTTTTTGTTATTATTTTTAGTATGGTTAGGAAAACCAAGAGTATAGACAAGGTACTGATACTTCTCCTGATTGTACTTTGTCTGGGAGGATTATCCGGTGGGATACCCTTTATTTTGAAGCCCGACGGGTCAGCTCTCGGTATGACAACAGATTTGCTTGTACACTCTCCTGTCAGTAACTACTTTTGGCCTGGCATTTTTTTGCTTCTTAGCATGAGCTTGTGGCCAATCATAAATATATGGGGAGTTGCGTGTGGGAAATCGTGGGCGAGTACCTCTATACGCTTACTAGGGATAATGACCATGGGTTGGATAATATATGAAACGGCTACAATTAGAACATTTAGCTTATTGCAGCCAACAATATTTATTCTTGGGCTAGTCATATTAATTGGGGGAGTGAGGAGAAACAGTATTGATGCTACGCAATAAGCAGATAGTAAAAGGCTTAGTTATATTTATCGAGCTAATGGTTGTTGCGTATATAGTTACTGCTGATATTGCTGTCGCCACTTTGTTACTGCTATTTTTGGTTTTTGTCTCGTTGCGTACTCGGAAACAAAAATTTTCGTTACTGCGACTTCGTAAATTCAAAAATTTTAAGACGGATATCCCAAAAATATTTGCTTTGACGGTTGCTTGGACTGCCTTTACTCTTGGTGTTGTGGCTCCTGTGCTAAGTCATCTTTTTGGGTTACAACAAGATACCGCAGCTTATGCCAGCCTAGAGGGTAACGTACCGCAGATGCTTGGGCTTCTGGCTCTGACATGGACTCTAGTAGTATTTGGAGAAGAGATTATATACCGTAGTTTTATACCGCTCAGAGTTAGCGAGCTTTTTTCGACCTATCGTCGCAAGTATTTACTTGCTTTGCTATTATCATCAGTACTTTTCGGACTTGCACACTCAGAGCTAGGATGGGCGGGAATGATAATCGCTTTTTCTAATGGTATCTATTATAGTCTCGTAAAACATTATTTTGACGACAATTTGTGGGCATCTGTTTTAAGCCACGGGTTTAGTAATACAATTGGTATCGTTGGGTTTTTCCTTATCGGTCCAGTCTCGTCATTCTGGTAGGCCAAAATAGTTGCGAGGCCGATGGTATGCATTTGTTCTTTCCGCTTAGATTTAAGAGTATACTTCTAAAATGAACATAAAGAATTTACAGCTGGCGAAAAACATATCGTGGGGGCTAGCATCAATAACAATGTTTTTATTGATACTAGGTAATAAGCAAAATAATTTTCTCAATGCTGCCACTTTTGTCCTAATAATTATGGGAACAGTTTTTTCTTATCTCCAAGACAAAAAGGCTTAAACAAGTCTTGAGTAACCTCGACCTTTTATTATAGTTGCAACAGCGATGCTTATGTCCCTGCACTGAGCCAAGAAATGACCAGTTAGTAACGTATGAAATAAAGAGCAAGCAGTGGCTCTTACTGTATTATTGGACTATGAAAACTGCAATGACCCACCTACGTGAAGCGCTTGAGGCAGTGTGGAAGCCTGATACTGCATATTTACAAGTTGAAGAAAAAGGTAATCCGGCGCTCGGTCAATGCTATCCTACTTCACGTGTTGTCCAATTATTCTTTCCAGAACTAGAAATCGTTGAAGGGCAAGTCTGGACTGGTAAATCTATGGAAAAGCACTTTTGGAACGTACTGATAGTTAACGGCGAAGAATACCACATTGATTTTACATGGCAGCAGTTTTCACTTGGTTCATCAGTGAAAAGCTACAAAATCAGAAACCGTGAAACATTAGGCGATGGAGAAGAAACAATGAAGAGAGTTGACCTACTTCATAGTCGTGTCAAAGAGTATCTTGCCAGCAAATAACCGTAGGGTTTGCTCTTAGTATAGTTACAGTAGTTTGCACCTGGCTCCTGAGGTCTCGTAAAATCAGCCCTTCAGGTGGTTTTATGCGTCAACCAGGTAAACTTGGCAATTGTTGCAATAATCATTCATGGTGACCATACTCATAAGCAGTATGCATAGCAATAATCAGATAAAAAAGCTGCGGCGATTCCTGCTAATAAAAGAAATAATTATGTACGGGCTGGTCGGCTTGAGTTTTGTGTTTTTGGCACTGGAGCATTTTGAGCAGCTGAACCACGAGCAACTCATAGTGATAGAGTTTTTTGAAGTGGGTGTAGCGTTGATATTTTTGGCAGAATTCGTTTTTGAATGGTACTTTGCGCGCGACCGAGCGAGGTACTTGCGGCACAACTGGTTCTATTTAATTGCTGCTGTGCCGGTTCCCACCACATCTTTTGAGATCCTAAGAGGCGTTCGGCTGCTACGGCTTTTTAAGCTCCTGAAAATATTTGCTCACATGCGCTACGAACACAACACCCGCCTGTTCGAATAAAACGTTCATGGTTAGTCGAAACACCGGTGATACGCTGTGTATGGCAAAAATGGACAGCTTAGTTTTGACATGAAAAAAATTAGATTTGTGTCGCCAAAAAGCGCCGAAGTACCGGGTACGATAAAGGTAAGTGGCTACGGTAAACTTGCTGTGTATAGGGGTGATGTTCTGGAAGTATCGGGCAAACTGTATCCGACACGTGGCGGCAAACAGGCAACCATTAGCTACGCACAGATAAAACGCATTGCCAGTGAACAGAACTGGATCGATAATTTTCGTCGAGGATTCGTGGCCGGTATGCAACAGCTCTGCCTGAACCGGCGACATCATTTGGTCTTGGCCTGGTCATAGGCCAGCGCAACACGTTGCCAAGTGCTATCAGTCAAGCATTTCTGATGGTTGGACTGACGCACATTATTGCGGTCAGCGGTTATAATCTTACTATTTTTTGCTAAATGGGGCAAAACGAGTGTTTGAAAAGCGGTCAAAACACTTTATGGTTCTTTTTGCTGTTGGCCTGATGACATTTTTTCTGCTGTATCTACTTCGCAAACCCCGCGTAGTATGGTTCGCTGCGCTGGCCACAGAGAAAAAGTAATGCTATATATAAAGGATGGATGAACGAAAGCAGTATGGCGCGCTGAAGCTTCTTGAGCCGCACGGCGTAGTGCGCAACTACCTAAAAAAAAGAACCATTTTATTTCAGGGTGAAGTTCCAACCAACGTACTCGTGCTACGCAAAGGCATTATTAAAGTATATGGGATAACAGCCGACGGCGATCAGCGTACAGTGACTCTGCTAACGGCCGGTGATGTGTTTCCTATGTCATGGGTGTTTGGCAAGTCACCTATTTGTATCTACTATTTTGAAGCGGCAACAGATTGCACGGTGGTGGCTGTCAGCCGTGAAGACTACGAGCATGCGTTGGCAACAGTGCCTGAGCTGAAAGAGCAGATATTTCAGAACTACATGTCACACTATGTGGCTGCAACCATGCACGTTTATGCGCTAGAACACTCCTACGCACAAGATAAGATAGTATATATTTTGCAGTACCTTGTTACTCGGTTTGGCGAAAAGCAAGCGGACGGTAAGTGTAAGATTGCCTTGCGACTTAGTCATCAGGATATCGCAGAAATGGTTGGGATAACCCGCGAGACTGCTGCTGTAGAGCTGCACAAACTGAAGAAAAAGGGTTTAATCGATTACGAGAAATTTACGTACTACGTTGACACGATACGACTGTTTCGTTCAGACCGTGGCGACGAGTTCCAAGATCTTGTGCTTCGCAATCGGGCAACGCACTAGCGGTACTAGCGCACAGAGCTACGGTTCGCTATAATTTCAGATAGAAACGGAGTACATACCTATGTCAGGTCATAGCAAGTGGTCTACCATCAAACGACAAAAAGGTGCCAAAGATGCTGCGCGTGGCGCTGTCTTTACGAAGCTTGGTAATGCCATAGCCATAGCGGCTAGAAGTGGCACCGACCCAGATACAAACTTTGCCCTTCGCCTTACTATGGACAAAGCAAAGACGGCAAATATGCCCGCCGCCAATATACAGCGAGCAATAGATAGAGTGAAAGATAAATCGGCCGCAGAACTACACGAAGTGCTCTACGAAGGCTATGGGCCGGGTGGTGTTGCTATACTCGTTGAAGTCGCAACCGACAACCTAAACCGTACTTATCCAGAAGTGCGCTTGGCATTTAGCAAGCACGGCGGCAATATTGCCGAAAAGGGCGCGGTGGCGTTTCAGTTTACGCGCAAAGGGGCTATAGAAGTACGCGGCAAGGGCGACGAATTGCTCCTTCAGGCAATCGATGCAGGAGCTGCTGATGTCGAGGAAGATGGTGATGGCTCAGTTGTTTACACAGAGCCGAGCGAATTGGCGTACGTGCGTGACGGTTTGAAGGAACGCGGTGTCGATATTACCGATGCGTATTTGACGTATATGCCAAATACAACCGTAGAAATTACCGAACGCGAAACAGCCGGCAAGATTATGCGCCTCATGGACGCACTAGACGACTGCGACGATGTTGCAAACACCCATGTGAACTTTGACATCGACGAAAGCCTGCTAGGGTAAACGGCTATGGCGTACAAAAAAGAGCTTGAGTTTGCTAAAATTTTGGCCCTTGAAGCGGGCGAGATTATGCGACGTTACTTTCGTTCCGACAGGCTCGGTACAGTTCTAAAAGAGGATCTCACGCCGCTAACAGTTGCCGATACAACCATAAACGACCTCGTAATTGCGCGCGTACGGGAAATGTTTCCAGATCATGGTGTGCTTGGCGAAGAAGCTAGCTTTGAGCCGGAACGCCAGCTGATATGGGTAGTTGACCCAATAGATGGCACAAGTCCATTTAGCTGCGGAATTCCTGTCAGTACTTTTTCGCTTGCGCTCGTGGACAGAAAAGACGGGCAAGCCTACGTATCGGCAACGTATGACCCCTATCTCGACGAACTTATGTTCGCGACTAAAAATGGAGGTGCGTTTTGTGGCACTGAACCGCTTAAAACGAGTCGGGCAACTGACTTAGCAGGGCGTTATGTATCTCAGGGTAGTGGTCTGTGGAGCATCGAACCGACGGTTGCTATTGGTGAAGTAATCACCCAGCTGAATGCAGCCGATGTGCGAGGGTTTAACTTCATATCTGCTGTTTACGGGGCGAGACAGGTTGCAAAGGGCAACTTTGTGGCTAGTTTCTTGCTGTATGGATCTCCGTGGGATAGTGCAGCTGTGGCACTGCTTGTTGATGAAGCGGGGGGTGTTGCGAGCGATATACTTGGCTATGAACGCCGCTATGACGAATTTGCAAATGGTTTGTTAGTTTCATGCAACGAAGCAATACATGAAAAAATGCTGAATATTTTTCGAGAATCGGCTACGGTGCAGTCCAACCGCCGAGCTGCTGTCTAAGTTTTCGGCGCCGTGATACTATTAGGGTATGAAAAGGCTAAAAAAGCTTTTGCTACTTGTTTGTGTCAGTCTGCTAATCGCTGCGGGCATCGGGGGCGGTATTAACACGTTGGAAAGCGTGCCGGCTGAAAAGGGCTTTGTTTTTGGGCCGCCTATCGCACAACAGAAAATGGAAACCGATGGTACGTTTAAAGTCCAGCGTTGGGGGTACCCTGGTACATACCGGGAAATTCAGACTTTCCTTGGTAGCGGCGAGAACCCATATGAGGTGTCGTATACGTCTCGTGCCTTTAATCCGATGCTCCTGCTGGCAAATATCATTTTTTTGATGTCATTTGTTGCGGCTGTTTTGGCACCCATTACTATTTTTTGGCGGCCTAAGAAAAAGACTGCCGAGGTGAAAACGACAGAGAAAAAAGCTGAATCCCAGGTGAAAACAAATCATGCGGATACTCGGGATTGACCCAGGCACGGGTATACTTGGTTTCGGTGTTATAGATGTTACACGTGGCAAGACGCAGTTGGTTGATGCTGGTGTGATACGGACTCCCGCACATGAAGATGACGTGGTGCGCTTGCAAACCATCTATGATGAGCTGACAGACATTATTGTGCAAACAAAGCCAACACATATGGCAGTTGAAAAGCTATTTTTCTCCCGCAATGTCACTACGGCCATGACAGTGGCGCAGGCAAGGGGTGTCGTTCTGCTATGCGGCAGCCAAAGCGGTCTGGAGATTTCTGAATACACACCGCTTCAGATAAAAATGGCAATTACCGGTTATGGTAGAGCAGACAAAAAGCAAATTCAAGAAATGGTGCGTATTCACCTCGGCCTAACTGAAGCGCCGAAGCCGGACGACTGTGCCGACGCCCTTGCTACTGCCCTCACTCATGCCCAATCTCGCAAACTTTATTCAAGCTAACCCTGCGTCAGGGTCTGTCCTTGTCGCCATAAAACTTCGGTTCCTCTTCATCACGGTCTTCGATGGTCGCTAAGTCCCATTTGATCTCATCGTACATTTTTTTAACGTCCTCATAATCTTCTAGAAAGGTCATATAACCTTGCGGGCCGGCAAAGAGCTCTAAAATGCGCGCGGGCTGTATCCAGTCGGCGTGTCGTTTCCCAAGGTAGTAGTCAAGGCTTGTTTTATCGCTTGTGCGCCAGTCGCTTGGGTTTAGATGTATATATCGGGAGATATGCTGCAAGTAAGCATCATCGCTTACGCGGACCGCTCGATACCGGCTTTGAAAAAGTGGTCCAACCCTCTTATGCGCTTTGTTGTATTGCATGCAGTAGCTCGTGAGGAGCGCGCGCATGAAGTCTCGTATTGCGTACTCATCGTGCTGATAAATGAATAAATGAATGTGATTCGGCATGAGGGCGTAAGCTAAGAGCTCAAGACGACCATTGAATGATGGATAGACATGGCGAGTTGATGCTTTGGTGGCCGACGCCGAAAGATACCGTTTTAACAACCCGGTAAATACACTAAAGTCATCCTCACCATCGAAGGTGATGTCTTTATTTACACCACGCGTGTAGATGTGATAATAGCTATCCGGCGTGTATTGTTTGATAATGTTTTTCCCCGGCATGGCAACAGTATGCGTCAAGGACGGACCCTGACGCAAGCAGTAACAGTTTGGCTCAAACAAACTGTTCGTATTTTGTACGCGTCAGGGTCCGTCCTTGACGCAATGGAGATGTGGGATAATGGTGGAATGATTGTTAGTTTACGGGGAGTCGTAGAGAAAACCACTGAAGGTATTATTCTCGATGTGAGCGGTGTTGGGTATGGGCTGAATGTCACCAGTGAGGACTTTGGCAAACTGGTAAATGGTACGGAGGCTAAAATGTATGTGTACGAGCATATTCGTGAGCAAGGCTATGACCTTTTTGGTTTTACCCTCACCGACACTAAGAAGTTGTTTGAGCAGTTACTCGGGGTAAAAAACGTTGGACCGAAAGTGGCGATGGCGGTGTTAGACCTTGGCTCCGCCGCCACAGTGCGCAGTGCGATAGCGTCAGGTGATGTCAAGCTTTTGCAAAGCGCCAAAGGCGTCGGCAAGCGTGCGGCAGAACAAGTCGTGGTAGAGCTGCGGGACAAGGTAGGCCTTGTGCCGGGTGCCTCTGCCGAAGACGTTGTCTATCGCCCAGGCGTGAACACACAAGACGAAGCCCTAGAGGCGCTGGTTTCGCTCGGCTATTCTGCGCAAGATGCCGCCATTGCCCTACAGAAAATTGACGCAAATCTTTCCACCGAAGAACGTATTAAACAAGCGCTAAAGGGCTGATATGGAAATTCCAATTAAGACCCTGAAATCGGGATTTTCCCTGCCCGTCTATGGCCTAGGTACATGGCAGATGGGTGGGGGTTGGGAAGCGGATACGTCCCAAGACGAAAGAGAAATTCATGCGATACGTTATGCCCTAGACCAAGGCATCACCCATCTTGATACTGCTGAAAGCTATGGTAACGGGCATAGCGAAGAGTTGATTGCGTATGCAATGCAAGGGTTTGATCGCTCAAAGCTTGTCATTACCTCAAAAGTCTCAGGTAACCACCAAGGCTACAATGATATATTGCGTTCATGTGAAGCAAGCCTGGAGCGACTGCGAACTGATTACATTGATCTTTATCTGCTTCACCGTTTCCCGGATGTCGGTACGGACATCAGAGACACCATGCGTGCGATGGATCGACTCGTGACAGAGGGAATGGTGCGAAGTATCGGAGCATGCAACTTAACTGTTGACCGGTTCAAGGCTGCACAGGCAGTCACTGAAAATAAACTCGTGTGCAACCAGCTGCACTACAGTCTGGATTGCCGAGAAATAATCGACAAAAACGTGCTAGAGTATTGCCAACAGAAAGACGTGCTAGTTACTGCCTGGGGTCCGCTAAGCAAAGGCACACTTGAAGAAGCCGCGTTACTGCATGAAATGGCAAAAAAATACCAGAAGACACCTTACCAGGTCGCGCTGAACTGGCTCATCACTCAAACAAATGTCATCACCATCCCAAAAACATCCAGTCCCAAACATCTTGATGAAAATCTTGGTGCCCTCGGCTGGGAGCTGAGCCAAGGAGATTGGCAGCGTTTGGCAGATGATTTTCCAGGGCAGACAAACCGTTCTAGCCGCGTGCCGCTTGACTATGAAGCAGACGTAAAACCATGAGTAAATCTGATATGAAAGCATTTGTGGCGACGCGTGTGTCTGGCGAAAGTAGAGAAAAGCTGCTTACATTTCTAGAGGCACTCAAGGACGCTCTAAGGTCTGCCGATGTCGAACCGTACATCACAGAGCTGGCGCCGCCACAGCCAGATGACGGCAATAAGCTTTTGCGAGCTTTTGAGCATATCGCTGAGAGTGATCTACTCATCGTTATCTACAAACTCGGCTCAGCCAGCGAAGGTATGTCTGCGGAAATTGGTTATGCGTACGGAAAAAAGTCAATATGGATTTATGCAGAGAGGGGATCAGAATCGAAACTATTTGCATGTGCGGACAAGCTTGAATATTGGGGAGACGAGTCGGAACTACTGCGTAAAATAGAGACAACGAAGTGAAAATACCAGAGATAAAATTGGTAGATGGTGTGAAAATCCCACAAATTGGGCTGGGGTTGTGGCAGGTAAAAAACGAAACAGAGGTTGTGGCGGCGGTCGAGACTGCAATCGCCGCTGGCTATACGCATTTTGACGATGCACACGCCTACGGTAACGAGACGTGGTTGGGTAAGGCTTTGCGAAACAGCGGAAAACCACGAGCAGATCTCTTTGTAACGACGAAAATTCGTACGGAGCTTATCACCCTTGGCCAAACACGTAGAAGCTACAACCAATCCTTAGAACGGCTCAGCATGGACTACATTGATTTGTTGCTCCTGCACTTCCCTGTACCTGTCCAGCGTAAAAAAGCCTGGTTGGAGTTGGAGAAGATCAAGGCTGAGGGCGGCGCAAAAAGCATCGGTGTCAGTAACTATACCATTAAGCACCTTGAGGAAATGAAGCTGTACGCCACAGAGATGCCAGTAGTCAACCAAGTGGAATTGCACGTGTTTTTGCAGCAACCGGAACTGCTGAAATATTGCCAGGAGCATAATATTGCCGTGGAAGCATATTCGCCACTTGCGCATGGGAAAAAAATGAACGACCCAACCATTGTCGCTATTGCTCAAAAACACCACAAAGGCTACGCGCAAGTTATGTTGCGCTGGTGCATCCAAAAAGGACTTGTTGTACTCCCAAAATCCGTCACACCGGGACGCGTGCATCAGAACATAGACATTTTCGATTTTGAGCTAGATGAAGAAGACCTACGCCGACTCGCCCAACTCGACCAAAATTACCGTACCTGCTGGGACCCCACTCACATTCCTTAACTTCAGCAAAATATGTTAACGAACAGAAAAAACCTAGCAAATCTGCCGCATTTTAACGAGTATATTTTTGGCGAACATAACAAAAAGGTGCTGTTTTTCTTTGCTGGCATGCTGACTCGGACTTGGCTGTACACGGGAGCCATAAACCGCTTAGTACGTCATGGTTATAAGGTAGTCGCATATGATTTTCATCCGGGAGTCGTTAGAAAGGGTGATGCGGAAAGCTTCTTAGAAGTTAGCGAACGTCTCAGCGCTACTGTTCAGAAACGGATTATTGAGTTTGAGCGGCAAGGTTGTATCAGCTACGGCGCCTTCGGTGTAAGTATGGGAACGTTGTTTGCCATAAAAGTAGCTGCCGAAAATGACCTTATCAAAAAGCTAGTCATTAATCTAACGTACGGAAGTGTCGCAGAAAATGTATGGACTTGGAACTTCATAAAAAGCACAAAAAATAAATCTCTTGCGCAGGGTTACACCATGGAGAGTCTCGATGCAAAACTCGCACCAGTGTCGCCCATACCGAACGCGGCTAAATTAAGCGGTAAGAAAGTTCTTCTGTACCTTTCAGCCAAAGACAAAATACTGCGCTTTGATCAGTCGAAGCAGTTTAAGGAGGCTTTAGATATTCACGGGGTAGAGTATGACTACTTGCAAAATAATAAACGCGGACACATTCTCGCCGGGTATCAGAACATGCGTGATTGGCGCAGGTGGATGGATTTTCTCGAGAAGTAGGGGTAATGACTGCTATACTTTATACATTATGGCGATTGAGCGGATTGTAAATACGGTTGTGGTAGACGATGACTCGGCGGAAGAGGTTGAGTTTGAGCTAAAACTACGTCCGCACGATTTTGCAAACTACATTGGCCAGGAACGATTGAAGAAGAACATCCAGCTGGCAATTACTGCTGCGAAGAAACGCGGGGAGCCGCTTGATCACGTTTTGCTGTATGGACCGCCAGGTTTAGGCAAAACTACCATGGCGAGTGTGATTGCGAACGAAATGGGCGCGCAAATTCGCATCACATCTGGCCCGGCCATAGAACGCGCCGGTGATTTGGCTAGTTTGCTCACAAACCTTCAGGACGGCGATATTCTTTTTATAGACGAAATCCACCGTTTGCATCGTACCGTCGAGGAGGTGCTGTATAGTGCCATGGAAGACTACAAGCTCGACATTATGCTCGGCAAAGGACCAAGCGCGCGCAGCATGCGTCTGGATCTCCCACAGTTTACGCTCATCGGCGCTACCACACGCACCGGTGCTTTGGCTGCACCACTGCGCGACCGGTTTGGTCACATTCACCGTCTCGAGTTTTACAACCCAAGTGAAATTCAGGCAATAATAACAAGGGCAGCGAGCATACTAGGAGTTAAAATCGACTCATCTGCTGCCTTGCGTCTGGCCGAAAGAAGCCGCCTCACGCCGCGCATCGCCAACCGACTCTTGAAGCGCGTCCGCGACTACGCGGATGTAAATGGCGATGGGATAGTCGACATAGAAATAAGCACGCGGGCTCTTGAACTCCTGGAAATTGATGGACTGGGGCTCGACCCAGCCGACCGTATGATACTAACGGCTATTATCGATAACTACGCAGGTGGACCGGTAGGCGTCGAAACTATTGCGGCCATGACGGCTGAGGAACGCAGTACCATAGAAGATTTCATAGAACCATACCTCCTCCAGATTGGCTTGCTAGAGCGAACACCGCGCGGGCGAAAGGTTACACAAAAGGCATACAAACACCTCGGGGTAAAACCAACAGAGGAGAAAGGGTCATCCCAGGTAAAACTGGTATAATATCTGTATGAGTATTGATCCAAAATTGAGCAGCAGGCTCCATCACAGGTTGCCTATAGGTGACGACGAAGAAATTCTTGGTGTATTTCGACACCATTGGTTTGTGTATATATCTATTTGGGTGATTGGTTTGTTTGCAATTGTGGCAATTATGGGTTCGGCGGTGGCTTTTACTACAGGAGCAGAGGGCACAGGAAGTCAGTATCGGCCAGTTGTGATTGCCGGAGCGGCGTTGTTTAGCTTTTTGGTTGCACTCGGTACAGTCGTTCCTGCATGGATGAAAGCCCAAGAACAGCTTGTTGTGACAGATGAGGCTGCTCTGCAGGTTTTACAACCGAGTTTGTTTGGTAGCAAAATTTCACAGCTAAGTTTACAGCATGTGGCCGATGTATCGGTGCGCAAAGATTTCTTTGGGACGCTGTTTGGCTTCGGGACGATAATTATAGAAACACCCGGTGAGCAGGCTAATTACACTTTTAGCGCCGTCCCGAGCCCTGATGTTGCTGCCAAAGTTCTGATTGAGGCGCATGAGAATTTTATTGCGGCGTTAGAAAGCGGTCGGTTGCCAACATCTATTCGAAAGAACGGCAACGAAGCACATGGGGTTACAATAGACGCGGGAGAATACCAGAAATTTCTCGATTTTCAGCAGTACCAAGCCCGAGCTGCCCAGCCGGAAAATGTTGCGCCGTCTCCTGACCCGAACGAAAAACCAGCCTGAACGCTTTATTCCTGGAATGGATTTTGCCGAGCATCGTTGAAAATGGCCTGAACGCGTACGCTGTTATCTTGTAGGCCTTGCAACTTCATAATAACCTCTTCAGAGATACGAGGCTTAGGTACATTTTGAGCCGCAGAACTTACCTCTGCTTGGCTTGGTGGTGCGCTACTAAGGACGTTTATTCGCCAAACAAGGAAGCCGTATAGGCTTGTGAGTACCAAGAAAAACAATAACGTCATGTGGCGTCGTAGCCCTACAATGACAGTGTGCAGTTGTGTATTAAGTCGTTCGGTATCTATGGACGTGCTCATGGTTTTATGTATTGGTTAACGGTTAGGGTGAAAGAAATATTGTTGGGGTTTTTACTGTCCGGCGTGATATTGATAGCACTAACTTGAGCCGTACGGCGGTTGTTTTCGAGCTTTTGTAAAAATGTAATAAACTGCGAGTATCGTACCGCATTATTGCTGTCCAGCGTTATGGTTATGGGGAGAAGATACACACCCGTTGTTCCTTTGGCAGGGGTAACCTGAGTTAACCCGCCTTGGGTTTTTGTGCCAGCTGTACCGCCAAGCGTGGAAGCGGGAAATGTAATTGAGGTAAGTTTTGGCATGCCACTGTCATTTGCAATCTTCACTATTTCGCTCACTGTTTGTGCCTGGTTTTTATCTTGCGGGACAACGGCTTTGGCGATTGTGTTAAGTTCGGCGTATTTCACAATGTCGGTTTTGTTTTTCCTGAGTGACACTTGTAAATCATCTGTAACTTGGTTTTGTGCCTTTAGCTTACTGAGTTCCACGGCCTTGGCGGTTAGTATAGTGTTCGCCGCATAAACACATCCGAACAAGCCCACTACCAGCAACGCGGTGACTATGCTCAGAATGAGGCTTAGCCGTTTATTATTCACCAGAGGCTCCTTTTTTCGCGTCGTTAATCAGCATGTATGAGCTGTTGCTGGCAAACAGTGCTCGTATGCTAACGGTGCAAGGATAGCCTGTTGTGCCAGAGCAATTTATGGAGATTATATCTGCCTTACTAAATACACCGTTTTTTGGGTCAGCCAGGTTTACCTGTATCTGGGCGGCTGCTTCATATGTTTTAGCGGCTGCGGTGATGTCTATGGCTCCTTGAACCTGAGATATTGAAAGTGCGGAAAGATTTGTTTCACTCGGCAACAGTGTGGCGATTTGCGTAAGCAGCTCTGAAAACAGAATTTGTTTTGATAGGACATCGACAACAAGATTTAAATTGTTAGATATGTTCCTTACTTCCTCTTGTAGTCCTGTGAAATTTTGCTCGGCCAGTCGTGATTGAGTAGTTGCCACCTGCTTTTTGTAGTTGGTTGTTTCCTGAGATAGGTACATATAGCCAACGGCGGTAATAAGTACTGCGCCAACAATCCCTAGGGCTAGGGCGGTAATCCATCTCGTGAGGTGGCGGTTGATTCGGCCGAAACGGTATGCCTGTTTAATCTGCGGAGGAAGTAGGTTTATCATCAGAAGGCCTCCTCTGGGGTAAGCATGCTTAACCCGGCAGCAGATACGTAGGACATTCGTTCGGTGATGTTGAACGGCTGTAGTTTACCGAAATCGATAAAGTTGGTCGGGTCAAAGGCGCGCACGGGGAGGCGAAGGGTTTGTGTAAGATAGTCGGCAAGACCAGGCATGTTGGCTCCTCCGCCCATGATGACAACTTGGGCAATCTGGCGTTTACTCTTTGAACGCTCTTCGTAGTAGCGCACGCTGCGCTGAATTTCTTTGACGAGCGTCGTTAGGTTCGCCGAAAGCGCTGCTTCAATCTGCTTTTGTTTCTTGCTAAAACTTAAACCATACTTTGTTTTTATAATAGTTGCTTCTCGTTCAGTCACGCCGAGAGATTTGGCGATGAGTTGAGTGATATCTTGGCCTCCACACGCAACGGTACCGCTGACGATTGGGTTTTTATCGTAAACGGTAATATCTGCGCTGTCGTTGCCAAAGTCAACGAGGACGCTTGGGAGATCCCCCTGGGAGTCGTAAGAAAACATGTTGGCACCCGCCCCACTAGTGGTTTGTAGAATAACTGGCTCAAGACCCAGCAACCGAGTCAGCACTAGGTAGGAGTCAATAATACGACGCGGCATGGCCACGATGAACGTGGTGTACTTGTCTTTGGCAGACTGTACAGTCGAGTAGTCGATGTATAAACTCTCGGCCGCCGCTGGTATGTACTGTTCTACTTCGGTCTGCACTGCCGAAAGAATTTCTTTGTCGGAAAGTTTAGGCATGTCGAGTGAGCGGGTGAATGCTTTGGAGATTGGCACGCTCAGTGCAACCCGTCGCGTGGTAATGTCTCCGATCAGACTATGCTGAAAAAGCTTCTGGATTGAACGAGCCAGGCCTTCGACGTCAACGATTACACCGTCTTCAATGATGCTGGTATCGAAGCTAATTTCGCCGTATCCGACAACCCTCGGTTTGTGTTTTCCGGTTTGTAGCTGCATGATGCGGACATTATTATGCCCAATATCCATACCAAAGAGCGGCTTGTCCTCAAATAGATACGGAATAAGTTGTGTTTTTTCTATGCTGCCCATCTAGCATTCTTCTTATATTACACACTTAAGCATACCATAAGCTAGTTGAGAACCGTAAGTAGTACGGTATACTAGGAACATGAAGCGTAAAAGGGTGGGTCAGTCCGGTTTCACACTGGTTGAACTCAGTGTGTCGCTGTTTGTGATGAGTCTGGTGATTGTTGCATTTTTTGGCCTTTTTATTTCACTTGTTCGGAGTACGATTATCGCAAAACGACGCGCGGTGGCAATTACCCTCGCAACAAATCAGATGGAGTACTTAAAATCTCTGCCGTATGATAGCCTGGCCGTTGTCGGGGGGAGTATTCTTGCCCCGACACTGTTACCGGCGACAAAGACGGAAACATTAAACGGCGTGAGGTACACTACTACAACAGGGATTAACTATGCCGATGATGCTTACGACGGCTGTGGATCCTACCCAAACATTGCGACAAAGCAAAAGTACTGTCGTAACTATCCTCCACCAAGCGGCGCTCCAGCATTAGACACCAACCCCGCCGATTATAAAACGGTGAACGTCGTTGTTGTTGATAGGACTGGCACGCGTCTTGCAGTAGTGGATACACAAATATCAGCCAGAGTTGCTGAAACGGCCAGTAACACAGGAGCAATTTTTGTAACAGTGACTGACCCGAGCGGTACACCGGTAAGCGGTGCTACTGTAACGCTCACCAACAGCACGACTAGCCCAATCGTTAATCTCGGCGACACGACCGACGCGGGTGGGACGTCAATTTTTTATGGCATGCCACCAGATAGCGCCGCCGACTATGTCGTCACGGCAACCAAGTCGGGTTATTCATCTATAACTACCATTGGGTCGAGCGGCTCGCTCCAGCCCGTGTACCCCAAGTTGTCGGTAATTGCCCAGCAATCTTCCTACGTTACGCTTGCTATCGCAAAAATGGGGACGTCAAACAGCCTGATATTGGAAACAACCGATACGTCTGGGGCAGCTCTGCCGAACGTGAGAGTGTACATGAAGGGTGGGTATAAAAAGTACACGCTCGTTACAGACACCGCCTACTATTATGACAGCCTGACGCCTGCTGATACACGCCCGTTGACCGGTGCTGACGGAATGGTTGGCGTACAAAACCTTGTTCCGATTAATGGCTATACGTTTTGTGGAGATGCGGGAGCAACCAGCTGCGTCGTTGGATCTACGACATACTATCTTGCAGCAGCCGTACCCTATGGTGGAGAAAATCCACTACGCCCAATTACCATCCCTCAGTACGATGTGACGAATCCGCCTAGTCCAATGTTTGACTACGGAGGCGTGTCGTACACGCAAAAAGTACGCCTCATGCTAACCACTAACAGCGCTTTCCCAAGGGTTTCCTCGGTTGAGCCAGGCAGTATCAGCATGTCTGGTGGAGGTCAAGCGAACCTGACGGTGACAATCAAAGGCGTGAATCTTACCGGCGCTTCGATAACATTTACTCAAGGCAGCACGACATATTCAGGCAGCGCTTGTAGTGGTAGTAGTACGCAGCGTAGCTGTGAGTATGATTTTAGCTCACTGGCCGTGGGAGCGCCCGTACAGATGACGGTTACAAATGCAGCTGGCAGTCTTTTGCTTCCAACCACTCCACTCGGAGGTCTCAGTGTCACACCATAAGTTTCAGACACAAGCTCGTTGTAGCGAGGCCGGATTTGGACTTGTTGAGCTGATGATTACGATAGCGCTTATCGCCACATTGAGCGTCACGTTCATGGTATTTTTCCGTACGAGTTTGTTCAGCTACCTAGACTTGCAAAAGGATGCAACGGGTTTTACTGACCTCGACCATCAGGTTAGTCGCGTCAGTAACGTCCTTCGTGGCACAACTCAGGTTGTTTCGGCCGGTGCGAACGAACTGGTTGTTTACGCGTATTTTTATCCGTCAGACACGTACGTTTCTCATTTGCGATACTATGTTGTAACTACCGGCTCAAAAAAACAACTCAAAGCCGATTTGACGCCAATGACTGCCAATCCACCCCTTGGTACGCAGATTACAGCACAAATGAGAACTTTTACGCTTATCGACGATTTATATCAACCATCTGGAGGAACACTATTTACCTACTTAAGCTCAGCGGGCTCGGCTATTCCGCTGCCAATTGGCGACTTGATATCTATAAAAGGTATTCGGGTAACCATGTCCACGCAAACTGTAGCGGCAGGTGGCGGTGATCAAACAATGGAACTACAGGTCACACTGCGCAATAGAAAGACAAATTTATGAAAAAACAAGAAACTTTCATATCACCCGGAAGCTCTCAGCAAAGCAAGGATTCATTGCATGGTGGCTATACACTACCTTCTGTCCTTGGCTTTATTATTGCAATTGGATTAATATCTACTGCGGTGCTGACAGTAATTATGACAAATTTCTCCACAGTCGGAAACCATATAAAAAGCCAGCAGTCATTTAATGTCGCCGAAGCGGGTGTTAATTACTATCTTTGGCATCTCGCGCACAGCCCAACTGATTATAAAGACGGTCAGGCTACCCCCGCAACCCCAGATCCGCAACTTGGCTATGGGCCATATGCGCACAGCTATATAGACAGTAATGCAACCGACCAGGGGACATTTACGCTTTGGATTAAGCCTCAGGGGGCAGGGTCAACCATTGTCAATGTACGCTCAATTGGGATGGCAAAGGGGTCAAATATAAAGAGAACAGTAGAAGCACAGATAGGTGCAACGTCCTTCGCGAGCTACGCGCTCCTTGCAGATGTTGAGTTCTGGTTTGGCGATACTGAAGCGGCAAACGGACCGGTGTTCTCGAACCAAGGGGTTCATATGGACGGGCCAAATAGCGACACTGTCGGTAGCGCTCGGTCGACGTATGTTCCTCTGCCTCAGTATGGTGGAGACGGCTCATCCAAGTCTGGTGTTTGGTGTAGTCTTGGTGTGCTGAACCCTAACTGTGCGACTCGTGATAAGTCGAACTGGCTGTATCCACAACCAAGCATTGATTTTAACCAGATTTCTACCAGTCTATGTACTATGAAAAAAACCGCCTTCGCAAGTGACCCTGCCACCGTAGCGTTGGCGAGTTTAGGCAACGCCTGTAGTCAGGTTCCTGCCACGCGCACGCCAGCCTACATACCTCGAAATGGAAGTACGTTCAGTAAGACAAAGGGTTATTTAGTTGAGCTTAACACGAATAATACCTATAACCTCTCTAGGGTTAGTGCGGAAAATGACAGACTTACACCGTACACGAGTGCGTTGACGCGAACGGCTGTTGCATCGAACATTGCAGTCCCAACCTCTGGTGTCATATTTGTAGAGGATAATGTATGGGTACGTACAAACCCAACATTTCATGGAAGGGTTACGATTGCCGCCGGCCAGCTGGCGAGCAGTTCAAATAGCCCTGATATAAACATTGCAGACGACGTTTTGTACTCTGTGAAAAATGGTGAAGATGCCATAGGGCTCGTGGCTGAAGATGATATCATCGTAGCGCCGTATGCGCCACCAGCGTCGGGTTCTTTTACCTTCGAAATAAATGCAGCAACACTTTCGCAACTAGGCTCTGTGACTTGGCCGGACCGATACAAGGCCGACAGCAGCCGATGCACACGTGGTTGGGTTGGTGCGAATCAAAAGTTTGTGTATTACGGGTCGGTGGCGACGCGGCAATACTGGACTTGGAACTACCTGCGCGGAGCATGTGGTGACGCGGTTTATGATAGTTCAATTAATCGTTACGTCTCCGGTGTTCGTATTACCGAAACCAACTACGATTACAATCTGCTGTATGCACCACCGCCGAGCTACCCCATAACAGGAGGCTATACCATTCTCAGCTGGCGCGAAGTGTTAACCAAGCCGTAGTGCTTTCTCGTCCAGTATACCCGCGGCGCCTACATGCTTAAAAGGCGCATGAACTCCGTAGCCCCTAACCCGATCTCGGCGTAAGCGCAGTGTTTAAGCGGGGTGCCTCTGTAGGGTTCGCATCGCTCGCCTAACGCCTGATGTCGCTAGCAGTGGTGCTAGGTTATAGCAGGATTATCGATTCGCTAGGCACACTCTTCGCCAGGCAAGGAGCTATTCTTACCCCAGTGTCACTAAAAGTACTTAGCAACAGGCCCGATTTTGGTACAGGAATAGGGTTAAGATACCTCGTCACAGCATTTCGCCACGGTTTAATTAAAAGAGACCGAATAAACGGTCTCTTTTAAACACAGTAGCAGGGCTAGTTGCTTTGCTTGCTGTAGGTAGTTCCGCCCTCAAGTGTTGCCGTCACGACAAAGGCATCACAGCCGTTCTCTACTGGCTCACCAGCAGTGATGGTTGTAGCGGTTGTGTTAGTACAACCAGTTCCGCTTGCAACGTAGCTGTATTGATCAGCGTCGGTAGTGCCCGTAATGGTTACGGTCGGTCCCTTCGGATCCTTAAGAGCATCTGCCGGTAGACCCTTCATATATGTCTGTATGAAAGTAGGAGCTGTTGCAATCTGTAGGTCAGCAAGTGTGGGGTAAAAACCGTGCTGCGCGTAAAAAGCCTCAGCCTGGCTCTGAATTGCGTTAATGTCTGTTTGACGTTGACTATTTCGACCTTTTTGTTGGATACCGGTAAATGTGACAATAACAAGCGTCGCCAAAATGCCGATGACGACTATCACAATCAAAAGCTCGACGATTGTGAAGCCTTTTTTATTCTTTAGTGAAACCATAGGGGCCCACCCTCCTTATATGTAGATTTTATATTGCTTAACGGAAAGCCCGTAAGTCTGCCTCTGATTATAACCGTAAGCGGAACAACGTCAAGTCTTTTATCTATACCGCGTGGTTACTCGCCTAGTTAGTACCGACGTTATTACTCATGCTGGCAATTGGCCCCATGACACTGGCTGCGATTAGCCCGACCCCAGCGCCGAGGAAAAGTATCATCACAGGTTCAATTACTGACGCAAGGCCATCGATAGCGTTCCCAACCTCTTCTTCGTAAAAATCGGCCACTTTTATCAGTACGGTGTCGGTTGTGCCGGTTTCTTCACCGACCGCAAGCATTTGGGCGACTATTCGTGGAAAATGTGGACTCTGACCGATTACTTCAGATAGCTGTTTGCCATTCTTTACCTCGGCGGCTGCTTCGGCGAGTTCCTTTTCGATAACTTTGTTGCCAATGGCGCCCCCTGTAACTGATAGCGAATCAAGCACGCCCACGCCGGCAGACATGAGTGAGGCGAAAGTTCGGGAAAAACGTGCGATTGCTATTTTAGTGACAATAGTCTTTACGATAGGTAGGCGAAGTAACAAAGAATGAAATTGATATTTTCCTTTTGGAGTCCGTATGTACCGCCGGATTGCCCATACTACCAGAACCATAGCCGGAATCATGATGTAAGCGTACTTGCGGCTGAAATGACTCAAGTCTAATAATATCTGCGTGTAGACAGGCAGTTTTGCATTTGGCCCACCCAAGTCGAGTAGAATTTTTGATATTTTTGGCATGAGGATAAACATAATCCCAAAAAAAGCCACAACCGTAATGCTCAGAATTACTACCGGATATGCCATGGCACTCTTAATTTTCTTTTTTATGCTTGCGTTTTGCTCAACTTGAACGGCGAGGCGTTTCAGGATGTCGTCTAGTATGCCCCCTTCTTCACCGGCCCGAACCATGTTTACATAGACCTCATCAAAAATATTAGGGAATTTTGCGAATGCATCGCCGAGCTGTGTTCCACCTTCAATATCTTTGGTTACTTTGCCAAGAATTTCACGGAAGTAAGCGCTGTCGGCGCTTTCTTGGAGGGTTGAGAGCCCTCGCGCAATTGGCACACCGGCAGAAATCATTGTGGACAGCTGCCGAGTGAATATCACCATATCGCTACTTTTGACTCTTTTATTAAAGCCAAAGCGTTTTTTTGTAGCGGTAGCTGAGACTAGCAGGGGGCGTAGCCCTTGGCGAGCGAGCGCAGCCATAGCCGCTTCGTGGTCGGCGGCTTCAATAGTGCCCGATACGTCGGAATTGTCTTTTCGCAGAGCTTTATAGGTAAAGAGCATATGCTTTAAATAGTAGCGCAACTTGCGACCCGATACCATAGATTCTACTATGACGTACCTAGTTTATAAGATAAGCAAGTTCTTGCTCGTCACGGCCCCTTCCTTGTTTATTACGCTTTTTCTGCCGTCACACGCAAGATTTCTTCTATTGAGGTCTGCCCTCGCAAGGCTTTCACGAGCCCGTCAATTTGCATTGTAAGCATGCCATCAAGTAACGCTTGTTCCTGAAGCTTGTCGCTTGTCGAATTAGTAACAATCATCTGTTGAATTTCATCGGTATTCCTAAGTACTTCATAAATGCCTATTCGGCCGTGATATCCAGTATGGTTGCACGTATCACAACCATCTTCGTGCGCCCGCCACAATCGTACGATTTCGCTGGTGGACATGGAAAGGGTAGCGGGGTCGACAGCATTTGATTTGCTCGGGTTCGTTGCGCCGATACCTGCATCTAGTGCGGATTGTTCAAGCTCACGTAAACGCTTCATAGTGTCGCCGGTCTTCAACTGAAATATCTTGTAGAGTTTTGTGAGATGCGCGTCATCCGGGGTGTATGATTCACGGCAATCAATACAGAGTCTTCTTACCAGGCGCTGGCCAATAACTATTCGGACAGTGCTGGCAATGAGAAACGGCTCAATCTTCATATCGAGCAGGCGGGGGAGGCAAGTGGCTGCGTTATTAGTGTGGAGGGTGCTGAATACAAGGTGGCCAGTTAGGGCGGCTTGGACAGCTAAGTCAGCTGTTTCGCCGTCACGAATCTCGCCTACCATAATGATGTTTGGATCTTGGCGGAGCAGGGCTCGGAGGCCACTAGTAAAGGTCATGCCAGCGAGTGGGTTCACCTGTGTCTGATTGGCTCCAAATATTCGGTATTCCACAGGGTCTTCGACCGTGCTGATGTTTACCCCAGGGCTGTTAAGCATACTTAGGATACAAAAAAGACTGGTAGACTTGCCAGATCCGGTCGGCCCGGTGACCAGTACCATGCCGTGTGGCTGTACAATAGCCTGTTGCACAGCTTCAAGCGCGCTGCCCCAGTAGCCAAGGTCTTCTAGTGTGGCGGGCTTGCTTGATTCGTCGAGGATACGCATAACAACCTTTTCCCCGTCAACTATAGGCAGGGTAGAGACACGAAGTGCGTAGACATGATTACTTACGACTATTTTGAATCGCCCGTCTTGAGGGGCACGGTGTTCGTCAATCTTGAGGTTGGCTAGGATTTTTATGCGCGACACCAGGGCGCCGAGTACCTTACGGGGTAGTTTATTGACCTCCCTCAAAATACCATCAACTCGGTACCGTACCACCACAAAGTTTTCACGCGGTTCAATGTGTATATCACTGGCGCTGTTTTTTACACCGTAGTCGATGATGAGGTTAACCGTCTGGGCAATGGGGGAATCTTCTGCCACATCAGCTTTGTCGACAATCTCATCGCCGTCGTCCTTTTCCTGAATTGCGATAACTCGTTCAATCTCCGTGCCCACGTTGCTGGCGTCGCCGCTGTAGACATCGAGCGCGTTTTGCACAGTCGTCGTCGTTGCGATGTGGATACGGACTGGTTTTCCAAGTTGTTTCTGGAGAAAGCTAATGGCTGGGACGTCATCGGGATCCTCCATGGCCACAAATACGACACCATCTTCATCGGTCTGAAATGCCACTGCACGGTGCTGCCGAGCGACGCGTTCGGGAATGAGTTCTAGCACCTCTTTTGGCAAATCACGAGCCACGAATTCAACAAAAGGAACATCAATCTCGGCGGCATACAGCTGCGTCAGTTCCTTCTCGCTCAGCGTGTTGCTCGAAACAACCACATCTTGCAATGGCTTCTTCTCGCTCTTTTCTTGTTTGCGAAGAGACTCAAGCTGTTCGTCGCTGAACTTTCCAGTCGACGCCAGTAGCTTCTCCACCAAACTATCTGATACACGCATTGCGTATAAGTATACCAAAAACCACAACCGCAAACCATTCTTTGGGAGGACAGTCCTCCCAAGCTATATGGATATGATATAGTAACACTATGCCAAGGAGAAATACCACTAGGGTGGACGCTTCTGAAAACTATTATCACGTATATGCGCGCGGTAATAGTCGACACCGCATATACCTCGACGAGCAAGATTATCTAACTTTTCTTAACCTTTTTGCCCGTTATTTATCTCCCGAAGAAGCGAAAGACCCGTATGGTATTTCGTACCCAAATTTCTACAATAAAGTCGATTTGTTAGCGTATTGCCTTATGCCAAATCACTTTCATCTGCTTGTGTATCAAAGGCATGCAAAAATGCTTACAAGTCTCATGCAGAGCATCATGACAAGTTATAGCCGTTACTTTAATAAGAAGTACGGCCGAAGTGGTTCCCTGTTTGAGTCGAGGTTTCGAGCCACTATGATTTCGGACGATACGTATCTCATGCATATTACAAGGTATATTCACCTAAATCCTCGCCAATGGCGAGACTACGCATACTCAAGTTTGCCGTATTATTTGCAACGAGCCCAAGAGACATGGCTACGCCAGGAACGCATACTTGAGCTTTTCCCCGGCTCGCAAGAATATCTCGATTTCATGGCGGACTATGAAGAAAACAAGAAGATGATAGACATTCTTAAGAAGGAGCTTGCGAACGGTTGGTGAGTAGAAACCACTTAGGGAGGACTGTCCTCCTGTAATGGAAATGAGTTTGCTTTTGGAATGCGGGGGGTGTAGGCTCTGTCGTACAACATTATTTATTTCAGGTTGCCGGCGAGGTGACTGTAGACAGGAAGGACGACGGAATGGCAAAAGCAGCAAGCGACAAGGTCGACAATACAAAAGAGGCAAAACAACAGGGAGAGGGTAAGGCAAAGGCACTTGGGCTTGCTCTAGAGACCATTGAGAAGCAGTTCGGCAAAGGCTCGATTATGAAGCTGGGCGAAAATCATGGTGTTGAAGTAGAGTGTACGCCAAGTGGCAGTCTTTCGCTCGACTTGGCACTGGGCGGCGGTATACCAAAAGGTCGCATAGTTGAGGTCTACGGTCCTGAATCAAGCGGTAAGACTACGCTAACACTTCATGCTATAGCCGAGGTCCAAAAACGTGGTGGCACAGCGGCCTTCATTGACGCTGAGCACGCGCTTGACCCATCTTACGCGAAACGCATTGGTGTAGATATTGAAAATCTTCTTCTCAGCCAGCCAGATAACGGCGAGCAAGCACTTGAGATCACCGAGACACTCGTTCGTTCCAACGCTGTCGATCTGATTGTCGTTGATTCGGTTGCGGCGCTAGTACCACGCGCTGAAATTGAAGGCGACATGGGTGATAGCCATATGGGTCTCCAGGCTCGTTTGATGAGTCAGGCGCTCCGCAAACTTACAGGCGTCATTAGTCGCAGCAAGACAACAGTCATCTTTATTAACCAAATTCGCATGAAGATTGGCGTGATGTTCGGTAACCCAGAAACGACTACCGGAGGCAATGCACTCAAATTTTATGCCAGTGTGCGCATGGACATCCGCCGCATATCCCAAATAAAAACAGGCGATAGCGTCATCGGCAACCGTGCCCGCGTGAAAGTTGTTAAAAATAAAATCGCCCCGCCGTTCCGCGAAGCCGAATTTGACATTATGTACAACCAGGGTATTTCGGTTGCAGGCGACATCCTTGACCTTGCTACTACACACAACATTGTTGAAAAAGCCGGCGCGTGGTTTGCCTACAACGGCGAAAAAATCGGCCAAGGCCGCGAAGCCGCCAAGACATACTTGCAGGAAAACCCCAAAGTTCAAGCCGAAATAGCTACAAAAGTCCGCGAAGCTGCCACTAAAGAGTAGTCCATGGCGAATGTTTTTTATGTACGTCACGGTCAGAGCGAAGCAAATGGCGCACGCGTTTTCGCCGGTGGAGGAAGTGATTCCTCATTAACAGAAAATGGTATAAATCAAGCAGTTACGGTCGCGGCTAAGCTTACAATAAAGATTGAGCTTAGCTGGTTAGGTGAGAAATAGTGACGAGAAAAGCAGTAATTTTGCATGGCACTGAGGGTTATACTGAGGGGAATTGGTTCCGGTGGCTTGAAACTCAGCTCAAGCGCAAAGCTTACGATGTCTGGCTACCACAGTTACCAAACTCCGAACATCCGAGCCTGAGAAAGTGGCTTGATTTTGTTCATGAAAACGCGCCATTTCCGCTAGCAGAAGACACGGTACTCATCGGTCACTCGTCGGGGGCAAGCCTTGCGCTTCTGATTGCTCAGGAAAACCCAACCAAGTTAAAATCAGTCGTATGCGTATCTGTTTTCACAAACGAATGCGGTAAAAGCGTTGCAACTGACTGGGAAGCCAATGCTAAACTATTCGACGTGCCATATAATTGGCCGAAAATTACGGAAAAAGTTGAAAATCAGATTGTTATTGTGCACTCCGACGACGACCCATATGTACCGCTGAAACAGGCCGAGTATATTGCCGGTAAACTTGGTGCCGCACTCACCGTCATTCCTGGTCAAGGACATTTTAACCTAGAGAAGAGCCACGAGTATAGCATTTTTCCGTTACTTATAGATCTATTGGATAAAGGAGTGCCGCGTGAGTGAGCATGACATTGACATTGTCGATGACAATGACGTTGTTATCGGGCGGGCATCAAAGAGCGAAGCGCAACAAGAGGGATTACGCCACCGGATTGTCCGGGTTGTATTGGAAGACCCGTCTGGCATGATACTGATACAAAAACGTCAAGCTAACAAGGAACTTTACCCAGGATGTTGGGACAATTCTGCTTCCGGCCACGTTGTTTGCGGGGAAGACTACCAAGTGGCGGCCGAGCGGGAGCTGTACGAAGAACTAGGCGTTGTGGCGAAACTAGAGCAAGTACAATACTACCCGTCGTACCGCGAGGCAGGTTGGTACAAGCTGAATCGTTTCAACACACTGTACAGATCAGTTATACTGGCCGAAACAACTCTGAAATTGCAGGTTGATGAGGTCGCCGATGTCAGGTGGATAAGCGCGTTGGAGCTGCGTGATCTTGTGGAAAATCATACAACCGAAGTCGCCGATGGGTTGATTGAAGTTTACGAAATTATGTACAAGCCATGATAGTAACAGCCATCAAAGCTCAGGTGAAACGCGAAGGGAGATACTCCATCTTTGTCGACGGAAAGTATGCGTTTAGTTTGAGCTCTGAAGCGCTGCTGAGCGCAGGGTATGTGACAGGACAAGAACTATCCCAGACCGAGTTGATAGAGGCAAAACGACAATCCCAGGTGGATAAAGCCTATGTTCTCACGCTCGCATACGTGGCGCGGCGTATGCGCAGTGAGGGAGAACTGCGTGACTATTTCCGTCGGAAAGGCTATGACGACGAGTTTGGGAGGACTGTGCTCCCAAAGTTGAAGCGGCTGGGTTTAGTGGACGACGCCGAATTTGCGCGTCGCTGGGTTGAAAACCGCCGTCTCCTAAAAGCGACAAGCACCAAAAAGCTTCGTCTTGAGTTGAGCCAAAAGAAAGTTAGCAGCGACATTGTTAAACAAGTATTAGATGATGACGAAACTGACGAACGTCAAATTCTCCGCAGCTTGGTTGAGAAAAAGCGTAAGATTAGTCGCTATCAAGATGACCAAAAACTCATGATGTACCTCGCCCGCCAGGGTTTCAACTACCAAGATATAAAGTCGGCATTGCAGGGCATCGACTAAGCAGCAGCGCCAGCTGGTACAGCGGCAGAGTCGAGGAGGTCATTCACGATGATTTTTTTATCAGTAATTTCGTTTATTTGCGAGCGGTCGATGGCCAAATTGCCCCGAGTTAGACCTTTTAAAATTCCCCGAGAAACATATATTTTTTGAATGTACATTGTCTCAACCTCGGTTGAAAAATCGGTCACTTTACCGAGTCGCTGCTTGCTAAGTGTTACCACCTGTTTGCCTATTAGTTCAAACCCAATATCCATAATTTTTTTGAGACGCACTAGCTCGTGTGCTTCCACGAGGACGTCATGATCGTTGATTACAACTCCTTGGGGTATGACATCGCGGACATCTTGATACAAAAGCACCAACTCTTTGCGGCTAAATTTGTCCTGGCAATAAAAGCCCTCTATTTTCAGGTTATTTGGGTTATAAATTGCCGTAGTTATACGGGCAACTGGTTGCCCTGTACGCAGGCTCATGACGGGTTGACCTATAAGGCTTTCGCTCAGTTTCAGCATGCTCTCTATTATACTGCTCGACACAAGTAAGCATAATAGTTTAGTAATTCCGCAATCGTAAGAAACAGTAGACGATTGAATTGTAACGATTCGTAGAAGGGATAGAACTAATGTTGTAAATAAGAAACATTTTTGCGCCGAAGAGTTTTCGTGTATTGTATGCCAGCCAGACAAGTTTGAGCATGAGCAATACCAGCGGGCAGGCAACGCTGCTCGACGGCGCGGGCACTGTTGTTGCACAGTCTGACCCATATGACACTGCGCCGGATGGCCAGGCTTGGGCGCTCGCGAACGGGACGTGGTACTGGGCTACCAAACCAACTCCGGCGGCAACCAATGTTATCGCCCAGCCGATAAAACTTCCGGCAACGGCTTTAAAGGTAACAAAAGCTGCGGCAGCAAGAACCACCAAGGTAAAAGCGGCGTCGACTAAGACGGTAAAATCATCGACCGCCAAGCCAAAAGTAGCAGCTACCACACCAGTCAAACAAGCGAGTTTTGTCCTTCGCCCAACCACCGTTCACCCAGGTGTCCTTGCTCTAGTGGGGGCTTGCGCGGTAGGATATGGAGCATATGTCTACCGAAAAGACCTGGCAAACGCAGTCCGCAAGCTCCGCCGACACTGAGGCGCTTGGCGAACGTATGGGCGCAGTGCTCAAGGGGGGCGAAGTGATCGAGCTCGTTAGTGACCTCGGTGGCGGGAAGACTACTTTTACGCGCGGTCTGGTGCGAGGGGCAGGCAGCAGCGACCATGTATCGAGCCCAACGTTTACCATTAGCCGCGAGTATACAGCACCGAAATTTACCATAGTTCATTTTGACTTTTACCGTCTAACGGAACCGGGCATTATTGCAGATGAGCTTCGTGAGTTTATGGGTGACTCAAATTTTGTTGTAGTAGTCGAGTGGGGTGATATAGTTCAGGCAGTGTTACCACCTAATCACATTGTAATTAACATTCATCATAGTCCTCATGAGGGCCGTAATATTACGTGCCAATACCCGTCAGCTCTCAAGTACATCTTTGCAGGAGATACCCAGTGACTATACTAACGTTGCGTACCGATAAGCCTGAGGCGGAGATAGGGCTATATGACGGTGAAACACAGCTAGGCTACGAGTCATGGCAAGCGCACCGTGAGTTAGCTGAAACAATCCATACAAAAATCAAACAGTTGCTGGAGGGCTATGACAAAAGCTGGCATGACATACAGGGTTTGGTTGTTTTTGAGGGACCGGGTAGTTTTACGGGGCTACGGATTGGGTTAACTACCGCGAATGCCCTTGCGCAATCGCTAAATATTCCCATCATTGCCTCTCAAAATCCCAAGTGGATAGAAACAGGGGTAAAAAAACTCATCCGGGGTGAAAATGACCGCATTGCCCTACCTTTCTACGGTGCGCCAGTCCACATCACCCCGCAGAAAAAGTGACAGAGCAAGTCTGCGTGGATTGTTAGGCAAACATTGACGCTGTCTTGGAGAAGCGCGTATTATAGTAAGCAGGCATTCTGGAGTTTCTTAGAACTGCCAACTTATTGTTAATTTATGTTGAAATTTGGTGGGTTAATACTGCGTAGCTAGAGAAGTGAAAGCGATTGCTACCGATTTACCCAGCAGAACGAAAGGGAAAGTATGGATCCAATTACTATTTTGCTCGTGGTAGCAGGGCTTGGCCTTGGCTATTCAGGCAGCACATATGTCAGCAAAAAAAAATCAGCTGCGGCTGATGACAAGGCCTCAAGGGAACTGTCAAAAGCAAAAAAAGAAGCGGATAAGCTTATCGATGAAGCCCGGGAAGACGCTCGTAAGGTAGCCGACGAAGCGCGTAAAGAAGAACAAACTCGTCGAAATGAACTGAAAGAACTTGAACTCCGACTTGTACAACGTGAAACCACTCTCGATAAAAAGCTCGACGAGCTCGATAAGCGGAATGAGAAACTTCGTACGGGTGAAGATGAAGTAGAAGCGCTTAAAAATGAAATTCGGGACATCCGCCTAAAGCAGCAAGAAAAGCTTGAGAAAATCGCCAAGCTTACCAAGGCAGATGCGGCTGAAAAGCTCATGCAAATGACTGAGAAAGACATAAAGAATGACTTGCTCGGACTTGTTGCAAAACTCCAAAATGAAGCTCGAGATAATGCTGAAGATGCCGCTGGGCTGATTATAGTTACCGCCATGGAGCGTATGGCCAGTGAAGTGACAGCAGAGCGAACCCTTACGAGCGTGAAACTAGAAGACGAGGAAATGAAAGGCCGGATTATCGGCAAGGAAGGGCGCAATATTCAAGCGCTCCAAAAGGCAACCGGCGTCGATATTATGGTCGACGATACACCAGGTTATATTGTGCTGAGCTGTTTTGACCCAGTTCGTCGTGAAGTTGCCCGACAAGCGCTCGAACTTTTGCTTAAGGATGGCCGCGTTCACCCAGGTCGCATAGAAGAAGTCGTCGAAAAAGCTCAAAAGAATGTCGAAAAAGATGTGCTACGTGCGGGCGAAGATGCTGCTCGTGAAGTTGGTGTACTTGGCGTTCCTAAAGAACTGCTGCATATGTTAGGTGAATTAAGATTCCGCACTAGCTATGGGCAAAATGTCTTAAAACACTCAACTGAAATGGCTCACATGGCTGGTATGCTTGCCGAAGAACTCGGCGCAAACGTGGCAATAACCAAATACGCAACGTTATTCCACGACCTAGGCAAAGCGCTGACTCATAAAATGGAAGGCAAGCACCACCATATTAGCGGTGAAATGTTGCGCAAATATGGTGCCCCAGAAGCGGTCGCGCTCGCTGCCGAGCAGCACCACGACGACATGGAAGCAACCAGCCTAGAAGCTGTGATTGTGCGTGTCTGTGACGCTGTTTCTGCCGCCCGCCCTGGCGCTCGAAACATCTCATCCGAAAACTTCGCTGAGCGTATGAAAGAGCTTGAAAACATAGCAAACGGCTTTAATGGTATTGAGAAGTCTTACGCTATTAGTGCTGGTCGCGAAGTCCGTGTTTTTGTAAAACCACAGCAGATCGATGACCTCACGGCCATTCGCCTTGCCCGCGACATTGCCACAAAGATAGAAAGTAGTATGAACTACCCCGGTACTATCAAGGTAAATGTCATTCGCGAAACCCGCGCTATCGAATTTGCGAAGTAGTCGTAGCTGCACTAGCGCAACGGGCGACCTGGCTGGAAGTATCTTCTTCAAAACGAGGCTCGGTGATTCAGCCCTTGTAAATCTCGACGATTCATAGCGAAAACGCTGCTATACTGAGGGTATAACAGAAACACTATGAGATACAGACGACACTATCTTGCTCTTGTCCTATTGCTCGTCGTGATGATTGGCGCGGTTTCTACACGCTGGGTTTTTGCTGAAGATTATAACGTCAACGCGGTGGTGCCCTACCCGGCACCTTCACAGGCAGCGACTATCGCATCACCCACTGGCGGTATGACGTTTCAAAATGCCCTGCAAACAGTAAGTGGTACATGTGAATCCATCGCACCACCAGGAGTAGTCTCTGTCTGGCGTGACGGACAAATACTAGGTTCAACAAGCTGCACATCCGGATTATACAGTCTGCAGATTGCACTAAGTCCTGGCCAGAATACTCTCATCGCGCGAACGGCAAACGTCAATGGTGTGTTTGGGCCAGACAGTGCTGCTAGGGTCGTTACGTTCACCCAAGCCGTTGTGGTGGAGCCGCTCCCTCCCTCTGTCAATCAACCGAGTTCAAATGAGCAGCAAACAGGGGCATCAAACGCTGGGAGCGAAAGTGGCCTAACAGTGACTACCCAGGATCCTTTCAGCTTCGTTACCTCCTCGAATACTGAGGCGACGATACGTGTTGTGATTGGCGGAGGCGAGAGCCCCTACGTGCTAGCTCTCAACTGGGGGGATGGCACGACAGAGTCACACAGTATCAACCTAGCGGGCATGTATGAGTTTACACATACATATCGAACAGCCAAGGCCTATCCGGTCCATCTGCGTGTCAGAGATGCGAGGGGTGGCTACACAGAATATATTTACGCCGTTGTCAGCAACACGGGTAATGCACCGGATCAATCAAAAGGTGGTAGTGTTCGCACGTTTCCTCAATCAAATACGGATTGGGCGGGCTGGTATTATGCAGCCTACTTTATATTTTTTAACTTTATCTTCATTGTAACGTACAGGTTTGGGTATCAACGTGCGAAACATCGCTACGAGACAGGACTGGAGCAGTCCACAATCAAATCGGTTAAAAAAGGCACAAAACGCAAATGAAAAAATGGCTCATTGGGATTGCGGCAGCCATTGTGCTTGGTATTGGCACCGGGGGTTTTATCTGGTGGAATCAATCCGCGGTAACCACGGTGGTCACAACTGATCAAGAGGAAAGCAGGGCGGTTCTTGGCAGTCAGGAGAAGCTTTTCACTTGGAAAACCGAACATTTCATTACTCGAGCACCGAGTAGCCTGAGAGTTGTCAGTAGCAACGAGGTAGCGCAGGGTATGACCACGGGCCAATATCTGCTGGGGTCTACTTTGCTCAGACGGGATGATCAACTGGGGGTGACGGTAGGGACGCTCGGGACAATGCAGTTGGAAGAGCTCTCGGCGATAAAACTGCGTAGATTACAGTCGGACGTATATGCGGTCTCGACCCGTCCATTCGCACCAGCGAGTGCGCTAGTTTTTACGAAAGCAGATACATATGAAACGGCTGTGTACTGGGCTCAAGGCTCAAATTACGCAGCAGTGGTCGTGAGTGGCTCATCGGTACACAAAGCCGACCTAGAGAGTACTCTGGAAGCCGTCGTGACCAACTGGCAGTGGAAATAGAACGTCACTAAATTCAGCACACAGATCAATAGGCATAACCAGACCTGAGCTCGCCGTAAGCACCGAGTTCTAAAGCGGGGCGCCTCTTAAAACATCGCTCTCGCTCGCCTAACGCCTGGGGGCTTCACGCATTTCGCATCTGCGCTATACTAGGATGTATGCATAAGCTTTGGGGACTTACACTGCCAGTACTGTTATTTGCGGCGGCGCCGAGCAGTACGAACTACACTCTCAAAACGTACAATGTTGGTACGGGTGGTGGCACGTCGACCAGTACCAATTATGGCCTCCAGGCTGGCACAGGAGCACCATCTGCAACGGCTCAGTCTTCGACGACGTACGGCGCGCAGAGTGACGGGCGAGGCGTCGTGAACGCCAATGTGCCACCCGCACCGACATTTACAAATCCTTCTAGCTACTATGACAGACTTAAGCTTGTGCTTGCCACCGGCGGTAATCCGAGTGATACGAAGTATCTTATTGCGGTAAGCAGTGATAATTTCGTGACGACACTTTATGTACAAACCGACAACAGCATCGGGGCTAGTCAAGCCATCGTTAATTATCAGACGTACACAGCTTGGGGTGGAGCAAGTGGCTTTTCGGTTGTTGGGCTTACCCCCTCGACGACCTATAAAGTCAAAGTGAAGGCACTAGAGGGCAAGTCCACTGGCAGTGCTTTTGGCCCAGTCGCAACAGCGTCAACAGTTGCACCGAGTGTGACCTTCAGCCTCGCCACGACGCTTACAGGCACGCCTCCATTTACGGTCGGATTTACAAGCCTGGCCGCTGGAGCCGTGACCAATGGTAGCGCAGACGGAATCATCAGCATGACTACCAATGCCAATAACGGCGGGACGGTGTACCTACGTGATACACATACAGGGCTTTATAGTACGCTTGCTAACACCACGCTCGCATCTGCGACTGCGGATTTGTCTGTTGCGAGCAGCGGCTACGGAGGCCAGATAACGTCTACAAGCCAATCTGGCGGAGGTCCTTTCACGGCTCAATCGCCATTCAACGGAACATCGAATAATGTCGGTGCGGTCACAACATCGTTGCAGCCGTTGCTGGCAACAGCAGGCCCTATCACAGGGGGAAGCGGTACGCTACGGCTCATGGCAAAGGCGGCAGCCCTAACACCGAGTGCTCCAGATTACGGCGACAGCATAACGCTGGTCGCTGCGATGAGTTTCTAGCGCTTCAGATAAGCTCTTAAGACTATTGTGACAGTGCGCACAAAGTGCTTGCGCTTATGCCGTGTATCGTGCATAATTCTTCTATATGTTACAAGTAAAAATAAAGGAAGAAATTAGTATGCAAAAGAATAAATCAGTTCGGCTGGCAGCATTTACACTGGCAGGGTTATATATAGCTGCCGTTGTCACTTCTGTGATGCTTGCACTCGGTAGCACTGCCTCGGCAGCCAGCCTCAGCCAGGTGCTCGTACGCTTCGACCGCATGAAAGCTTCGACTTTCACAAGCGGCACCGTCTGTGCCAAGGCCGCAAATGCCGGTCAGACATCTGTCACAGTCACATTTCCAACGGCATATACAGTCAGTGGTACCACCGGTGACTGGGCTACCAGCACGGCCAACCTTGCGTGGCCAGCCACAGCATCGGCTTGGCCGTCTATTGGTGCAAGTGCCTCTGGCGTTGTCGGCAAAGCAGTCACTTGGTCCAGTGGTGCGCTGGTGTCCGGTACATTGTATTGCTTCAACTGGACGAACAGTACTACTGCGCTTGAGACGAGTGTAGCTGGCACCTACTCGGGCACGGTTGAGACCAATGTCGACACAGCCATTTCCTTTGCTACTGCAGCCATCGCAGATGATCAGATTGTGGTGAGTGCTACCGTCGCTCCTTCATTCACTTTTGCACTCAGTGGCAACAGTGATAACCTTGGTGCGCTTTCAACCGGTAGCGTGTCTGTCAGTCCGACACCACGTACCGCTACAGTCAATACCAATGCAAAGAACGGTTGGTATGTATGGGCAAAAGATGCCAGCACGGGCTTGAACTCGACGACAGCTTCAGCGACTATTGCTTCTACGACACCTGGTTCTAACAGTACCTTGTCAGCTGGCACTGAAGGCTACAACACGGGCGTGACTCAATCACAGGTCGGTGGAACCGGCACAGTTACTGTCGCCGCACCATTTGTCGGTGGTAGCGCTGGTAAGGGTGGTGGTCTCGATACGACTCTCCGCACGCTTGCTTCGTCAACCGGAACGGCTCAAACTGCCGTGCTGACTCTGACGAACAACGCAGCTATCAGCAGCTTGACGCTTCCAGCAACAGATTACACTGACACCATCACGGTAGTTGGTGCAGGTTTGTTCTAAAGAGCTCTAGATTTTGTCTGTTTACGGCCGTGAGGGTAGACCTCGCGGCCGTTTTTTTCTGGCTAGCAGCGAGGACTATTTCTCGTGTACAATAGAGGGTAATGAAGAGGGTATCTAAAGTTTTGCGTCATGTCGCTGTCGGCTTCGTCGTAGCCTGCGCTTTCGTACCAATGCATTTTGCGACGGCTCATGCTGCGGAACAAGGTTTTTCGCTGCAAGTGAGCCCTTCGCCTCTGGTGACGACAGTACGACCTGGTACTAATACTGTTCTTGAACTGCAAATTCGTAATACCAATACGACGACACAGGCGCTCAAAATGGGTCTGAGGCCATTTACGGTCAATGAAACAACCGAGCAAGTCAGCCTTGGTGATAATCCGTCACAGGCAATACAGCAGCTTGTACGATTCGAAGAGCCGACATTTACGCTTCAGGCCGGTCAGATATTCACCCAGCGTATTCATATCAACACAACGTCTGACGCCGCGTTTACCTATAATTTTGCAGTAACTATCGCACAACAGAACCCACCCAAGGCTGCCAAAGGTACGTCGGCTATTGCAGGTTCGGTCGCAGTTTTCACGCTCGTTAATGTCGATCGGCCTGGCGCAGTCCGGCAATTCAGCCTCAAAAGTGTATCACTCAGCAAGCGTACCTATGAGTATCTTCCTGCTAGCGTTTCTATCAAGCTGAAAAATACTGGCAACACCGATGTGCAACCGACCGGTACCGTCTTTATCCAGAGGCACTCCAGCGATACCGTTCCACTCGCCACGTTGGCGCTAAACAAAGACGGTGGTTTCATCATCCCAGGGACGACGCGGACATTTGTGGCTGAGTGGGACGATGGATTCCCACACTACGAAACCGTTACAGAACCGGATGGTACAAAAAAGCAAAAGCTCGTCTGGAAGGGGGGTATTAGCAAGCTCCGTATGGGTCGGTATGTCGCCAAGGTTGTGGCTGTCTACAACGACGGTCAGCGCGATACGCCTGTCATGGCCGAACTAAGCTTCTGGGTCATACCATGGCGGATGCTACTATGCCTGTTGCTTATTATCATCGTGCTCATCATCGGGGTTATCGTTATACTTCGTTCGTTCGGTCGAGCCGTGGGTGCGACGTCGCGCAAAGTTCGTCGTAGCAAAAAAGCCTCACATCAAGATGATACGAAGCCGTAATCTTTCTGTAATAGCGTACAGTTTGCTCTTTGTGGCCGGAGCAATCTTTCTGCTGTGCCCATCGAGGGCAGGTGCTCAGGCTGGTTCCGTCAAAACAGGCTTAACCGTCTCGCCAGCGCAGATAAGTCTGACGGTCAATCGCCAGAAGCCCGGTACCGAAGCAAGTGTGACTATCACTAACAATTATGCTTCCACTGTTCGGCTTGCAGCCGAGCTTCGATCCATTGACGAGTCCAGCGCACGACTTGTGCCGACCAGTCCGCTGACTGGCAGCTTCGCTAAGGCGTTATCGATTTCCAATACAGACCTGACGATTCCGGCTCATGGACAGGTACAATTACAACTTGTTGTGAACGGCACGCAGCCGCTTGCACCTGGCGGGCACTATGCCAATCTAGTAATTACGGAACAGGGGGCTGCCCGTGCTGCACTTGCCTTTCGGCCAGCTGTCGCAGTGAGTGTCTTCGTGGTCAATGCTGAAGGTCTACGTACGAATCTTGAGCTGCAGAAACTACAGGCAAAGCATAGCCCTTTCGGATTGCCCCGTAGCGTCGATTTGACGTTTCGAAATAGCGGAAATGCCCATGTTGTCCCAAGAGCAAGCGTAAGTTTTTACAGCACGAACGGCCAACAGCTTTTCGCTCGCGCCGTGGTCAACACTGAATCGCGTTTGCTGTTCCCTAGGCAAAAAGCAACCTATTCTGCCCCAGTGCAAGCAGTGTTACATACCTGGTTTCCCAAGCATATCCGCATGCAGACGATGTACAGGATAGACGGTAGTGACGTTGAGCTTATTAAGCAGCAAACATTCTGGTATGTACCGTTTGTCGACGTACTTTTCCTTGGGGTTATCGTACTGCTCGTGTGGTGGCAACGGGCGCACCTAAAACATATACCATATCGCAAAATGGTAGTGCGCCTAGCCAAGGCTTTACGATGGCCGTTCAAACGCGGAAAGCGTGTTTATTTTCGTTTTTTCAAGCGAACATCTGATGGCACTGCACGCCCCCGTAAATTGGGCGGCGCCGCACTCTACGCACACCATGAAGCCACAAAGGCGAGAGCAAGAAAAAGCGCAGCTAAAATGATTGTTAAGCACATAGCCGAAAAAGGAACTGCACATGCTCCACGCAGCATTCCAGTAAAAGTTACCAAGGATTTGAAACCGGTCAAAAAGACATCGTCCAAGGCGAGTACCAAGCCAACTTCTCAGAAGAAAACAGCAGCTCCGCGTAAGGGAGCGAGCACGAAGAAAACCGTAAAAAGAACCACCGCTCGGAAAACACCACGCAAAGCATAAACACTACAGAGAAAAAAGCTAAGTCGCAAAGCTTGAGCACTCTAGGGGTAAGGAGTATACTGTAACGGGGATATTGTACTTATGTTTGGTATACAAAAAAGAGCGGTAAAAGGAGCGGTTTTTCTGGCGGTTTGCCTGCTATTCGGCATGGCCTTTTTCCTAAGCTCCCCACACACCGACGCTGCCATCAACCAGCAGATAAATTTCCAAGGTAAGCTGACCAACCCAGATGGGACAAATGTCACTAATGGGGCATATTCAATTGTTTTCAGTATTTACACCGTTAGCTCGGGCGGTTCGGCAGTGTGGACAGAGACCCAGCCTTCCGTGTCAGTCGCAGACGGAATATTTCAGGTTTCTCTTGGGAGCGTGACTAGCCTGCCTGGTAGCGTCGACTTCAACACAAACTCGCTGTACTTGGGGGTAAAAGTCGGGGCAGATGCGGAAATGACGCCGCGTATACAGTTCACCGCCTCGCCGTATGCTTTCAATGCCGACCAAGTTGATGGGCTCACAAGCGCCCAATTCGTACAGCTTGCGCAGGGGGTACAGAGCGACACGTCTACCACCAGCGCTTCCATTGGTGTCAATAAGACAGGCGCAACTGCGAGTGTGATGGACTTGCAACGAAATGGTGCCACGGTATTCTCGGTGGGAAATAACGGAGCGGTACTTATGAAGAACCAAGCAGACTCCGCCACGGCTTTCCAAATCCAATCTACTGGTAGTGTTGCCATACTTAGTGCCGACACAAGCGGTAGTGAGGTAGTAATAGGCTCGAACGCCACTGACACCACGCAAGTATTGCTCCAGCTCGATTCATTCAGCACATTCGCGGACACCGCTACATGCGGCACTACTACGAACCAGGGCGGCCTGTACTATAACACCAGTACAAATGTCATCCGAGGCTGTGTCAATGGTACCTGGGAAGACATGGTGTCAACTGCCGGCTTGGGACTACAACTATTCGGTGTCCTGCCAGACAGTGGAGCAAACCCCGGGGATATTTATGGTGTAACAGCAGCAATTAATGGTCCATGCAAGGTTGCGGTAGGGGCGAACACGACAACTGTTTCTTGGACAGGATGCACCGCGTATTCTGGCGGTAGGAAAGTCATAGTTACTGCAGGTACGGCTACCACGACAAACGCCGTTGCAGCCAGGTTCCAGCACCTATGTCTTACAGGTGCAAATAATCAGCCAGCTCTTTCTGCATCGGGAACTGAAACAGCGAACCTCGCCACCGTATCTTTCCCGTCTGCCACGTCCCCTATATTGTGTCTGGCAGATATTGGTTTTACCGGTGCCAACAACACCATTACGCAGATTTACGATACTAGGACATACACTACGACCGAAAAGGCTACTGTGGCGCTTAATAGCGCCATCGGCATCGGTACTATTGTCACCTTCGTTGCTACCAAGGGTGTTGTTCAGAGCACAACTACAGCAAATTTTAATAATATCGGAGGCGTTATAGTCGCGACAACCGGGGCAGCGTCTACCACTACAATCAACGCAATCATGGCAACCGGAGGACCGGCTGCAGTCAAAGCAATCACTGGTTCAAATACTGTAAACTCGTACCTATTCACTTCGGCAACAGCAGGCTATGCTCGCACGGTGGCGACCAAACCGACAGAAGGTACCGGAACCATCTATAATGTGCTTGGCAATGCTCGAACAGTATGGAGTGGTGCTACTGCTTGTGCGGCCAATGCCGATAACTGCGCAGGTTCAATAGTAACTTTCATAGACAAACGCTAAGCATGGCTTATAAAAAAACGAGACGTCGCCTGGTCGTAACCTTTACAGTTCTCCTCTTGAGTGTCATCGTGGTTGCTGCTGGTGCCTTTGTGCTTAAACAGATGGCTGAAAGTCGGACGGTTATAAGCCAACAGATACTCGATCAGGCTGACTTCATTATTTTCTACCCAGGGGATACAACAAAGTTAGACACAGTGTGGCAGCTGCAAAAAGATCGGACCAGCTACGACAAAGAAAGCGGGGTTCTGACACTCCACGCCTTACAAGCGAGTACTGGACGACAGGTGGTATTGAATGAACAGCCTACACCAGGGGCATTCGCAGATGTACCAACCCAGTACAGCAGGATGCTCAACACCCTCAACGAATATGATGAGCTCCAGATAGGATTCGGGACAGTAGCTCTCACTCGCCCCAAAGAATTAAACGGGGGACAATCTGCAGTAGCAAACAAAGCAGGCACACTTATATTTGCAAAACCATCCGTCAACTTTACCAATGAGGAATGGCGAGATTTCTTCGATAGCCTTCGTATTCTTCGTTAGATGTGCGTAAGGACACAAAAGTATTAAAAGGTATGCATGAATCAGCGCCACCGTTATGGTGATGGCGCTGATGTTTATCGGCTGGCGTTAGACGCTGAGCCGCATCTGTGTATTTATTGGAACTTGAACAGTGCTTTCTGGCTGCTGCCATCTATGAGCTGAACGTTGAATACGCGGCACGTGTTTTCCCAACTTTTAACGGTTCGCCAATCATACTCAAACTTGTTCTTACCTATTCTTTCTAAGCCGCTATTCTTAGGCGATAGTGTAGCTTCCGGGGAGCCAATAGTTGCAAGCGTGCTGCAGTTTACTCGCTGGGATGTCGGTTCGCCGGCAGCTAAGATGTCAGTAACACCATGAGGCACATCTTTGATTTTCATTTCTATCGAAAGTACTTGCCCTGCTTGAGCTTTATTTACTTTCGAGTAATCTTTCGTTCCGCCGCTGAACCCAACAAAATTGTAGTCGCTTGTATGTGTTGGGAACCCTGACGCCCATGCACTCGCGGTCGTAGAATGGATTTGGACCAATATATCTCCTCCGCCCAGAGTCTGACGCGAGAAGACACAGGGGTTCGGCGTAGCAGTCGTCTGATCGGTACATTCTGATACGACCGTGCCGTTTCTGGTTATTTGTAAGGTGCTTGCCGATTCACCGGAAGGCACCACAGACGAGTCGATAGTGAAACTAAGAGTCAGTGGGCTCTCCACAGTTTCGGTAGGCGCCGTGATATTCAGTTGCCGGTCAAAGAACGTGTAGCTATTCGTTGGGCTGTTTATGTCGTCTGACTGTACGATGACGATGGATACCGGTCCACCTGTTGGTGTAGTGACGCTAGCCTCGATAGGGTTAGCTGATGTAGCGCCGTCATTTTCATAGTCAGAGGTTACCGTACCGCCAGGCGTGGCATTCTCTGTGATATTTTTTGACACAGTTATAGCAATGTTCGACCCAAGAGCCTCTAGGTCACTAACTGAGTAAGTACGCTGATTCCCAGCAGGGTCTTGGACGAAGATAGTCGGCAGCCAAGTGCCACCTTCGGCGTACAAGGGCAAAAAAACGTCGGAAATGAATACACCGTTATTTTCAGGAATATGCAATGAGCCGTACACTGTTTTGCCTGTCGGCGAGGTGTACCCGATGTATGACGTGCCGTTGATACCTGAGAGGTTATCGGTTACTGTTCCCGTCAATGTCATCACAGCACCCCCAAACGGTATGTTATCTGCCGGAGGATTAGCAAACGTGACATCAACATCCGACAAGGTAGGTGGTGTAGTATCGCTTGTTCCTACAATAGATACTCGGGCATCGATTCCACGGGCGAGTAGTTCGTTATTTGACAGGTGGACTATATTGCCAGCTCCGTCAGCTATAAAGAGGTCAGGTGTCCATATGCCCGTCTCCGAATATTGGTTGAAGTATGCTGCGCAATCATAGTCCGCAACGGTTGATGTATGCCCGTCCATGATATTACAAACGGCCGGAGCCATTACTTGATTACCTGAGGGAGAAGTATAGGTGAGCGTTGGGATACCGAAGCCTGAAACATTATCTGTCATATGCACGGTGAAATTGGTAGATGGGATGTAGCCGGTTACGTCTAATTCCCCAGGACCAATTCGCGTGATACTGACGAGCTCCGGATTTGTCGTATCACCTTGCCCGGTCAGTGTTACGTCGATATTTATGCCCATAACTTGTAACTGCGAATCTGTATAGGTAACTTTGTTGCCTGAGTAGTCCTCTAGGTACATTGTGGGCGTCCAGACGCCTGCTTCTGAGTATTGTGGGAAGCTTGTTATCGAAATCCACTCGGAGGCGTCTACGCCGTTTGAGCCCCCGCTGGCAGTCTGGTTTCCGGAAGGCGAGGTGTATACGATGAGGGGTGCTTGGCTACCGGATAAATCGTCGTTGGCTTGGACGTTCACTAGTAGCTCATTGTAGCCTTGGTATGTCGTATTCTCGGTATTCATCGTAGCCCCAGAGGTTATACTCGCTGCAACAAGAGTTGGCGGAGCCAAATCTGATACAGCCCTGACTTGCCCTAGCATATTCATTGGTATAACCAATGCCAGAACTACTAAGACGGACAATGCCCGAAAGAGAATCGATTGACGGTATAGCCTTTTTTTAACACGTTCTATCTGTGTTTTTACAAGTTGGATTCTTTGACTAATCATGCTACCCCCCAAACATTAAATTTGTGCCCACTCTTACTAATACTCCTCAAGACAATTGGTTGCAATATTGTTATTTTACAACAAAAAGTTGTAATAATCACTATAATGTATATTATGCAAACTGTATGCAATACTGACCATTTCGTTACTTCGGGGTGGGGTTTTCGCGCATTGCCTGAGGGCTATCAAGTGAGTTGTGACTTTGGGAGTCCACGTGTAATACTGATACCATGAAATTGCTTTACATTGGTGATGTGATGGCCGAGCAGGGTATGCAGGCGGTTGAAAAAGTACTGCCAGGTCTTATTGCCGCCGAAGCTCTAGATTTTGTAGTCGCACAGGCCGAAAATGTGACGGACGGAAAGGGGATGAACCCACAAGACATGCAGCGCTTGCAGTCAGCTGGTGTGCAGGCATTTTCAGGCGGGAACCATACGCCACATCTGTTGAGTTTAACTTCATTTTTAGAAAATCCGGCCGAACCAGTCGTTGGCCCAGCCAATATGGTTGGCTGCCCGGGGCCTGGCTACAAGCTGGTCGAGACGTCAAAAGGCGGGGTACTAGTTGTTAGTATTCTCGGCAGTATTGTCGGTAAGCAGGCAGACATTGAGACGGAAAATCCACTCAAAAAAATCGATGAAATTTTAAACATCGTTACGCGCGAATCGTACGTTGCGAGCGTTGTAAACATTCACGGTGATTTTAGTAGCGAAAAAATTGTGTTTGGCCATTATCTCGATGGCCGCATGAGTGTCGTCATTGGCGATCACTGGCATGTGCCAACCGCGGATGCTCAGGTGCTACCAAAAGGGACAGCACACATGACCGATATTGGCATGTGCGGCTCACTTGATTCGAGCCTAGGTGTGACTTTTGGCAGCATCATACCCCGCTGGCGAGACAACTACCAAACTCGTAACAAGCTTGAAACATCCGGCCGCATGCAGTTCAATGCCTTACTTATCGAGGTTAATGAAGCCACTAGCCGTGCTCAGTCGGTTCGCCATATCCGCGAGGTATGGTAATGGCAAAACCAAAAAAGTTCCAACGGACGGTCTTAAAAGTGCTTGGCGGGGTAGGGTATTTTACGCTGTTTATGGAGTGGTTTTGGTTGCTCGCACTGTATCTCCCAAGGATTATTGACTCAGAAATAGGCGAGACTATATTTCCAAAGTCTGAGCCGAAGCCCGTGGAAGTACCGCCCGTTGAAGCCGTGCCTCTCGAGCCTTCGCTGCTTATGACCGTCATATTTGTAGCGCTCGGTCTCGCAGTCTTTGTACTGCTCGTTTACGTGGTGTTTGCAAAATACATTCCGGGCGCAACAAAATCCGCCCGCAAGGTTGTGCATGTTGCCACAGAAAAAACGGTGCCCATTATTGCCCACAAGCCACTAGAAAAAATTCCGGCTCGCAAACGCAATTTGCTTACCGAACGCGTCCAGTTTTGGGTTAAATTTGGAGCGGCGAGTGTGCCACTGGTTGTTGTGTTTGTAAGTCGATTCCATAGCTCGAGCATAGAATCACAGCTGCTCTCTCTAGGCTTTGCCCTGATGTGTGGTGTTTCAGTGGCTGCTTTTACATTGCAAATTGTCATCGCTCAGCGCTGGGGTGCGCCTAAAGCCAGCGTTGAATAGTACCCCAACACTCCCCACCCACAAAAGTATTCCCCGAGATCGGTTTACCTAAGTGGAGCTAGTAGAATACTGATGTGAGATAGAAAGATAAACGGCAACTCAAAGTACAGGAAGTGATGTCTGTGCCTTCAGTTGGTTGAATAGTTTCTTGCTCATAGTTCTCCAGCAAATACCCACCTTAATATTAGAATGAGTATCGCCCCTACTGAACCGCTGAATAGACCAGTTAGCCATTGATTATCATTGGCATACTGTTTAAACACCCCAGTCGGAAATATCCAGTGTTTTTTCAGGAATCGCTTGCCTTTAGCACCGAGCACATGGTATTCACCTTGCTCTTGAGGGAGATTAAAAAAACCACAGTCAATAGCTAGTTCAAAAACTTCGCGTACATCATCCGTCGTCAGCTTTTTAAGCTAGTTGCAATCGTGTCTGGCGAAGTTGGAGCATATGAACCCATGCTTTTATCGCGTACATACTCTAGAACAGACCTTGCCTTTAAGCATTGACCCATGCGCTGAATTATACGCCTAATCATTCAGAACCTATGTACTTGCTGTGTGGGGATAGTCTCCGGTCGTTGGTCCACCTACCGAACATCTAGCACACTAGTATCCACCGTCGCCTGCTCGTAACCCTTCAAGCTTTGCAGGTATTCAATCGGTGTCATCATGTCTAGCATACTATGCGGTCGGTAAAAGTTGTAGTCGAGACAATCTTCGTTACAAAACTCTCTTAATTCGACAAGTGTGTGCGAATTCGTTGTTAGCCGTTTGTATCTATCCTTGTCTACTCCGTGCGGTCGCTCGACTCGACCGTTGAGATGTGGCGATGACGGCGGGATGCGGAGGTGCTCAATCCCATGTTCTCTGAGCCACCGGACAGTCGGGCACTCTGTTTCCGGTCTCACTTGCGGCAAATGGTCGTAGGTGAACTCTGTGCCATTGTCGGTCTGAATCCCTTTGAACCTGAAAGCTGGGTCAAAGAACCTGACCGCATGCTCAAGAAAATCTACCGTTGTCGCAGGGTCGCATCCAGGATAGATCCGTTTGTATTTTATCCTCGTAGCACAGTCGACGATGTCATACTGGTAGCCTTTGCGCTTCCAATGTTTGACATCCATCTGTCCGACTTCGCCCGGGTAATACTCACGGTCACTGAGCTGGCGGGTTTTGCGTACCTTCTTTTTGCGCTCTTCTAGTAACTTTGCTCGGCTCAGGATGTTGTGGACACCGTGCACAGATGTGGCGACGCCGTAATCCCGCCTGAGGACATGCGCAAGAGCATTTTCGCCGTAACCAAGACCAAGGCGAAGCTGCACGACGAGACTCACTACCTCGTCATCGGCGTCATTAGTGTGGCTCTTTGGCGTACGAGGCATATCGTACAGGCTCGTCAGGGCTTTGCCCTGACTCACCCAGCGACTATGCCAGTAGTAATATGTTCGTCGAGGAATGCCGTAGAACCGGCAGGCTGCCGCAACATTCCCGAGTTCTTCGGCTTTACGAAACCACCCTAAACGAATCCGTGCTCCATACACGAGCAATTGTTTCTCTGTCATCTTGCGGTATCTCACTTTCACTCCTTTCTACTTTAGTGAGGTGATGAAAGTGTGCAAGATGTATGGGAGGTTAATATAGTCTCCGGTCGTTGCTATTGATATAATAAATACTATAGTATGTAATATACATAATGAGTGAACTTGGTTCTGCTTCATCTGAAGCAAACAATGACTTTTTGGCTGAACACGAAAAAGAAGTTCGTGATTTCTTAGATATTGTTCACGGTTCATTAGACCGTGCCACCTCTGAAAGAGGTAATAATGGTCAGCTGATTAAGCCAATCAATGACGAAAATCTTTTTGCCGTTAAATGGGACACAAATGCTCCCCAATTACCAGAACGATTGGCTGCCCTAACAACCTTTGCGGCGGGAGTACCTGTAACTGTTCAGGCACGGTATAGATATGGTGAGTGGGCTTCAATGGTTAATATTTGGATTTCCCCACAAGATACGATCCATAAATCTTTTAGTCTTGGTTTGAGGGTAGATCCCCGAACAGGCGAAGTCAGTGACTTCGGCAGCACTGCAAGTGCTAGTGAATACGGCGGACAAATAAGAATTGATGAAGAGGAAGCAAAAGCTGTTGTCGACGCTATATTTGCTGGAAACCCTGAGTATCAGTCAGGCGCTGATGGACTTAGCGTAACTGACGCTTTTCAATTAGGTATAGCAACCCAGTCCGACTTTAATGGCGAACAGTATACTGTTGAAGTTGCTGAAAAAACATTTGCAGCCCATTCTCGTAGGCGTAACGTAGTACAGGGGGGACAATTTGACTTGAAAGTACGAGTATTAGACCGCTCACACCCAAATGGTGAACCGAGTAAAACTTGGGTAACACTAAAGCGACATGTTGAACCAGTGGACTACGACCCTAATGGTGTTCTTGACGGTATATTTGAGCAAGAGCTGGAAATAGTAAAGGAAGCCGACGGTAGGATAAGAAGTATTACACGAAAATCATCGGTCAAAATGTTTGATGAACCTGCCGTTACACGGGTAAATGGTAAAGAAACAGTCGTTACAATGCTTAATGTAATTGAAGACGGCATTCCGCCCAAGCTGGCAGAAAAACTCTATCCCACACCTGAACCTACAATAGAAGACTTACAATTCTTTCAACGACTGCTTTCACAGCCCATTACTGGACAAGATTTATACGTTTCATAAATCGGCGTTTTGATGCCGCTCAATCCACCTTGAACGTAATAAAAAACACCCCCGTAAAACAGAGGTGGTAATATGCTGGTCGGGGAGACAGGATTTGAACCTGCGACCCCGCGGTCCCAAACCGCGTGCGCTACCGGACTGCGCCACTCCCCGATCATAAATGATTATACTGCATAGCAATGACCCGACAAAACAAATGGTCGGGGTGGCGGGATTTGAACCCACGACCTCGTCGTCCCGAACGACGCGCGCTACCAAGCTGCGCTACACCCCGTAAACTGCAACGACTAAATTATAACACCACCGAATCGAGCTCTCGAAAGTTATGTCTGTCGATTTTTTATTTGGCAGTGTACTATAAACATACCTAACCATGGAGAGCAAACGATGAAAGAAGAAGAAACAAAGAGTGTTTCAGCCGAACCGACATCTGTCGGAGAGTCAAAACCTTCCCCAAAGTTACCAAAAAAATGGCTGTATGTACTCTTTGGTTTGGTTTTGCTCGGTAGCATGTTATTTTATGGTTTCATATTGGGCGCTCGAAAAGGCAGTGCGCCTGCGCCGTATAAACAATCCCAGACAAACAACACCCCTGATAAATCATCATCCCAGACGAAACCAGCCCCACAGGACACTGCCGAGTCAGCTGCTTGTGCAAGCGGGTTGAAACGCTACGCAGACAAGTCGGTTGGCGTAACATTTTGCTATCCCAGTAGTTGGGGCGTAGCTACGCTGGCAGACGCCAAAATTGGCAGCGGCGATACCGGCAGCCGGCAACTTATAAGGTTTGCAGATAACCCGTTTGTGAGCGTGGGCGGAGCCAGTGACGATTGGTCGACCACAGTCGGGCGAGGTGTCGGCTGCCTTGAGCCGCAAAATACTATGCCAGCACTAAGCAGCTACAACACAGACTGGCACAATATATCTGGCAGCGGGATGGCCGTAGACTATGCGGAACGTAGTCTACCGAGTGCCGTGGGCGGCTATAGCATAATCGAAACAGTCTCGAGTATGATCGTAGAGGGCGTTTGCGTACATGGCTACAAGCAGATCAATGGCTCACGCTACAAAGTAGTTTCGGCCGCCTTTTACCGCGACTTTGCTGAAGCCTCTGGCATTACCACACCGTCTGCGCATATGGCCGAACCTACTGTCCTTTTCTCTACGCAGCAGCGCAGTGATTTCGACAATCTCCTCGCCAGCCTTGAATCGTACTAGTTCAGAAGCGTACAATACGACTTGATGCAACTAACAAACATGGCGCTGGCTGTCGGGGTGGTTTTTGTCTTGCTGCTTTTAAGTGAGTGGGGGTGGCGGCGACATTGGATGCACGGTGAGGTCGGGCGTAAGTTTGTGCACGTCACCGTAGGAACTTTTGTCGCTTTCTGGCCGTATTTTCTGGACTGGACAGAGATTCGGCTGCTAAGCCTCGCGTTTTTTGTGGTAGTTCTGGCAGCGATGCATCTTGGCGTATTTCGCGCAATCGGTAGTGTGCAACGCCCGACGTACGGCGAGATATTTTTTGCGTTGAGTGTGGGATTGCTGACACTCATCACAGACTCAAAGGGCATATACGCAGCAGCCATTCTGCAGATGGCACTTGCCGACGGTTTTGCAGCCATTGTTGGCAGCAGGTTTGGTACGCAAAACAAGTATCACCTCTTTGGACGAACAAAAAGCATCGTTGGTAGCCTGACCTTCTTTGTTATCTCACTTGGCTTACTCATCGGCTACAGTCACTTTTCTGTCAGCGGTCTTGAATGGCAATATGTGATTGCTACGGCCTGTCTCGCAACGTTTCTTGAGAATATAGCTGCACTTGGTTTTGATAACCTGCTTGTGCCGGTAGCAGTCGGGTTGCTCATACAAACCGTAACGGCATAAACACAAGCATTGTAAAACGGCATTTACATTGCATAAAGTACATAATTTGTAAGATATCTCACATTTTTTTCTTAGTGAAGATGTACTATATAAGCAAAGACAAAATTATTCAATCACAACAAAGCATAATAACAATGTTTTAATTAGTCGCTTGCAGGTGAGGTGCAGCAGGAGGCTTTATGTATAAGTTAGTAGTTAAACGTTTCGCAGGTAGGCTGAAATACGCCTCGGTAGCATTTGCATACGCTGCAATGCTCGTAACATCATTTTGGTCGCCACTGATGGGTGGAAAAGCGTTTGCAAACGGACAGTACTCGCAGAATAATCAAAAAGTATTTGTCTGTAAGTATGTTGGTACACCTGGCGTAAACGAAAGGCTACAGACAGGGCAGAACCCAATCAGCGTAAGTACAAACGCCATTCAGAATTACCAAGGAGTCGGCTCTTTCTTCAGCGATGCACAGGGTCGCTCGTACGTACTAGCGGAGGATAACCACCAGCCAGACCCTTCAGTAACACTGTGCCCGGCCGCACAAGGCCCGACAGTCGTATCTGTGCCAGCAGTTCCCAGCACTAATGATCCATGTGGCCCCAATAACGCAACCTGGAACAAGCCTGCCGACACCAATCAGCTCGACTGGTCACTGCAGAACGGCGTGCTCAAGGTTACAGGCAAAGCAGGCTATGTTTTTCCGGGCAATCAGACAACGTATACGTACGGCACGGCCCAGGACGGCAATGTTGCCTGCTTCATTCCTGTACAACCCACAACCCCTGTCGTAAAAGATGACAAATGTGGGCTTTCAAACGATACGTACACCATTCCCTCGGTTCTAGGCGTGAAGTATTTGGTAAATAATAATGTCGTATCTGCAGGTACACGTTCAACAAATGGTGCGACAAGCGTTACGATAACAGCGCAGGCTATGCCAGGCTATGTATTGAACGGTCAGAGCAGCTGGACGCTAACTTTTACCAACCTGTCATGCGTCAAAGAAGTGCAGGTGACTCCTCCAAAAGTGCAAAATGACCCATGCGGAGATAAAGACGATACATACACAATCCCGGCAGTTGAAGGCGTGAAGTTTTACATCAACGGCCACTACGTGCAACCGGGTACTTACGACACATATGGGGATATGAATATCAAGATAACTGCAGTTGCGCAACCGGGTTACAAGATTGTCGGCGATGATTGTTGGACGCTGCATTTTAGCGACGACCTATGCATAATCTCTGTCCACGCCAAGAAGCCGACCGTGAAGCATGACCCATGTGGAACCAAGTATGATTCGTACTACATTCCGTACGTGGAAGGGGTCAAATACTACGTCAATGGCCATTATGTCCAGCCAGGTGTACACTTTACGCACGGCGCGACTAAGTTGCATATTACTGTTAAGGCTGCACAGGGCTACAAAATCGTTGGCGATGATCACTGGACGCTCTGTTTCGACGATGACCCTTGTGTCATTAAAGTCACCCCAGTTACGCCAACTCCACCAGAAGTAGTGTGTGGGGCTGGCAACGATGAATATACACTGCCTGAAGTCGACGGGATTGACTACGAAGCAACGTGGGAAGGTGACACGCTAGTGATAACCGCAACACCACAGCAGGGCTTCAAGTTCCCGCGAGAAGTTCAGACGAGCTGGAGATACGTAGACGAAGCAACGTACTGCCCAGCTGTGCCAGCCGATCCGACACGGCGTGTCGTCTGTGGTCCAAACAACGATGTCATCACACTGCCAGAGACCGAGAACGTGACCTATACTCAGACTGGTTGGGTTAATGGCAAGAACGTTGTTACCGCGACACCAGACGAAGGGTACTATCTGGATGGCGTCGAAGGTGAGGTGGCAACATGGACCTTTACTGACGAAAACACGTCCTGCGGGCAAGTGCTCGGCGAAACTACGACCACACCCTCGGTTACGACTAAACCCTCAGCAGCGCAACTCGAAAATACAGGAGCCAGTCTCACGTTTCCAATGCTACTGAGCACGGGCGTGCTTGGTATCGCACTGCTGACATTCCTCCAAAGCGATAAGCGTGGCAACAAGTTTGCAAGTCGTTTGCAGCGCCTAGCGGCACGTTTCAAAGATGAGTTCGCTCAGCCGTTTGTACTACCAGTAGCGTAGACGCTTTGAAGCACTTACCGAATAGACTCCGGCTACGCCCCGGAGTCTATTTTTAAGTCTTTATACAAGCAGTGATTGAATAAGTGACTACTATACGCTATAATCACCTCTGTTTATGGCGGATGTAGCTCAGTTGGTTAGAGCGCCAGTTTGTGGCACTGGAGGCCGTGGGTTCAAGCCCCATCATTCGCCCCAAGATAAAACCCTTGCGAAAGCAGGGGTTTTATCTTGGGTGAGGAAGGGCTTGAACGCCAGTGCCAGTGGCACTGGCCGGACCCGAAGCCCGAAAGTTGCCGGGGGCAAGTTGAGGGTTTGTGCGCAGCACAAAGGCAAGCCCCATCTGGCTTCACGCAGAGCCATTTTTTCTTTTATTGCTACATAGCTCTGGTTCGGCATGTATGCTCACTAATTATTCGAATATCATTCGCCCCGACATAAAATCCTTGCAAGAGTTCTTAAGAAACAGGTTCGGTGTCGATAAATATCTCACGACGTCGGTACAGGTCGTAGGCTTTTTCGTCAGCAGGCAGTGGTGGCTTTGGAGTGATGCTGCGCGGCCAAAGTTTATGTGCCCGCACAACGTTAATCTCCAGCGCATAAACCAGCACACGTGCCTGCAGGTAGAGCCAAAAAAGCAAGGCAATCACCACGGCAAACTGCGCATTTAAGCCCGTCTGTCCTTTTAGCTGGTGGGCAATTATGTACGCGCCAAGAGCTTGTAGTGCAGTGAAGGCAACGCTTGCAAAAAGCGCACCCGGAATGTTTGCAAAAGGGCGTTTGCGAGCAGATGATCCATATGTAAACACCGCCCAGAACACGCTAGCAAGAACAATAAAGCCACCGAGCCAAAGTAGCATGCGAACAATTGGCAGGCGAGCTCCACTTGTCGCGAATCCAGTCAAAGAAGCGGCAACAACAAGTCCAATTCCCGCAAATATAATAATACTAAAACTACGCAGGGTAGATTTTGGAAAGCCGGTCCGCCGATGCCTAGGAACAGCCCATACATGGTGAAGGGCATGCTGAACTGCGTCGGCAACCCCCTTTGCTCCGTAGAAAGTAATTAACAGGCCAAGGAAGAGTGCAACGCCGCTACGGCCAGGTGTACTGATACTGTCGGCTAAGTTTTGTCCTAACGCTGGAAAGTAGCTCGTAATGCTGCCGAGCAGACTTTCGCGGAGGTCGGAATTGCCCTGAGCGATAATTTGTATAACTGCTGTCGCAACGATGAGCAGCGGAAATAGCGACAAAAATCCGTAGTAAGCAATGAGAGCAGCTTGGTAACCACCCTCATCGTCGCTGAATTTCTTTACGACTGCGTAGGGAAAAGCTAAAATTCTGTGGCGTTGCTGGAACGCATCTACGCGGCCAATTAGTCGTTCTATAAAGTTTTGTTTTTTTACCCGGGATGCCATACCTACAGACTACAGCTTCACCCAGGATTATCCAAGCAGAGGGTTTGTATGTCGCGAGATGTATCATTCTCTGTTATAATCTTTCCGGCTGCCCCGGTAGCTCAGCTGGATAGAGCAGAGGACTTCTAAGCCTAAGGCCGCAGGTTCGAATCCTGCCCGGGGCGCCAAGACAAGCGGGTATAGTACAATGGTTAGTATGCGAGTTTTCCAAACTCGAGATGGGAGTTCGATTCTCCCTACCCGCACCATATTTGCAAATTACTGTATAAATGTGATATAATAATATTCATGATCCCGAAGAAAAGGCGTTTTGGGTTTGTGACAAATACTTTTTTGTACCTGCTCATAATGGGCGGGGTATTTTGTGCGGTCTTGTATCCGCTGGCCGCACAGCAGTACGACAAGCAGGTCAGGGTATATGCAGCTTCGTTGCCAGATTACTCAAACGTTATTCCTCCCGTACCCTTTGCAATTGGTCACCCTACGAAAGTTGAGGTACCAAGTGTTGGCGTAAGCCTACCGGTCGTAGATGGTGTTTACGACAAAAACACACGAAACTGGACGCTTACGAGCGACAAAGTGCAGTATGCCACAACTACGGCGCTACCAAATAGTCGCAAAGACAACACGTTTATATATGGGCATGCGACTAATTGGGTGTTTGGGCCACTGCTGCGTGTGCAACCAGGCGCCGAAGCTACTGTGACAACTGATACCTTTGTCTTTACGTACAGACTGACTAGCCACGAAGTAGTTGACCCAAAAAACACTGCCCTGTTTGAGTACAAGGGCAAGCCTCGCCTCACACTGCAAACCTGTACTGGCCCAACGCTCAGCGAATACCGTCAGTTATTTTACTTTGATTACGTTTCTCATAAACGCGTCTAGCTACAAGTCGTGAAATACTTCTATACGAGCACCGAGTGAGTTGAGTCGTTCGGCGAGATCTTCGTAACCCCGTTGGATGGTATAGATGTTTCGTAACGTCGAGATGCCATCGGCTGCGAGCATACCAATGAGCAGTAAACTTGCTGGCCGCAGAGCGGGTGGGCAAAATACATCAGCACGCGTAAATTTTGTCGGTCCGGTAATATAGACGCGGTGTGGGTCGGCCAGCTCTATGGTAGCGCCAATTTTTGTAACTTCCGTGTAGTAAATGGCTCGGTTTTCATACATCCAGTCGTGTATGAGCGTGCGACCTTTGGCGACCGCAGCAATAGGCACGAAGTAGGGTAGGTTATCAGTGTTGATGCCTGGGTAGGGCAGCGAATGAATTTTATCGGTAAGTGCGCGCAGTTCGCCGTTGTGTTTGTAGATGTGCAGATTTACCAGTTCAGTCTTACCATTTGCAGCGGGGTATCGTTCAGTTATGTCATATCGTAGACCCATTTTTTTGAGTTTCAGGAGTTCCAATGTTACAAACGCAATTGGAACGCGCTCAATCGTAATTTCTGAGTTGGTCGTGACTGCAGCAGAAATAAAAAACATTGCTTCTATGGGGTCTTCTGCCGGAGCATACGTCACATTTTTCTTTATGTGACTGACGCCGCGAATTCGTAGTGTGCTCGTCCCGGTACCTTCTATGTGTACCCCCAGCTTTTGGAGGAAAAAGCACACATCCTGCACCATATAGTTTGCACTCGCAAATTCAATTACGGTCTCATCTGGGCTTCCGGCGGCTGCCAGGAGCGCGTTTTCCGTAACGGTATCACCCATTTCGTATAGTGCAAAACGGCCGGCTGGCTTTGGCTTTACCGTAACGTGGTAGCTTCCGGCATGTGCTTTCGCGTCGAGCCCAAATTCCTGAAGCGCAAACAGGTGGGGCTCGACTGTGCGTTCACCTAATTTACAGCCTCCGGCGTATGGTATTTTGAACTCATGCAGTTCGTGCATAAGTGGCCCCATTAGCATAATGACGGTGCGAGTTTTACGGGCGGCTTCTTTGTTCATTTTGTCGAGCTTGAGCTCGGCCGGTCGACGCAGCTCCAAGTCGCTGCCGTTTGACCATTTTGCCTGAATGCCAATACTTTCTAGAACTTCTAAGATACGAAAAACTTCTTCTATCCGTGGGAAGTTGAGAAATTTTGTCGTTCCGTGATTGAGCAGCGCAGCACACAAAAGTCCAACCGCCGCGTTTTTACTTGTTTTTAGTTGTATGGAACCGCTTAGTTCATGCCCACCCGCAATCCGCAGGTTGACACTGCCACTACCCAGGGAAATAATTTGCTTGTTCAGAGCTTCGCTCAGTCGCCCAAGTGTTTCAAGGCTAAGGTTTTGACGCCCTTTTTCGATTCTGTTGATTGCCGACTGGCTCGTACCAAGTCGTTTTGCGAGTTCTGCTTGTGTCATGCCGCGTTCTTGGCGCACGCGCGCCACAAAATCACCAATTCGTTCATTTGTCTGTGTTGTCATAGTAATGACAGTATATCACCCATGGTATAAAGTTTGCCAAAATCACCAAAAAACAAATTGAGCGTGCCGTTTGGCAAACTATTGGAAAGTGGGGCAACATACTTGCAGACAAAATTACTATATGCCACCCTGCGACTAAAAGCGTACACTATATCTAAGGACTTAACGAGGAGGGATACATGGTAGATACCGCAGTAGCTGATCTAATTGCAGCAGAAGAAAAACGTGAGCATGAGGGGCTAGAACTTATACCAAGTGAAAACTACGTATCGCGTGACGTGCTCACTGCCAACGGCAGCATTTTTACAAACAAGTACAGTGAGGGGTACCCCCGCCGCCGTTACTATGGTGGCCAAGACTGCACCGACCCACTTGAGGAACTTGCAATTGAACGCGCCAAAAAACTTTTCAAGGCAGACCATGCCAATGTGCAACCACACTCCGGCGTGCCTGCAAATGAGGCCGTGTACTATGCGTGGCTGGAGCCAGGCGATACTGTTCTCGGCATGGATCTTGGCCATGGAGGCCATTTAAGCCATGGTAACCCGATGACGCGCTCAGCTCATATCTACAAGTTTGTCGGGTACAAGGTTAAGGATATTACAACTGGTGAAATTGACTATGACGAGCTCCGAGAACTTGCCCTCACGCACAAGCCCAAGATCATATTGGCAGGGTTTAGTGCTTACCCGGGTGAGCTAGATTACGCCAAGTTTGCGGCCATCGCCAAAGAGGTTGGCCCTGACTGCCTCCTTATGGCAGACATGGCGCATATTGCCGGGCTTATTGTCGCAGGCGAAGCCAAAAACCCATTCGACTACGGCTTTCATGTTATTACCACGACGACACACAAAACGCTTCGCGGACCACGCGGAGGGCTTATCCTCAGCAAAGGAACTGTCGGTAACCCGCTCAAAGCACCTGAAAAAACCATCGATAACATCCCAACACTCATAGACCGAGCCATTTTTCCTGGGACGCAGGGCGGGCCACACATGCACAGCATCGCTGCAAAAGCTGTTGCGTTTGGCGAAGCCCTCAAGCCCGAGTTTAAAATCTATGCAAAACAAGTCGTCAAAAACGCTTCTGTTTTGGCAGAGGAACTTAAAAAACGCGGGTTTACATTGGTCGCCGGAGGTACAAAAAATCACCTAATCGTAGCGGATGTGCAGAGTAGTTTTGGCATAGATGGTAGCATTGCTGAAAAAGCGCTCGACAAAGTCGGTTTGAACCTCAACAAAAACTCCATTCCAAATGACCCATTGCCACCATTCCGCCCAAGCGGTATTCGCCTTGGTACGCCTGCCATCACGACGCGCGGACTCAAAGAAAAAGACATGGTCAAAGTAGCGGAATGGATGAAGCAGACTATCGATGCTCGAGATGACGACGAAAAACTCGCGGCTATTCACGCAGAAGTAATTGCCTTTGCCAGTCAGTTTCCGTTACCGAGTGATACGGATTCGTCCTGCGGTGATTGTAAAGACTGCAAAGACTAGTTCCACTAGCGCAGTACTGGAAGTTTACCACTAGGAAGATGATTGTCGTTGGACGTTGAACATCAGTCCGGTTAATTGTTGACAATGGATGGTACAATCAAGAGGTGCAACCAAAAGAAAAAAAGAAAACGAAGTGGTACAAGTCGGCCGAGCGGGGGCCTCTTGTAGTTGCCTGGTTGCAGCTGGCAGGCGTTTGGGCACTGGCTTTTGTGGCTTCGCGTATACCGCGCGCCGAACGAGCCGGGAGTGAGACGCTTGAAAACCTCGGCGACATTGTAGCGTTTATTTCCTTTGCACAGTTTTTTACGGGCATGTTGTACCTGTTTCTTTACCCGCACGCTTCTTTACGCAAACGTTTTCTCATTTGTTTTGCCCTTTTCCTTAGTCTTGCCGTAATTATCGCCACAAAACAAGGTGTCGTCAGTAGGCCCTAGGTCGAGTTAAGGGCGCGCCATGCAATGTCGGAGCGATATTGCATGTTTTTGAAATGGATACCATTTTCACCAATGGCACTGTTTGCGGCTTCGGAAGCGGCTTGTAAGTTAACGCCAAGGCTGGTCACATAGAGGACACGGCCGCCGGAGCTAACTGTATTTTTGGCGTCATCAAGTTTTGTCCCGCCGTGGAAAACAGAAACATTTCTATAATTTTCACTCAAGCCTTCGATTACCATGCCCGTGACGGGCGATTCAGGGTAGCCTTCAGCCGCGAGGCAGATGGTAAGGGCGGCGCCATTAAGTGAAGTTGGTAGTGGAAAGTTGGCAATATTTCCGGTTGCTGTGGCATAGAGCATTTCGTATATATCGACGTCGTTACCCTGTAGTAGCGGGATGACGACTTCGGTTTCTGGGTCACCGAAGCGCGCATTGTACTCTATGACTAGCGGATCGCCGCCAAGTTCTTCGGAAAGCATAAGTCCGAGGTACAAGACACCTTGATAGGGCGTATGTTCTGTAGCCATGCCGGTGATACTTTTCTGAGCAATTTCGTCTATCTTCTCCCATTGTTTTGCCGATAGCATCCAACTGGGCAGGGGAGCATACACACCCATGCCTCCAGTGTTTGGGCCCTTATCTCCTGCCAGTAACCGCTTGTGATCTTGAGAAGCGAGCGGAATAATCTGGTAGTTCTGTCCGTCGCTCAGCACAAACACTGAAACTTCCGGTCCGTGGTTGCGGGCTTGCACAACAAACCGACTGCCGTCACCATCCATGGCGCCACTGGTAATTTTTTCTATGGCGTACCCTGCTTCAGCCTCATTTTCTGGCAAAAATACACCCTTGCCACCGGCAAGCCCGTTTGCTTTAATGACGCTTTTTTCTGGTCCACCGAAAATAGTTATAGCCGCCTGAGCAGCTTCGGCCGATGTTACGATGACCGACTCTGGAATAGTAATGCCGTGTTTTTGCATAAAATGGGTGGCGAAAGCTTTACTGGCTTCAAGCTGTGCGGCTGCCTTGCTCGCGCCAAACACCGTGATGCCGTTGGCACGCAGGTGGTCACTTTGCCCTGCGACCAATGGCGCTTCGGGCCCAATAACAACAAGATCAATCGCCTGTTCTTTGCAAAAAGCGAGCGTAGCTGCCTTGTCAGATAGTGCGACGTTTTCGCATTTTTGCTCTTGAGCAGTTCCGGCATTTCCGGGCGAAACGTACACCTTTTCAGCCTTTGGTGACTGTGCTATGCCCCAGGCTAGTGCATGCTCTCGGCCGCCACTCCCAATGATTAATATTTTTGCCATATCTTACTGCTCCTTTCTATACTTTTTTTGGGCTTCTACAAATGCTGCTATATCTGACGCGATGGTTGCTTTTTCAACTGCTTGCACTCGTGAAAATAAGGCCTCCGGTGTGTCGTTTGGCTCGATTGGAACCCGATGTACAGCGACAGTCGGCCCCATATCGTACTCAGCGCTTACCGCATGAAGTGTTTGGCCAGCTTCCCTCAGGCCTTCCCTAATGGTAAATTCCTGCGTACCAATTCCATGCGTGCCAACAGTTTCGGGCAACAGTCCGGGGTGAGTATTGAGCATACGGCACTGGTAGACGCTCTCATACTCAGGCAGCCAGCCATAGGCCTCGAGGAGTGTGGTGCCGACAAGTTTCATATAGCCTAGTAATAGCACAAGCTCGATGCCGTTTTCCTTTAGAAGCGCCAACATAGCAGCCTGCTCCTCCTCAGTTTGTTGCCCTGTCAGGATTGCGCTCGCCGAGGGCTGTGTGGAGCTATTTAGTACGACTGATGTGATACCTAAGGAATATTCTTTGTTCAGGTTCTTTATACGCTCTCGCACGAATGCATCTTGGTTATTGGTGATCATAAGTTTGACGTTCAGCGGGTAGCCTTTCTCCTGGATGTCTCGTATTAAGGCCTCGGCGGTGCTTCCGCTTCCTGAGGCAAATATGGCAATGTTGGTCTTACTCATTTTGATTCCGGGACTAAACGGTCCGTAATGTTAACATGAGTGATTTCAGCTGCGCGTTTTCCGATAGGGGTCGGGTATATTCCGGTAAAGCACGAGGCGGAAAACACATGTTCGGGTAAGCCTGTGGCTTTAACCATGCCATCGTAGCTGAGAAAATACAATGAGTCTGCGCCAACGTACTGACGAATTTGTGGCACGGTCTTTTCGGAAGCAATAAGTTCCTTTTGTGACGGGGTGTTTATGCCGTAATAGTCAGGGTAGAGAACTGGTGGCGAACTAATCATGAGGTGAACTTCAGTTGCGCCTGCATCGCGTAGCATCTGTACCGTTTTTCGCATGGTAGTACCCCGGACGATTGAGTCATCTACGAGAACAACGCGGCGACCCGCTATTGCTTCGACTAGTGGGTTTAATTTCATTTTAAGGTCGTGCTCACGCAGCTCGGCTGTGGGGCGGATGAACGTGCGGTGGATGTAGCGGTTCTTTATAAGGTTCATTTCAAAAGGAATACCGCTGGCTTCAGCGTAGCCGAGTGCTGCGGGAATGGAGGAATCAGGCACCGGAATAACCACATCGGCGCTCACTAAACGTTCGCGTGCCATAAGCCGTCCAAAATTCATGCGTACTTTGTTGACACTTTGACCGAGGATGATACTGTCGGGCCGGGCAAAGTATACAAACTCAAAAATATCGAGCTTTTGTTCACCTGGGATGACTTGCGTGGACCGAATACCATCTGATGAAATAACGACCATTTCACCGGGGTCGATTTCGCGCTCAAACTTCGCGCCAATGGTATCGAGTGCGCAGGTTTCACTGGCGATGACATAAGTGCCGTCCTGCATTTTACCCAAAGCCAGTGGCCGAATGCCGTGTGGGTCGCGGAAGGCGACAAGTGTATCTTGGTTCATCGCCACCGCCGAAAATACACCTGTAAAGAGCGGATAACAGGCAGCGATAGCGTCGGGCAAGCTCAGCCCTGTCCCAAGCTGTGCGGCAATGGCCGCTGCCATCATGCCGGAATCATTTAGCCTGCTGGATGAGATGTGGTGACTTTTTAAGAACTCTTCGAGCTGTGATGTGTCGGGCAAGTTGCCGTTATGGGCAAAAGCGAAGCCGTGCTTGTTGTCAAGAAACGGTTGGTTAAAACAGTCATCTGTGCCGCCAGAGGTGGAGTAACGGTTGTGACCGATAGCAATATGCCCAGGTAGTTTATCTAGGTCTTGCTGGCGGTAAACGGTTGTCACAAGGCCATAGTCAGCGTGTAAGTAAAGGCTTTTACCATCCGAAGTTGAAATCCCTGAACTTTCCTGTCCGCGGTGCTGCAGCGCACACAGCCCATAAAAAGACAAACGAGCCGCTTCTACTTCTGGGCTCGCTCCAAATATGCCAAAAACAGCACACTTTTCTGTCATTTGTTTATCATCTTGCATTTCGATCATGAACGTGATGCTATCTCCCGATTGAATCACTAAGCGGACAGTTCTTTACTTCACTGCCCGTAATATTTCCCTTACCTTATAAAAATAGTACTTGTTTATGCCTTTTTGTGCAAGCACAATACCGCCTAGATTCTTAAGGTTGTTGCATTTCGGGATGGAATGTAGGACGCAACAATCCGCATATATTACAAAAATGATAAAATAATATAATAATTATGACAATGCCCGTAACTCTTTATTATGATAGGTACATTACCACAGCTGATTATGATGCCATCTATTGGGGAATCGAAGCAGTAGGGCGTCTGTTAACTCGTCTTGGAGGACTTGCTTTTTCCCGCGAAAGACTTGAGGGTGACCTATCTACTCTTCCGTCAGGTCAAGTTGATGCGCCCGGTATCTTAGATGCTCTACCGGCATGGAACGGTATGGGTTTGACGGTAGTTGCAACCGGAAGGGATTTAGGTCATCCGGGGATGAACTACCTTTTTGGCCAATCTTCCTTTGCTAGGGGTAAGGCTATATTTTCGACATGCCGTTTGGCAGATAATCCTGCTGCCATTTCAGGACTAGTGACGCATGAGCTTGGACATAGTTTTGGGCTTGTGAGAAGAGATGCTAACAATTATGCTCGCCTGAGCTCTTTTGCAGGGCACTGCGCGAATCCATGCATAATGAGACCGGCAAATAACAAACAAGAAATGCTTGCTGGTATAGCGATGATGCTATTGAAGCCAGAAACTTCAGGATTTTGCGGAGACTGCGTAACAGTTCTTGGTAATGTACATGTGGCGTAGTTTTTGCCCGTGTCGCTACGCCATGTATTTTCTGTAGAGGTGATACGGCAACCACGAGGTTCAGGCCAGTAACGTAACTGCTCACACCCTCCTGGTATCTGTTAAGTAATTACACAAGTGTAAAATCGCATAAATGCTAACAGATAAGGCAGTTTAGCGTAGGCAAGATGTTGACCAATTATCACCTCTGTTTTTGAGGCAGTGAGCAGTTACCCAGTAACACCTTGACAATTCTAGTGATTGAGAGTATATTATGTTTCTAATACTATGGAGATGAAAGGTCATGTATGTTTAAACGTAGCCCAGAGAGTCGTCAAAAAGCTGGACCAAACAGGGAAGGAGTTCCTCCTTTAGTCGTGGACGAAGATACCAAAATTTTTTTTTGGAATCAAGACAGACTAAGGAAAATATACCAACTAGGAACACCTACTCAACCATTTGGCGTTGACGAAAGGAGACTAAGAGCATTGTTTGAAGTCGCCAAAAGTCCAGAATTTAGTGACAAGGTTGATGTATACTGCGATCCAACCCGCCTACGAGAAGACAGTAAGGGTAATCCGTACTTTACAGTGAAAGTTACGGCTATCGAGCCTGACCCTAAGGTGGCAGGCATTACTCATGGTTTTCTTCATGCAGTAAATGTTCTTTATTTGGATACACTTCCACCAGAAGAGCGAGATAAAGTACTTGCCGAAATACAGCAGGGAGACTACACAAATGCCGGTCTCGTTATAGGAGACGCTTTTAATTCAATGGGTCATCCTACTTCACATATTGCCAAGGTAGCAGCTTAAAACACAACCCCTCTCATTTGTATTGTGTATTCTGTCTTGTTTTTTACTTACTTGTCATGTGGTACGGAAAATGTTTCACCCACGTCCGGTAATCACGGCGCTGGAGTTGGATTTTGAGCATTGTTATCCCTAGTATCTTTCAAAAATGTGGCCGTGGTAGACCTTAAGGTGGGAAAGTCTATCTTACTAAAATCTTGACCGACCATTCTGGTAATCGCAATAAAAAACTACTTGGAGCCTTGACATCACCACACTAAATACCACAGCTACTACAGGCGTGGCCTGTAACAGATTAAGTTACTGCAGATTTGTCCGGGATTGTAGAATAACAGGGGAGAGCTTTACCTCATTTTGCGACTAAGGACTAAGACAAGACTAAGCTCGTGGCGGGAGTAGTTCGGGTTCTTGGTTGAGGACCACAGGGGCCCGGCCGGTAACAGCAAATATGCCAAAAACAGCACACTTTTCTGTCATACGAATGTCAGATTCCATGGCAGACATTTATCGAATAATCCTTCCACGAACGAAATACTAATCGGGCAGCCGTACTTCGAACTGCCCAGTACACTCATCGTTCTGTATATGATAATACTTTTTTTACAGTGCATACGCGAGCGCGCTCACGTGCACAGATACAAAATTGTTGCGTATCATGTTAGGCTAAGCCCATGAATAGATTATTTAAATCCTCGAAAGAAATCCAAATTAAGGCTACGCCCGAATACACCATGGAAGCCGCGACTACCCCAATGCCGGCCGCCATAGAACCACCAACGCGCTTGAAGACAAAATACATTATGCTTGTCCTACTATTGATATTTTTGCTTGTTGCTGGAGGTATATTTGCGAGCAAAATGCTCGTCGTTGACCCAGAAGCGGTATTTTACGAGACGCTCGAAAACCATATGTCCACGAAATACATCGGACAACGCTACACAACCGATGTAGGTTATGCAGTTATAGTGTCAGATACTAAGACAGATTTCTCGAATCCTGCCGAGCCAAAAACCGTGCTGCACGACACGTATAAAGTAGACGGAAAAATAATTGCTGAAATTGAAAGCATTACAACAGGTACACGCGCCGAATATGGGAAGATTATGCATGTAGACAGCTCTGAAAGGGATGAAAGCATTCAAGCAATGTATAAAACACTGGCTGGAAAGTGGCTCAAATGTAACTCGGAAGCGGAGGCGTCACTCGTCGATCCATATGGTTTCGCTGGAAACGTAAACCAGACACAGGGTGAATTTCTTGTCGGTAACTATCCGGCAGAGCTTCGGCGCGAGTTGCTGACTATGTACAGAGAAACAAAGGTGTTTACCTTTGACAAGAAAAAAGTTAAAACTGAGCGTCTCGGAGAAATATCTGCTTTCAAATACGACATTAAGATAAACAAGGATGCTCTTTCGAAGGTCAATCGTAAAGCAGAAGAAAAACTAGGGCTTAAACACACCTATAACGCCGGAGACATGCCTACCACGGAAGCGACGGTTTGGATAGACAAAACTTCTAAGAAAGTCGTGAGAGTTCTCTCCAAAGCGCTTATGCAAAAAACCACTGTCGACATAACTTATCCAGACACGCTTAAGATTGTAATACCTGAAGAGGCGAAAACACTCGATCAATTAGGTGTAGTATTGCCGCAGGAGACCGATACGCAGCTGTAATAACGTAGCAGATCAAGAGCAAAATAATGAGGCCCATATTGTCGGCGGAAAACCGCTAGTATTGCTTGGTTGCTCACCTACAGGGGTACGCATGTTTATCCAAACCCAGCCCCACATAAGCTCGACTGACGAAAACACCTCCCCGCCGTCTTCAGAGTCGTCCAAGCCAAAGGGTGAGCTTTGTAGAAAAGTTATTTATGGGAGTAGTTCGGGTTCTTGGTTGAGGGTTATGCCGAATTTTGTTTGCACGGCTGACACAATTTCGTCGCGGAAGCGCAGGAGGTCGGCGGTAGATTTGGCATGTTCATTGACGAGTACAAGCGGCTGTGTTGGCCAGGTGGCCATGCCGGTTTTGCTGTCGTGTACATCTTTATATCCCACTTGCTCTATCAGCCAGGCCGCCGGAATTTTGATTTTTTCATCCTCATTTGACCAGTTTGGCATGGTCGGATACTCAGCAACTAGTTCCATAAATTTGCGACTGTCCACCACTGGGTTTCCAAAGAAGGAGCCGTTGTTTGCTACCCTAGCTGGGTCAGGTAGTTTGCTTGAGCGAATAGCAGTGACGGCATCTCTAATGACGCGTGGGGTCACGTCACCATCAACAGGATGCTCGCCTAAGTATTTCTCGACCGCACTGTAGAAGGGAGGGAATGGGTTTCCCGCTATGAGGTGCAAGGTAATTGCGGTTATAAAAAAGCGGTCGCGGTATTCGGTTTGAAACTTGCTGTGGCGGTAGGAAAAGCCACACGCTTCGGTAGGTACTGTAGTGAACTGGCCAGTTGTTCTATCAAAAACCTCCACACTAGTAAGTGTCTGGGCAATTTCTTGGCCGTATGCTCCCACATTTTGTACCGGTGTAGCTCCTGCGGTACCAGGTATAAGACTGAGTGCTTCTATGCCTGTCAGCCCCGCGGCCACGGTACGGCCGACAACCGTGTCCCATATTTCACCAGCACCGACTGTTACGAAATGGCTATCAAGTAACACGTAAGTTTCGTAGCCTAGCATACGGTTGACCAAAATAAGTCCCGGAAAACCTTCGTCGCGCCAAACAATGTTACTACCGCCACCAATCATGAGTAGGGGGAGCTGTCGCTCTGATGCCCAGGCAGACGCCTCTTTTAGATCGTCACGACTATGAACTTCAGCAAGATACGCCGCTTCGCCGCCAAGACGCATGGTGGAATACTGTGCGAGGGATACGTGTTCATCTATGCGCAGCATACCAAGTATAATAGCTCGTAGTCTGGTATTTTGGTAGCCAAAGAGGTACATGTTGGGGTTGCAATGACACGTTAACAGGGGTACAATGGTAGTCTATGGCAGATAAAGATACTTCAACTCCATACAGACCGCTCGGCGCAAGACTCCGAAAGCTACGCGAACAACGCCGCGAGAGCTTAGCCGAAGTGTCGGGCGCTGTAGAAATTGAAGAAAATCAACTGCAAAATATTGAGCGAGGCAAAGATCGCCCAAGTGAAGACATTCTCCTGCTCCTCATCAGCCATTTTGGTATAGGCGAGGATCATGCCGACGAGCTTTGGGAGCTGGCCGGTTACGATGCAAGGTACGACCATGATCACGACCATGGACAAGATGACCACGAGCATACAGCTAGTGATCAGGGTGACATGAAGCGTACTGCTGCGATGATGATCATGCTTGACCCACGGGTAATGTACAGCGACAGCGTTGAAGTAGTTTCAAACAAACAAGGCGTCATTGTAAATTTTTCCCAGACCGCAGGGCCAAATAATCCTCCGCTCACCGTATCCCGCATTGGCATGAGCTACGACCAAGCAAAAGCTGTCATGGGTATTTTGCATCAGGTGCTCTACGCCCGTGATAACCCCGGTCATACTCGCCGCCTGAAAGACGGTCTCTAATGCTGATTGACGCTTGTCGTTGACTAACATACGATAAGCATATGCAAGGCAACGATTTGTTTGACAAAGCGCTTATTGCAGCCGAACAAGCGGCGCGTCGTTTGCTGCCCGCAAAACCAGAACCCCTCACTAGCGCCGACGTGCAAAAGGCACGTGAGTACATTGCTGAATATTGGGTAAAACTCGAACGGTTTCACCCAGTAGACGATGAAAGTTTGCTGGGCATGCCAAACCCATACCTCGTCCCTAGTTTTGACGAGACTGCCAGCTTCGACTACAACGAAATGTACTACTGGGACAGTTACTTTATGGTGCAGGGAATGCTCGATGAGCCGCACCGAAGCTTGACGACAGGCATTTTGGAAGATTTGCTTTACCTGTTTGAGCGGTTTGGCGCTATACCAAATGCATCCCGTACTTATTTGACCGGACGTTCTCAGCCACCATTTCTGACAAGTTTTATTTTTGACGTTTACGGCCGTTATGAACTAGACACTGCATGGTTAAAGCGAGCCATCGCCATCGCCCAGCAAGAATATAATGTTGTCTGGCGTGGTACAAAAAAGCCCAATGAGCGGCTGGTACACAAAGGTTTGAGCCGGTACTACGATATCAATTATCTCCATGATCTTGCCGAGGCGGAAAGTGGCTGGGATATGACGCCGCGCTTTGGCCGCAAGGCGCTCAACTACCTGCCGGTTGACTTAAATGCGCTGCTATACAAATACGAGACTGACTTTGCTCGTGCCGCCCGGATACTTGGCGACGAAAAGGAATCGGTAGCATGGCTTGACGCTGCCGAAAAACGTAAAAAAGCAATGAACGAACTTATGTGGGATCAAATGCGGGGGTTGTACTACGACTACGATTACAAAAAACAAAAACGTAGTAACACTAGTAGCCTCGCTGCCTACTATCCTATGTGGGCAGGAATGGTAAGTGAAAAGCGGGCTGCCGTACTCGTCAAATCACTGCGTCGTTTTGAAAACAAAGGTGGGCTAGCGACCACCGACGCGCTGCCACTTGGTCAATTCGTACCGGGCAGCGTGCCCGTACAGTGGGCGTTTCCAAACGGTTGGGCGCCGTTGCACCTAATTGTCGTCGAGGGGCTTATGCAATATGGTTACCATGAAGATGCAGAGCGCATCGCCATGAAATGGCTCCGAACTAATCTAGACTGGTTCAACGAGCATGGTGTATTTCTTGAAAAATATAATGTCGTTAATCCAGACAAACCACCTCAAAAAGGTGTTTACCCCAGCCAGACCGGCTTTGGCTGGACGAACGCTGTTTTCGAACGCTTCTGCCAAGAGTTTATTGACAAGCGTCCATAGCCTCAAGTTATCTTTCCTATGGGTAGTTAGCTGACTGCACTCAGCATATCTTCAGCATCAAATGGTATATATGAGTGTAGTAGCTAAAACTAAGGAGAAGATGATGGCTCAAGAAACGCAAAATGAAGTAAAGGCCACCGAAGTAAAAAACACCCAACCAAGTAAAAAACCTTGGCAGACGCCTAGCTCCTCAGCGCTCGGTCTAATCCTGATGGCACTCGTGTTTTTTAGCCTACTGTGCGCGGCTTTTATGCTCGGCAAGAACGTCGGCGATGACCGTGGCCAGTTTGATAGGATGGGCGATAGGATTATGACACGCGGTGGTTATGGTGACGATATGCGTGGTGGTATGCAGGGTGGTGCAAGAGCCGGTGGTGCCGGTCCTCGTGGTGGTATGAGGGGTGATGTCAACTCAGCGACAAGCACGCGCGTCATGGGTGTCGTGACTGCGGTGGACGGCAACACCGCCACCGTTTCTGGCAACGGTACAAGCACAAAGGTAATTATGAACGACAACACTGTCTACAAAGGCGACGACAAACCCGCTGTAGTGAATGACACTATCATGGCTGTCGGTGCGCGCGACAGTAGCAACAACCTTATTGCCTCGAGCGTCTTTCTAACCCGTCAATAAACTCGGCTTTCTAGAAAGTGGTATTGTTTTCTGTAGCGTGTCGGTATAATGATGGCATGACAACACAAACAAAAACGTGGAAAGACGTGAATGCTATTTACCAGATATATCCGCGGAGCTTTCAGGATGGAAACGGGGACGGTGTGGGTGATTTGCAGGGGATCATTCAGCGCCTTGGTTATCTCAAGGGTGGGGAAGAGCCATTGGGGATTGATGCCGTGTGGTTCTCGCCGTTTTTTCCAAGCCCCATGGCAGATTTTGGCTACGATGTTAGCGACTACTGCGATATAGACCCACTGTTTGGAACACTGGAGGATTTTAAGGAGCTACTAGCACAAGCCCACGAACAAGGCATAAAAGTCATGATAGATTTTGTGCCAAACCACACATCGAGCGAACACCCCTTGGTTTCTTCTTTCAAAATCGTCTAAGACTAACGATAAGCGCGATTATTACGTCTGGCGCGATGCCAAGCCTGACGGTTCACCGCCGAACAACTGGCTAAGTATATTCGGTGGATCGGCTTGGGAATGGGACGAGACAACGGGACAATACTACCTACATACATTCCTCAAAGAACAGCCTGACCTCAACTGGGACAACCCGCACGTTCGCAATGAAATGGCGCAAATTTTGAGGTTTTGGTTTGACATGGGTGTTGACGGTATGCGGGCAGACGCCGTGCGTTGGATCTCTAAAGACGAAAGTCTCCGCGACGATCCGCGCAACCTAAAATATACCGACCGTCCGCCAGACGACCCATACTGGGGGCTTATACACGTTCATAGCCGGTTTGGGCCACACTTGTTTGAGTATTTGCGAGAGCTGACCCACGTTGTAGAGGAATATGAAAACCGCATCATGATTTTTGAGGATTACCCTGACGAAGCCTACACCACACGCGACCAATATCTCGGCTTTTACGGCATCAATCCTCGCGTGAGCATGCCGTTTAACTTTGAGGGCATCGGACTACCGTTTACAGCCGAAGCATATCGCAATTTTATCACCGAGTTTCAGGGATTTTTTGAACCAAGACGAACACACTCCAGTTTATTGTTTTGGCAATCATGATCAACATCGACTGGCTTCACGCACCGGCGTAGCGCAGGCGCGCGTGGTAGCCCTTACTCAGCTTTGTCTGCCTGGTCTGCCGGTTATCTACTACGGTGACGAACTTGGCATGACGGATGGGGTAATTCCGCCGAGTGCCGTGCATGACCCTGTGCAGCTGCGTAAGCCCGAACTCAACGAAGGGCGCGACCCCGAACGTACACCCATGCAGTGGGACGCTACGAGTGCGGCCGGCTTTACGACTGCCACACCGTGGCTTCCGGTTGCGGCTGGGGCGGGGGAGTGCAACGTTGTTGTTGAGCTAAATGACGATGATTCATGCCTGGCGCTCTACCGGCGTTTATTGGATTTGCGCAGTCGGTACGACATACTCCGTCACGGCGACTACGAGTCGGTGAGCGGTGAAGCCGACGAACAGGTATTTGCTTTTGGTCGCCGTAGTGGAGACGAGCATGTTTTTGTGGTGGCAAATTATTCACGGCGCGAGGCAACGTTTACTCTGCCGCATGGTGGCCGCGTACTCGTGAGCGTGCGCCCGCAGAGACCGCCGCGCATTGACGAAAACGGCGTAGTTCATCTCTCGCCGCACGACGCTGCCCTCATCGAGTGCGCCAAACATCCACTTGGGAAGAACGAAACATAAATGGGGTTAAGTCCAACAGATATGCAAGAGCCATATGAAGTAAAAATGGCATGCGAGGAGAAGATCGCTTTCGACACAAAAAAACAAGCGGAGGCTACGGCCACGACCAGTCAATACTGGTATGGTTCGCGCCCGCAGGCATATCGATGCCACTACTGCCACTTGTGGCACCTCTCACATCATCACCAGACTAGAGTATACTGAGATTTGCACAGACCGAAAGTCTGCCGAAATCTCAAACCAAGGAGCGAAGTCGAAAGTTGAAGATTTCGGGAAAAGTAGCTGGCTAAGACAGGAACTAAGCGGGATAGTCAAGGCAGGTTCCGGCTCAGCGGAAGTCATGGCCAAGCGGCGGAGGGTTCTTAGCTCAGTTGGCTAGAGCGCAGCATTCACATTGCTGAGGTCACAGGTTCGAGCCCTGTAGGACCCACCAGTTTATTATTAAATATAAAGTTTCATTTTTTAGACAAAATATATGGACGAACTCAAGAAAAAACTAACTCTTTCCCAGAACGACAAGCTTAATGGCCTGCGTGCCGCCGTGCTTGGTGCAAACGACGGCGTGGTCAGTACGGCCGGACTGATTTTTGGCGTGGCTGGCGCCACAAACAACAAGGGTGCAATATTTACGGCTGGTCTGGCGGGTCTGATTGCTGGTGCAATCAGCATGGCGCTCGGCGAGTATGTTTCGGTTAGTACGCAGCGCGACACAGAGCGAGCTTTCATTGCTCGTGAGAAAGAGCTGCTTAGTAAAGATCCTGAAGGTCAATTATCTGACCTGGCCACATTTTATGAAAACAAAGGCGTTTCGCGCAAAACAGCTCTGCAGTTTGCAGAAGAGCTAACTAAAGGCGACCCGCTGAAGGCGCACCTAGAAACGGAACTCAAACTCGATGAAGCAGACCTGACAAATCCAATGACCGCTGGTGTAGCGTCGTTTTTTTCGTTTGGGCTCGGAGCACTTGTCCCACTTTTGACAGCAGTGTTGTCACCTGATGATACGCGCATACTTACTACACTTGTGGCCGTAGTCTTCGGGCTATTTGTTACCGGCTACTACAGTGCGAAGTTCGGTGGTGCCAACAAGGCTGCAGCCGTCCGACGTGTGCTCGTGGGCGGTTTGATAGCAATGGCCGTAACTTACGCCATTGGCCGCGCTTTCGGCACCGCCATAAGCTAAACTAACTCTTAACGCATAGTCTAGCTGTCGCCAAGTAGTTTCCAGTCAAGAAAAAAGGACTATCTGACGATAATCCTTTTTTGGTGGCTCCTCCCAGACTCGAACTGGGGACACAAGGCTCTTCAGGCCTCTGCTCTACCAACTGAGCTAAAGAGCCACATTGGGCTAAATTATAGCCTACTACTGATGATTACTCAATTATTACCGGTGACATATGCTAGGCCGCAAGTTGTACATCATTGAAACTACCGACTATACGAACAGATGCAGCGTGCTGTTCAATTTCAATAATTGCATCACGCATCTGAGGTGTATGTAGACCCGCCTCGGCCTCGATCACGAACCGTCCAAGTTCTTTTAAACCTTCAAAATAGGCAAGATTAATACCACGTTCTGCTAGTGCGGCGTAAATGGGCATGAGTCCACCGGGCTTATCTCCTTTTTCTTGGACGACAAACAGACTACTGGTTGCCGCATCGTTGGGTACAGGCTCACGGGAGAGAAGCATGAAGCTGGTGACTGCATGGGCACTGTTTAATCGGTCGGAAATAACAGTACCGCCGTTAGCTGCCGCAGCATGAGGGCTAGCAAGGGCAAGGTGGAACGAATTGCCTCCTTCGACTACCTGCTGAACACCCCCAGCAGTATCATCAACAATTACATGCATCGCACCCGGTAGTATACTCTTTAGTTTTTTTACACACTGCATGTAGGCCTCAAGTTGTGTGTATACCCGAACCTCTTTATGTCCAATAGCTGCCCGTACTTCGTCTAATGAAACCTCCGCACTACCTGCGACAAGGTTAATCTCAACTGGTAACAAACCTCTCTTGTGAGCCCAACTTCTAAGTTCCGGGTTAATGAGCTCATCTACGGAACGCTGGGCCTTGCCGGTTACTGTGCTATACGCAGCGACAGCCCAGTCAACTTGGCCTTTATGTAGACCACGGTACAATGACGGAAAATCCCGGTACCATACTTCATCATATTTTTGATTACCAATAAGCCCTTGTCCAGCGATGCTATGGTACGAGCCTGGGGCTTGAGTTTGGATGCCGACACGTAAGTTTTCTGACATTGTCACGCATTTCGCACCTTAACCACGCATACGAGCAGCCAGCGCTAGCTGGATGCTCGGTTTTATGACCTCCCACTTTTGTTGGTACATGCTGTTTTGTCTATTGTTTAGCCTGTCCTGAGATCTTCTTTTGTGTCTTTGTATCCAGGTGAGCATAGAGAGCCCAATGTGGTTTCTCTGTGCTCGGCCAGTGTTGGCCAGACAGCGAGTAAAACCACAGGTTTGTTTGAGTTCACGATGCAACACTTCGACGCTCCAACGTCTTTCAAAGTACTCTTTGACTTGGCTCCTGGATAGATCGAGCTTGCTAGTACCAATGTAATCAGTGCGACCGTGTTTGGTCACGAACCGGAATAGCTTGATCCATCCGTATCCTTTGAGGTGTACGACCAGACCTTCATCTGGTATCTCGAGGGTTTTAATCTGTACATGTGGTTTGTTGACCAAACGGTTGCTACGTAACCCCATCACCCAATCCCAGCCATGAGAGCGAGTGGCTTTAAGGTTATCTAGACTGGAATACCAGCTGTCGGCAACAACCATTTCAGGCGTAAGTTGACGCTGTTTCACAGCTGTCAGCATATCCCTGAAATGGTTGTTTTTAGTCTTGCCATCTTCCGACGGATTCCATATACGGTAGTCCATCGGTATGTAGTCTTCTTTACTGGTTTGCCATAAGGCATTAACTACACCAATACCTTTAGTTATGTCGTGCTTCGAGCCGGCATACTGCCAGTTTACTAATTCAGTTTTACCACTACGACTTTTGTCTATGACTACATCATCAAAGACAAGGATACCAGGTTTAGAGGCTACCTCAGATTTAGCAGCCTGCCACAGATCCTTGGGCTGTACCTTTTCGTCTGCAAGCCAACGAGAGATGCTGTCATGTGACAGTGTCGATCCATCTGGAGCAACTTCGCTCAGTGACAATGCTGAATATCTATCTGATGTTACTTCCAAGAAAGCACAATACAGATCGCGAGAACATTTTGATCGAGACATGTTTATTTTATCCTGCTTAGTTTTGCAGGGCTAACGCCCTGCTACTAATTATGCAGGTTGGGAGTTAAAGTGCGAAATGCGTGATTGTGTTACTTTCTCATGTATTAAAAAAGCCTCCTGGTGGAGGCGGGTAGTTGCTTGGTTGTTTTTGCTACAAGCTTACACGGCCTCCTTTAGAAGGGGTGGTAAAAAAGCTAAAGCTGAAAGTTGTCTTTGACACGAACTGTATAGTAGCACAAATCGTACGATATGCAACATTTTTCTAGATGCACTTATGTTTAGTAAGCCTGATTACAGCGGCAAGCATTATTAACAGGTATAGTAAACACGACTTCCGAAAACACCCCGTCTTCAGTGTCGTCTGGGAGCAAGTCAGAAGACATTTTCTCTGGATGAGGTGGAGCCGTAATTCCGCCAAACAAGAGAAAGGTGGCATGTGAATGCTCCTAGTGAGTCTGAAAGGGGGGAGAGTTCTATCGTAAGTCGAGTTTGAAACTTATTAAACGTTGGAGGGTTCAACTATGAAAAAATCTATTATCAAACTTAGTCTTTTGGCTGCCTGTGCAATTGTCTTTGTCGCAGCTCCTTTTGCAAGCGCTGCTTCAAGTTACAAACTCGCGCCTTGGACGTATGTCGGAACGGTAGCAGATTGCGGAAGCGAAGGCACGCCTGGGGGCGCCGTAGCTCGTATGGATGGCTTGGTCGGCAATCCAGCCCCGTCGCTGTATTTGGAAAAAAATGTGCCACTTACCGACTGTGTTGCGGCAGGAGCAACAATTGAAAATGTAGCAGGCGCAACGGTAGAAACGCTCAGTTTTGAATATAAAAACGGTGGACTATGTACGGGCGGATCACCACGGTTCAATCTAGTGGGCAGTGATAGTAACCTTTACTTTGTTGGTGGTTGCGGCAATGGAACTCAAACAGATTTGGGCAACGGCTGGACAAGAGTTGATCTTGACGTGTCAAACCCTACCCAAAGTTTCCCAGTCGTTCCCAGTGGAGTTACAGTTGACTACTTAGAAATAATGATTGACGAAACAGGCTCAACTTATATCGATAACGTTAGGGTCAATGGGGTACTCGTTTCTGAACCAACAGTGTCAAGCGATTGTAAGAAAAATGGCTGGAAAGATTTGAGTACAAGCGACTCTAAGCCGTTCAAAAATCAAGGTCAGTGCGTGGCATACTTTCAAAGCAACGAAGCCAGCAAGCATCATCGCGTGGTTACGGTGCCGAGTATTTAGCAGCAATAAATAACTGCATATCCAAAAAAGCACGGCTTTAAACACCGTGCTTTTTTAATGAGTTAGACGTGCCGCGGAGATCACGATGAATATGCCGATAGTGTTGAGGACGAAGGCCAGCAGAAAAAACTGCCATTTTTTGACACGGCTCAGCCCCAGCATGCTCACGCCAACTTCGTCGGGCAGGGGAGAGGCAATGACAAATGCGCCAACCACTGGTAGCACCCAAGCAAAATACGGGCTTTTAAATAGTATTTTTAGCCGCGGTGTTTGTAGCTTGTGGACGAGTGGCAGTAACTCGGCAAATACGCGGTCTTTCATAAAACGAAAAATGATGTAATCGCCTACCATAGCGCCAAAACCAGCTAAAAGTGCAACTTCTACTGGGTGGAGTACTGTGGCGAGGTGAAACAGCACCACAGCAGCCGGTGCAACTGTGAAAGTTGAAACAAAAAACATTCCTGTAAGCAACGCTCCTACGTAGCCCAGATCGCCCACGCTTTTGACGACTGAGTCGACCTGTGGCGTCTGAGCCAGCCAAATAAACGCCACCAGGCTTATAACCAGCAGCGCCGTATTTTTGTACTTCCAACGCCGCCACTTTTTTTGCAGTTTGGTGTAGTCAGTGTACATTGTCCTTTTGTGTTTTGGCATTGCCCTTACATTATACCAGCCACCCTTAGGTATACTCGACTTACGGAATAATCTGCACCGGGCATCTCATTTCCTCGGGAGTTCTTTTGTAAGCCCAGCACAGGGAACTGCGAAATGCGTGTAATTTGTTTATTGACTGCATTTGCTACTACGTGGTACTATGTAGTGGTAGTAAGTGTTACTATATAGTAAAGGAATCATCCATTTGAACAACATAACTGAATTACTAAAAGGCGTTCTGGAGGGCTGCGTACTTGAAGTTATCAGTCGCAGTCCTACTTATGGATACGACATAACTCAGCAATTAAGAAGACTTGGTTTTAAGGACGTTGTAGAGGGCACGGTCTACACAATCTTGCTCCGCCTAGAAAAGAACGGATACGTCAGTACAGAAAAGAAGCCCTCCGTAGTAGGCCCACCCCGTAAGTTCTATAGTTTAACTAAACTCGGCAAGGAGGAGCTTGGAAAGTTTTGGGCAAAATGGAACTTTGTATCATCGAAGATTAATGAATTAAAGGAGGGTTAAATGGTAAATATACTTGAGAAATTGATTGGTGACAAAAAAGAATGGCGAGCCATGGAAGCACGCGCAAAAGCACTTCCAGAAGACTACACATTTGTGTACCACAAAATTCAGCATTATATGTGGAATCACGCTGCTGGTTCAGGCATGGACATGATAGCTATTTTTAAGGATTTACTCGAACTATTTGAGGAAGGTAATGCAAATAACAAGCATGTGCTAGAGATTACTGGCAATGACGTTGCAACATTTTCGGACGAACTGTTGAGAAATGCGCGGACGTACACTGAAGACTGGCATAAGAAATTAAATACAGATATTGCAAAACGCTTTAACAAAGAAATTTGAGATTTATTAAGCCAACACCACAGGGGGAATAGTGTCAAAAATCGGTAGTTCTTGAGAAGCGCCACCGGCACTTCTCACTCAAGGCCGCTGCTAAACCACATTTTGAGCCATTTATATTTAATAAATAACTATTTTCCGGCGAACTTACTCGACAGCCACCACCATCCACCACCCAGCAATCCAACTACCAAACAATATGCCGCCGTAACAAGACCCCAGCCAAGTGGATCTGTCGGCCGCGGTAGATACGGCATAGTCAGGAAGGATATTAAGAGGATAAATAAATACCCAGGAATGGTCAGTGGATTTAGTTTGGGCTCTTTTTTAGACATTAGTGTTCTCTTTTTTAAGTTTTATGTGTAGGCCTCATTTTACCAGAATTATGTGGTCAAAGATATGTTACAATATTGTTTATGAAATTGAGCAACAATTTCCTACCAGTTACAGCCTCGTTTTCTCGGCACCTCTTGCACTGGGCTTAAAGCCCTATTTATAAAAATACTATTTGAATCTTTTCTATTTACTTAACTAGGAGTGTTTACTATGTCCGCCATTGGAATACTTGGCGGTATGGGACCTCAAGCTAGTGCAAAACTATACGAGTTAATTATTAAAGGTACGCAGGAATATACTCCTGCTGCACTTGACGATTACCCAGAGATTGTGCTACTGAACGTACCCGTACCCAACTTCATATCAAACAAAAACGAACTACCAAAAGCCAAACAAATGCTCATTGAGCGTACCAAGCTACTTGAAAAAGCTGGCTGTACGGTCAACGGTATTGCTTGCAATACGGCACACATACTACTGCCTGAATTACAGGCTGTTACTAAAGTGCCGTTCCTATCCATACCCAGACTTGTTGCAGAACAAGCTAAAACTGCTGGCTACAAGCGAGTAGGTCTGTTAGCTACGCCCACGACTTTAAGTTCCACGCTCTACGATGAGGCTCTTGCTGACATTGCTAAAATTGTGCGACCACAGCGTGATTTTTCTCGGCAAATTGAGAGCTACATATATAAACAGCTCAGTGGCACCCTAAACAAAAATGAACAACAAACGTTCAAACAAGCAGTAAATAAGTTTAGGCAAATCAATAAGCTAGACACTGTAATTTTGGGTTGCACCGAACTGCCGCTAGTGTACGGCGAAAGCTTAAATAACGATACGATAATTGACACGTTGCAATTACTGGCTACGAGTTTGCTTGACTGCTACTTCAATACGTAGAACCCCGGTTCGGCATAATCATGTAGCTAAATATAAGCATGTAAGATACCCTGTATAGTATGAGTAATAGCGCCAGACGTCGTATGAGGGCAAATCCCGTTAGTATATTATCGGCCCAGATAACGTATCTTGGCAGCGGTCAGGCTAAACTGACATGGACGACAGCGCTTAACCCTGCAGGTGGCTGGACGGTAGGCCGCGACGGAGTGGATTCCGAAGGCACCGGGCCATGGTCAGGAACAGTCGGCGGTGCGGTGCGCGAGACGACATTTAATTTCTTAGTCACCGGCTCAACATATAACTTTACTGTCTCAGGTGATGGTTATAGCGATACCGTCTCACTCCTTATATCCGGTGTCGGCAATTTCATATCTAACTTTATGGTTACGGCTACTACCGATACTACTGTTAGTTTATCCTGGGCATATAGCGGCGCGACTCTCACTAACTACACGCTTAACCGCGGTGGTTCTACCATAGCCAACCCGGCTGCCGGAGCAACTACCTATACTGACACTGGTCTTACCCTTGGCACAAACTATTCCTACGCGCTCACAGGCAATTTGCAGGGCGGCGGCACGACCAGTACCGTAAATACAAATGGTACGACGACTGGCGGCGTAGGCACAGGCACGTGGATATCCGGCCAGTCCGAAGCTGCAACCACGGCGAACGGCAGCTTTGCCGCCTGGCGTGGCCGTCCTGTGGAGATCGGCGGCTCTTGGGCCGCACAGGACACAGAAGGGAACCACATTGCATCAGTTAGTTGGTTCGTGCCTTCGGGGGCGCCTTACGGTAACATCCCCGCCATGGACTGGGCTATCGGCGCCTTCTTGAACAGCGAGAGCGGTGCGTGGGGATCCGCTGCCTCTGGAGCGTTTGACTCACGTTGGACCTCTCAACTAACCACGCTCAAGAACGCGTGGGGCGCTCGTGACGCGACGAAGATGCACATCCGATTTGCACACGAGTTTAATGGCACGTGGTATCCGTGGTCTGTGACCCCTGGTAACGTCAACAACTTTAAAACTGCGTGGGCACGCTGGGCTAACCTCGTCCGGATTCACTTTCCTGGCGCGAAGACCGTCTGGTGTCCAAACGACGGCACTCACCAGGGTTACGACGTGCGCACTACATGGCCTGGAGACCAGTACGTAGACGTAGTTGGTGTCGACTACTATAACTGGGAAGGATCTGGTACTAACAACCTGTCAGCATTTAACACGCATATCAACCGAACATCAAACGGCGGCCCTATGGGTATCGAACAGTATCGCCTGTTTGCGGCGCAGCATGGCAAGCCAATAGCGCTCTGTGAGTGGAGCAACGCTGCCAGCGCCGGTGAAGCGCCGAACTGGTTCCAATACATGTACGACTGGATGACCGCTAACGGAGGCACAGGACCTGGGAACCTGCTGTATGACGTTGTCTTCAACGTCGCTGGCTATGGGACCCAGTTCGAGTTGTACCCGAACACGTACATGCCACAGTCCGCAGCCAAATACCAGCAGCTTTGGTAGAGATGAGCCAGTAGGTAGCAAACTTTACTGTTTTTAACTATATTATTACGACTAAAAATCGTATTGTATATAAATGTCAAAAACATCTGAACAACTTGATAAGGTTGTGGTCGTTAAAATTGGTACTACCTCTATGTTTCGCCACGAAGCCGGCCGTGAGTTACTAGACCGTGATTCCATGAAGCTTATTTGCGCTCAAGTTCTTAATCTCAGACAACAAGGTTACCATGTGCCACTAGTCTCGTCTGGTGCTGTTACGGCTGGTATGGAAGCAACTGGTACTGCCATGCGACCGGACGGTCAAGAAGCCATGCCCGAAATACAGCGGCTTGCGACTATTGGTTGGAGGCGTGTATTAAATGCTTGGTTCGACGCAATGGGCGTTGAAAACGGCGGCCTATTAGTAACTCGTAGGGAACTTAACATAAATACCCCTGAGCATGACGAAGCACTAAGAACTACACATACTCTGCTCTCTCATGGAGAAATCCCAATCTTAAACGAGAATGACGGCATAACTCACGGCGAACTATCCAACCAGTCATTTGGTCAAAACGATGAATTGTCGGCAATTTACGCTGCTCAAATCGCTAAGTCAGAACTATTCGGTAACGATGTCCGCTTAGTACTACTTAGTGATGTGGATGGTGTCTACGCTGACATGAATAACCCGTCTTCTATTATCAGAAAAATTAGCATGGGTGATATTGCTCAGTACGAACATTTAGCAGGTGGTTCAAATGGAGCTCATGGTAAAGGTGGTATGAAGACTAAGTTTGAAGCTGCAAAGATAGCCGCTGCTGCTGGTGTTGAAATGTGGATTGCGAATGGTCAGACCGAAAACGCTATACAACTAGCAATGGACGGCGAGATTGGGACACATTTTACGCTAAGCAGCTAGACAAATACCTTAGTTTTTACAGGGTCTAACCCTGGACAATACGTTGGTCAAATCCCTTTTATTCCCACTTTTGTTGTGCGAGCAAGCTTAAAAATACTTAAAGCAAAAATTGTAAAAATTCATACTGAGGCACTGCCCAAGCTGTGTTAATGTTGCCAATAAATATATGTTTTATACATAAAACGTGCTCGAAAGGAACGACCGATGAAACTATACAACTTCTCTTTACACCGAGAATCCGAGGTAACAAGACTCATCTTAACCTTAGTCGCTGTCACAGTAGCCTTACTTTTGGCACATAGTGCCAAGACTCCTATCCAGTCTATATCAGTAGCCAAGCCGGTTAACATGGTCGGCGCACCGGGAGCGCCTGCACCTCCGAGTGCTATATACTTGCGCCCACTTGCCGCATCTAGTTTGGTTGATGACGCACTGCAAGCTAGATTAGACGCCGAACAGGCAGCCCGTGATGCCTGGCAGGATAGGATAGACGCCCAAAATGAGCGTAGAGCAGCAGAAATTGCAGCCAGTGACGCGTGGCAGGCCATAGTCGACGCCCAAAATGAGCGTAGAGCAGCAGAAATTGCAGCCAGTGACGCCGCACAGCACTTATTGGATCAGCAGAATGAGGCTCTTGCTGCCCAGCAGGAAGCTGCCGATGCTGCCGCGGAAGCGATTGCCTTGGCAGCAGCCACACCGGCTACCACAACTGGTACAGTGGGCGGTATGGGCGGCGTCGCAGTTGCCACTACCACTGCTACCACAACAACGCCCGTAACGCCTACGCCTACGACTACAGCCACAACTCCGACTACAACACCAGGCACGACACCAGCTGCTACACCGGAAACTCCAGCTACCGGTCCAGATCCAGGGACGACAAATCCGGAGAATACAGGCACAACGGTTACAACACCGGCAGGTAATACGACTCCGCCACCGGCCACCTCAGGTACGGGCGGTGCCATCGCCACTCCAGCTGCACCCCTTGTCGTCTAATTAATACACGATGCCGGAAGTCGTAACAACTTGTTTCCACAGACCCGTTGGAACTTGAGCCTCGTCTACAAACTGCCAGGTAACCGTTCCACGACCATTAATACCTAGGTACATCGCGGTTGCCGGTGATAGGTCTATTCCTGCGCGCCTTTCCTTAGGTATATTGTCGCCAAAGACGTAATCAACGTCGTCTTCGTTGAACGGACCTACGTCTTCCCACTGGGCATACACCTCCTTGTTGCCATTTGTAATTTTGACCCAGCGGTTCTTCAGCAATGAAGTCCCTTCTTTTGGTTGGCCTGCATACCATGGTATCTTTTGCAGAACGCTGGCCGGCTTCGGCTGGCCGTTTTCTTGGTAATCGTTGAACGGCAAGGCGAAATAAAACGGGTTCTCTTTTGGCACGAAACTGCAAGGATTATATCCGCATCGATTATCGGGATCGTCTGCACCTCCATAATGACCCTGCCAGTCCTCCTGCCAGGTAGATGAGCGGTTATGAATGTAGTCATTGTCGGTATCGGCTGCCTCCCCAACCCAGAACACGGTCGCAACAATGTTTCTGTGTTCAGGCATACTACTTATTATAGAATTTGTGGTTCCGGAAGCGTCAGCTGACCCAGAGGATTTTGGCGTTTGTGATTGCTTACTAGAAGAGCCTGCCGGCTGCTTCGGCGACATATAGTTTGGTAAATCGTTCGTCGGGAGAAAAAAAGCCATATATGTACCCATAGCTACCGCGGCTAATACCACTCCGATTAACACCTTAGACCGGGTTGAACTGAGTGAGATTGTAGGCTTATTCATACCAATAATTGTACATTATGACCAAATTCATTGACGATATAGCTTTTGACCCTTAAAATAAGTTAATCATGAAGCTACGGGTATTATACTATGAGTCGAGGGATACAATTACCGCGACACGAACATGAGGTATTCCATGATCCTTCGGGGAAGCGCTGGAGAATCATTAAAGTATTCTCTCTATTCCTGGCTACCGGTATCGGAACTTTTCTCTATTTCTATGTTCCACGAGTACTAGCCCCAACAAATGTTGCACCCCATCAGCCTACATCTGCCATAAACATAGCCGCGCCGGTAAACATCCAGACGCCGCAACCAGAAACGCTGGCTAATCAACTGGAAGCCATCAATGTCCCCGTCATCGGTACGGGTCCGCTGGTTAGAATTGACCACATTGTAAAAACTGGCGGCAAGACAGTTGCCGTACAGGCGTACTCGCACAATGTCACGCGCATATTGTCTACAGACGAGACTGCCGCAGTGGGCACTCACACATACGCCATAGAACGCTACGGAGCGGGCGCATCCAAGAAGATAGCTCTGACGTTTGATGACGGTCCAGACGAAGTCTATTCGCCGCAAATTCTCGATGTACTTTCAAAACAAGAAATACAGGCTACTTTTTTCCTGGTCGGTTCCAATGTTGTAAAATACTCGGGCATAGCTGAGCGAATGGCCAGAGAAGGCCATACGGTTGCCAACCATACTTTCAGCCATATCAACTTCGATCTACAAAACGCTTTCCAGTCCAAGCAGCAGATAAACCAGACCGGAAGAGTCATCAGCGCAGCAACGCACCATTCTACCAGTTTCTTCCGCCCGCCATACGGCGGTCCCAACGACCAAGCGATGCGCGACACACTTCGCGGTCTTTTATACGCCCAGCAACTCGGCTATATAAACGCTTCCTACAATTTCGACACGAAAGATTACGAGAAGAGCAAAGACTCACCCCCGCTACCTACATTTGATGGCACCAACATCGTCGCTCTGCTCCATGACGGTGGAGGAGACCGCTCCAGAACCATCGCATACCTTAAAAAAATTGCGCCGGCAGCCCGTGCGCATGGCTACACCTTCGTCAACTTAAACCAGCTGTATGAACAGACTCCACCGCTATCCGCCCCAGCACGCCCTAGCCTTGTCGACAAAGTATCTTTCACCGTTTTTAGCGCGTTTCTGGTTTGGCCACGCGATATCGTCCGTATCTTGTTCTTCATATCGGCGTTTGCCATCGTCTTCAGCATGTGTATAAATGTCGTCCTGGCAATCCTACAGATGCGCCGGGCGCATTACAAAAGGCGGCCTCGTAACTACAATCCGCTCGTGTCAGTAATTGTGCCAGCCTATAATGAAGAGATCGTCCTTAGACAGACTGTTCGATCTTTACTACAGTCGCGCTACAGCAATATCGAAATACTTATCGTAAATGACGGCTCCAAAGACGGCACTAGGGCAGAGGCCAAGAAAATTGCAAAGTTGTACAAACGCGTCCGCAGCTACACCCAGCAAAATGGCGGCAAAGCCAGAGCGCTTAACAACGGCATTAAAAGGGCGAAGGGCGAGATACTTATCTGCATCGATGCTGATACGGTCTTTCCCCCTTACGTTGTCGCTAATATGGTGCGTCATTTCGCCGATCCCACGGTCGGCGCAGTAGCCGGTTCCGTCAAGGTGGGAAATATTACCAATATGATTACCCGTTGGCAGGCCTTAGAATATACCGTCGGCATCCACCTTGAGCGAACCGCTCAGGCTTTCCTCGGCTCAATCATTGTCGTACCTGGAGCATGCGGCGCATGGCGAAAAGAAGCAGTACTTAAGGCAGGTGGTTTTTCCAAGTCGACATTAGCCGAAGACTGCGACCTGACACTTGGCATACACAAGCTCGGCTACCGCATAGTGCAAGACAATAGCGCCAAAGGCTATACCGAGGTACCGCAAACGTACCGCGCTCTCGGTAAACAACGCTACCGTTGGATATTTGGTAACTTGCAGTCTTTCTGGAAACATCGCCACATCATGCTGCGCCGCAGATACGGTTGGCTCGGAATGTTTGTATTACCATATGCAATGATCAACATCCTCCTGCCGTTTGTATTCATCCCCGTCCTGTTCAGCTTGCTGATAGAAAACCTCACTTCTGGCCAGTACGGCACCATTGCCCTATTCGCCGGTCTGACGTTGCTCATACAGTTCATCGTCGCTTTCGCTGGTATTACGCTTGCCCGCGAACGCTACCGACTGCTATTTACTGTTCCTCTAACCCGGATTATGTATAGCCCGCTAAAAACATACATATTGTTTCGTACTGCCCTCACAGCCCTCAGGGGTGCACAGGTAAGTTGGAACAAATTGCAGCGTACCGGCAACGTCCGCTACCCCAAAATGCCAGGGCTGTCACCTCAAACAGGTAACTTAGGAGAGCCGAAATGATATTACAACGCCAGTTGTTTGCCAAAAAAATTCCATTACTCACAAAGTTTTTTTTGTTTGTGTCCGTCGTACTCCTCGCGTACGTCGTTATAGCTCAGACGATACTCATTCCACGAGCAATCTCTATGCAGTACGACCATCACCTTAAACCAGCCTTCAAGCTGCTAAGCGCAAAGTTCAACGCTGTTTCCGCATCTTCTGGATTACCCGCGTACAACGATCCCTACACCGACGGACAAGCTGCCCGCAAAGAACTGCTGGCAACTCAGAAGCTGATAGCCGAAACCGAGGTGTCACTACTTAACTACCAACAGCAGGCCGATAAGCTCCCGGGTAGTCCGCTTGCAACTCACTCAGAAAGCTATAAAAAGGCAGAAGTTATTCGCACCAGAGCAAAATATGTGATGCTGCAAAGCAGTGAAGTCCTGAGCGGATACAAGGAGTTGACTGCTTACTTGCTTGACGTCAACACCGCTCGGACAGTATTGAAAAATAGTGCAACAGATATCAATGACCTAACCGACCTTACCCGACTGGCTGGACAAGGCGATGTAATCGCAAAACGGGCCACGCAGCTCAGCGGCACGCTTGACGCCCTAAAGAAGACGCATGCACCGACTGGTTTCGCCGAGTATCACGCCGCGCTTATTGTTAGTTTTGAGCAAGGTCTTTTTGGACTGACAGAGATTTCCAATGGCTTGTATGCCAGCGATGATTCGCAGGTCAACGCCGGCGCAGGATTCCTGGAGCAGGCTATACTTAAAATCGAGTCCAGCGACAACGCTCTATTCACGACCGCGGCCAATCGTTCTGTAACATTAAACGAAACAAGCGAGCTCGCAGATAAGATTGACAGCCTCCAGCCGTTCCTAGGGCAGTAGCCAAGCCTCTTGTACTAAAGACCAAAAAACTTACCGGCAGATTAGCGCCTAGCCCCCGACGGTGTTGGTTTGGATTTTTCAGACACGCATGTAACTAGCGATTGTCACTCCACTCGGCGTAAGGCATGAGGTAGCTCACCCAAAGAATATCCTTGACGTGCCGTATCAGGCATATTTAATGAGTAAGTAACGGGCAGGAGTTACACAGCTAGTATAAAACGCTCATTATAATAAACTATTTAAGAACCGCACGTTAGTGCGGTTCTTTGGTTACTTTAGAAATGTGTATTATTTTTCTAATTTTTTAGCTTGAAGGCAAAGGCTCGTAATATAGGTCAGTACACCAAGCACGCCAGCGAATAGGGCCATATTACTTGCACCTGTTGCAGGGAGTTCGGCAGGGAGTTCGGCAGGAACTTTGGTTGAGGTTCCGCTCACCTGAGCCTCACCCTGACCTGCGCAAGTACCTTGTTTCTTGATAAATTGGTGATCAACGTACTGGTCTTTATGACCGTATTGAACCGTTTTATCAAGGTGCTTGATCTCTGGCCCGTAGTAAACATCTACCTGGACGTTCTTACATGGGTCAGGAAGCTGTACTTTTAATACTTTACAGTCACCTTCTTTGTTGAATATTACTGAATCAGAAACACCATAGATATCTTGTGGTACTGCTGTTTCATCAAATACCTTCGTATCTTGGCTCCAAGTATCTGGCATTGTGTATGAGCTAAAGTAGAGTTTTGTACCAGGCACGACATCGGCTTTTGCCTGGATGTGAACCTCATTCATACTAGCCCATCGTATCTTGAAAGGGCCATTTACGTAGTTACCACCATCGTTAGCCGCAGAACAGCTAGCGTCGGTTGGTAATTGGGTTGCTGAAACATTCTGTGACGGGAAGACACTCATGCCTAAAGTTCCCGCTACTAGTGCTGCAGCTACAAAAGATTTAACCGTTATAAACTTATTCATCTCAAATATCTCCTATTCATCACATTGATACAACACCATTATATATTAAAAATGCTTACCTGTCAAGTATGTTCCCCTACATACTAATAAACTAAAGACCTCTTGCAGAATAACCCGTAGGATCAGAACGTGATGATTGTTGTTCCACGGTGATCAAAGAAGACGACGCGTAACTGTGGTTACGCTGAGGAAGCTGTGACTCAGTGTGAGGCAACAAGAGCACGGTCTGGACTGCGGGCTTATTATGCGGGAGGTCTTAAGCCCCAGTCTCTGCGACACTTTCATTCTAGAATATGGGCATGTATATGAAAAAACCAGCCACAAGGAGTGGACTTTTCATGGTGCGGGTTAGGAGAACCCTACTCTTACCCCGCTGTCGCCAATTTAGTAACTCCAGCTACGAAAGTAAAACGTTACCCCTTAGAAATTGTAAAATTGTACAGTACAAATAAGCACTTGTGTTCCTGCTTAGGTAATATAGACTATGCTAACTTGCACCCTCGACATACGGACTCGTTGCCTCTGCCAATTGATTATAAAAGTCTGCTACAAATTGCCTACCTGGCTCAACAATACCTCTCCCTGTTTCAGTTTCAGGTGTTTGCACTTTTGGACTAACCGTTTCTTCCTTCTGAACTTTACTCATCTAATGTCCCACGCTTAGCGTTATAGTCTTTAAAGTACGGTATGGAAGCCGCACCAATTATTACAGCCATTCCAAGCAATGCTATTGCTGCTGGTCGTTCGTGAAAGAATATAACTCCGAAGATTACGCCAAACACAATTTCTAATAATCCTAAAACACCTGCTGCGCCAGCATCTATGAGCTTTACTCCCTTTACAAGTGACCAAGACGCAATAACCGAAGCAACTGCAAAGAAAACAAGCCACAGCCAGGGAGCATACCAGCCAACTTCTGGATAATGTTCTTGAAGCGCAAAAGCCATAACAAAGTTTGCTATTACTGACGTAACCCATAGAACAATAGTTGATTGAGTAGCGTTGTACCGTATCTGCTTAGAAAAAACAGCGTTTGCACCAGCAGATAGACCGCTAACCAAAGCTCCTAGTAGTGCTAGCCAGCCTAAACTGCCTGTGCTTGGGGAAAAGATTAGCCCCAGTCCAATTACGCCTAATCCAGCAGATATAGCTTTATCTTTCGTAAACCGTTCCCGACCAAATAGCCAGCCAAAAAAGAATGAACCAATAACAATGCTTGCATACACAATAGCCAGACTTATACCGACTCCTGCATGTAAGATTGCGTAGTATAACGGTCCCCAAGTAAACAATGAAGCAATGAGCATTCCAGCTATGTACCGCCAATTTTGCTTTAGCTTTAGTGGCTGTAAGTGCCGATAGAAAAGGGCAATAGGTAATAGGATAAGAAGTACCAACACACTTCGCAGAGCCGAAGCTGTGTAGCCTTGAAAGAAGTCGCCCATTAGCTTTGTCCAAATACCGTAACTGGCATAGAAAAACGACGACAAAACAATGAGGCTTGCGCCGACTGGTGCTGAAAGGGGCCTCTTATTAGCCATTATTCATTCCACTCACTTTGCACTGCCCTGCATAACAACATTGACTGGCTCACCAGCTATGCACGATTGCAGGTTTAACAGTATTTCTGCACCTTGTTTGTCGTTAATTTCTTCTGTGTTATAGGCAATATGTGGGGTAGTTACGACATTCGGTAGCCTTGCCAGCTCAACTATCTCATCGCTAGGTACCCCTGTTAGCGGCTCGCCGTCAAATACATCTAGCCCCGCACCTCGTATCATTTTATTTTTTAGTAGTTCAATTAGTGCATTTTGGTCAATAACTGCACCACGTCCAACATTGACTAGTATTGCAGTTTGTTTCAGAAGCTTTAATCGGCGGTCATCAACTAAGTTTCTTGTGCCGTCATTTAACGGGGCGCAGATAATAATAAAGTCAGAGCTACTAAGCAGTTCATCTACCTCGTCAGATGTTGATTTTGAGTTTGTATAACTGACGCTCATACCGAGTCCAATTGAGATTTTTTCTATTCTTGTACCGACATTTCCGTAGCCAATCAAACCTAGTTTTTTGCTATCAAGTTCGTAGCCAATCAAAGTTTGGGGACTCCACTTGCCAGCTCGTAGCTCGTCTATGCCTACTATCAGATTGCGATTTGCAGCCATGAGTAATGTCATTGCGTGTTCGGCAACAGCCTGACTATTAAAAGTTGGGCAATTAAGCGTTGTTATACCCTTAGACGCAGCGTATTTAGTATCAACCCATTCAAACCCAACAGCAGGCACAACAATATATCTGAGATTTGGTGCAGCGTCAATTACATCAGGTGTAATATCTACATAACTAGCTGTGATAATTTCAGCATCAGCAATTCGCTTCTTAAGCTCGTTGTTATCAGGTAAGTCCTCAAAGACCTCTGCTCCCAGTTCTCTAATCATATTTTTGTAATCACTAGAGATATTGATTTTGTCAGGAAGAACTATTTTCATACCTATATCATAACAGAGGTTAAAACGTACTTGTATCTAACTATCGGCACCGAACTTCGTAACAATGAGCTTTTCAACGAGCATATCGTCTGGTCGAGTCAGACAAAATATCAGCGCGTCTGCCACATCATCAGTTTTCATCATCCACGGTTGGTTGTGTGCGTCTGGAACATTCGCATTTTCATACAAGTTACTATCAAAGCCACCAGGGTAGAAGCCGGTAACTTTAACCCTGGTTCCCTCAAGAGAATCTTTAAATGCGCGAGTAAACCCAGACAGTGCCCATTTACTTGCGCCGTAAGTTTGCCACAACGTATTGTCGCCAGAGCTTGTATCAAAGTTTCCTGAGGTAGATATCACATTCAAGACATGGCCTTTGTTGTTGGCTCTTAGTGATGGCTCAAAGGCTTTTATGAACTCAATTGTTCCGAGTGTGTTTACTTCGAGAACTCTCTTGCGTCGATCAGCATCGTTCTTCTCCAGCTCTTCGTCTGTCCATATACCAGCACAGTTAATAAGGATATCTATTGACTCGTACTCGTCTAATATCTTGCTTGCTACTTCCCTAACTTGGGCGGGGACACCCACATCACACACGTAATATCGAGTATTTTCGCCCATCTGTTCACTCACTTGCTTAAGCTTTTCCTCGTTGCGTGCAACTAAAACTAATTTTGCACCCTCTTGGGCTAGTTTAGCCGCAGCAGCTTTGCCCAGGCCTTCGCTTGCACCAGTAATTACGATAATTTTATCTTTCATGAATGTATAATAACAGATGAAATTATAAGGTTATGTCAAAAACGCCACGCCTTAGCGATGTGTCCTCTGTTGTGTCACTTTGGAGCGGGTGAGGGGACTCAACGCAAGAGATGACTGCTCCTGAGCCAGTTTATTTCTTCGTATAAGCAACATCACCACAAATCCTCCGTTAGCCATAACTAATGAGGCGGGATATAACACTGTTAGCCATGACAGCTCAGTGAGCGCTATGATCCCAATCAAGAACTTGAGGCCGCTCAGCGAGTAGGTGAATATAGGTTCAGAGTTCGGCTCAGAATAGGACTTACGAATTGTAGGAAGGAATGCCACGAAATCAATTATCGTGATCAACACGACTGCTATCAATGGATTCTTAGTGAGTGCCCACAACGCAATAGCAATTATACTTCCGGCGAGGCACAGCCAGTCAGTAAGAGGAAAATCTTTAACACCCTTAAACAGAGCAAGGCCAAATATTGTAAAGCTAATCAGCGCGGTGAAGCCAGTTACCCAGGCCCCAGCCCCACCATTGCCAGCAACTTGGCTAACAAACGCAATACCCGTTAGAGTCCCCCACACCAGCCAACTGAATGCATGAGGCTTAGTCTTTCCACTAAAAATTGTGCGGAAATAAGGGATATATCCGATGAAGCCAACGATAACGGCTAGTATGCCTAGAGTTTCTTTCATAAACTTAACTATATCAAAAACGGACAGCAAGGACGGTGTCGGTCAGAGTAACTGTAATAATGACCAGCCATGTGGGCAAGAGCTACTCCTGGTGATAAATATTTTATTCGGCCAGGAGCTAGGGGTTCAAGATAGACCGTGAAAAAACCAGCCACAAGGACTGGTTTTTCATAGTGTGGCAGCATACGGTTACTGATTAGATTTTCGTGCCTTGAGGTCTAGTAGGCTTTTTTTGCGCCGGCTTCTACTGCTTTTTCGGCATTTTCCTTAGACATCATTGCGCAAACTGTAGTTCCGCATTTTTCATGCTTGCCCTTGGCCATGAAACCACCTGTTTTAGTTTTGACAATCTCTGGTGCTGACAATTCAACGCCTTTTTCCTTACATTTAACGCAGTATCCTGTAACCATGTCGGCCTCCTCTTAAATTGATTGTTAATGCGTAACTTGTTTTATTATACCGCCTGTCTAGTATATACCATCACTTAACGAAATGTGGATAACTAACTGCCACCGGCAATTTTTACCTTTGCTTTTGGACAGCGGTAAGACTCTAGAGTCAGACTAATAAAAAAGCCCTTTAACCTTCAACTACCACTTCAAATCCGCCGTATGCCATTTTTTTCATATCGTTCGGCATTTCAAAATCAGTTTTATCCTTATACAATTCGCTCATTTCGTCCATAACTTTTTTGTTTACTTCGTCGCGGTGCTCTTTTGATTCGAAAACAATGAATGAAAACCAGACATTATCATCCCCGTTAGCGCCAGCCATCTCCTGAAAAGCTCGTGATTTTAGGTCACCCATTTCCTGCTGCTTAAGATCTTCGCCTCTGCACTCAAAGTACTGAAGTGCACCATGCTTCATCCATGAATCACGCCCTTCTTCTGCCATTTTCTGGTATTCGGCTTCTTTGCCTTTAGGTATTACAAGTACAAATCCATCAATGTATTTAGCCATTTCATTTACCCCTTTTTTTCGTTAAAGTTACGTGCTCTTAATAGGTTTAACACCTGAAGCTCTTTATACTCTATCCTTTGCCCAGGTTTTTGTCTGTAAAATTCTTCCCAAAAATAGGCTTAATAACTGACAGTCCTATTGGTGCAGAGTTATAAACTTTTTGAATGTCTGGTGAGTGGTCGGCTTTTTAGCCTACTGTCACCCCCTAGATATAATCGACGACATAGAACATAGCTATAAGAAGTTACAACATATTGATCAAATCTTTGGGTTATCAGACAATCTACTGGTTCAGCGGATGTTATCGAAGCCTAAACGGTGGATATTCATCGGTTGTTAGCAAAAACGCATAAGCAGTGACTCGAACACCCCATCTGCCCACCCCAACCACAAAGTTAAATAAACTCCTGGGGTATTGACCGGTAAAGAGTATGCTAAACCAGCCAATGACAGTCGCTACTGAGGCAGCAATTACAAGAATGAACAATACAAAATAATGAGGTATAGCTAGCAACCACTTTACCAATGGCAACCAACGATTAAGATCTCGCTCAACATTTGGGTACTCTATGTCCAACTGGACTGATTGCTTTTCAACGGTGGAAGGGTAACGATCAGTTAGCAGGAGAATGTAAGCACCGACTCTAGATGAATATCTGTTTAGTTCGAGCGCAAAATCAAACCACCATCGTGGATAACGCTGGCGGAAAAGAATCATCAGGGCAGTAGCACAAAACAGTCCAGCCGCAATGCCACCACCGCCCGTAGAAACTTCCTGGCCCGCTTCGTTCATGAGCCGCTCGCTACCAGATGCTGTCAGCATGCTAATGATGATTATCGCAGGGATACTCCATACGATACGAAAAAAAGTACTCAGACGGTCAAGTTTTTTCGGATAATCTATATCAAAAGTGGCCGGATACTTATCTTTTTTTGTTGCCATAGCGGATACTCCTTAGTTATTTTCACATTATATATTGAATCACTGCTAATAATAAAATAACAGGGCAAATAAGCGTCCCGCTATCCCTGTTTGGCGCACCTTTACAGAGAATTTACTTAAACTTTTTGAATGGCTGACTGAGGGCGGTCGTTTATCGGCGCCCAATATGGGTGTCCTGATCCAAAATGGAATGGAGAATTGTGAAAAGATTATTTACTAATTACCTTCCACGATGTTCATTTTTAATTTTTCCATAATATTCTGTTGATAGGTCCCTTCTGTGACATTGACTTGATGTACTCATAAGACTGCTGCAAAATCTCCTCAAGTACAGGTAATTCTATATCACTAAGTCGTTTAATCACGATGCAGTAACCAGTAGGACTGTGACCGCCCAGCTTATCCAGTAGCACGGAATAGCGTGCCGTACCGTCCATCAGGTAAACGGTAATCCTACCCTTTCTTGGGTAAAAACTAAGAATTTGACTGTCGCCTTCGCGCCCGCTGTCGTATTTGTAGTGATATGTACCAAAACCTATAGTATGTTCATTCCATATTTTAGGTTCGGCAGCGCTTATACGCTGCATTATCTCAAGAAGTATTTTGCTATCTTTTAATGTGATATCATCCAGTGTCGCGAGAAGGTCCTGAAGAGAATTATTATTTGTCATAAAGAAAACCAGTGGCAGATATTAAAAGAAGTGATGAGATATGACTTCGCATGGCAAAGAAAAAGGACACCGAAGTGTCCGAAAGTCCTCATTTGGTGCGGGTGGGGGGACTCTCCTTGTCGACGAGCGCAGATGCTCATGCGCTGTCACGACAACCGGTCTCCCAAGGTCGACCGGCTTCGGGTCGGGCTTTGCCACTGGCAAAGCCGTTAGAGTCCCTACTAGCCCTGCACCAAGAATAAAGCCCTGCCCAATCGGGCAAGACTCTTTTCATGGAGCACAAAAACACAACGACTCTCACAATGAAAATGGTGACTCCGTTTAATGAAGTCACCATCTTCGGCCAATCTAGAACGTTTTGTGCTAGTTTACTTCTACGTGGCCCTTGGTAACCGTGTACATGGCTGGCGCAAAGCCAACGCCGGTTTCACACCACTGCTGAGCTGTATTTTTGTCAGCTGTTGCAGCGTGCCCATACTGAGCAGGCTGGTGCTTACCGCCATCCTTGACATAGACCACTATATACAGGTCACTGAGGCCTGGGTGGCCAGCAGGGATCTGGAACATGAAACGTGCATCGTTAGTCAACGGGTTGACATTCTGGCACGTGATCGCAGCCTTGTAGTGCAGGCCGCCCGGGTAATCGAAGTTCCAGTACTCTACGGTGTTCTTACGGCCGCGTTCATCACGATCATGGTGATCACGATCATTGTCTTTTGTGTTCGCGACATTAAACTTTATTTTCTGGCTGGGGCCACTCATACGTATGTTGCCGTGAGCAGCAGCGTCAACCCAGTTTTCACAAGCTTTCTTGCTGCTGAATGTTGGCGCGTTGAAGGCTTTCCATCCATTATTACGGCAGTCTTTTTCATTGTTAGGTAAGTTAGTAGGTTCGAAATCATAGGTTGTCACTTTATTGGCAGTGCCGAGCGTGAATGAGTCGACGTTGCCGGTGTAGCCCGTAGGACCAGGTTCACCCACGCGAACGCCAAGCCAGGAGTCACCAGGTAAGACTCGGGCGCTCGGAAATGCCGTCAAAATGTCGCTCCAGGTTCGATTTTGGTTTATATTGCCGTCAGGCCATTTATTGCCATTAGCGGCAAAACCCGACCAGTTCCATAATGCGTTACCACTACTAATAGCGTCATAGGTATTCCAAGTGTCTTGCGGCACGGAAACCATGTTGGCGCTTGGTACATAAACCAATCGCTTCTGCCACGTAGTACTAGTGCCGGTGAAATCAACGTTGAAATTCAGGTATGGCGATTCGTTAGTGCCAGCAACACCACTGTGAGAGTAGGCGGTGTAAGACAACTTCGTGAGCGTTGACAATGCTTGTCCGCCAAATTGGTAGGTAGCGATATTCTTACGATCCAGCGGGCTTGCCCCGAGAGTGAATGCTACGCTACCGTTTCCGTGAGGCGGCGTTGCAGGCCCATACACGAAACTACCAAGCGTATTGTCGATCGTATCAGTAGTATCGTTATACATGAACCACTTGTTCAAGCCGTCTGTCGCTACAACAGCCGGATTTGATGATGTGTTATCCAGATCATTCGCCGTAATAATCTTCGTCGTGTTAGTCGGCATAGCGCCGGCCGAAGCTACGAACAGTGCCGCTACTGACACTGCCGCTCCGCTTAAAGTTACTAGTCGTTTGAACATGTACCCTCCTCGTTTCCGCCCAGCGGTTATGTCACTACATTATAGCACTTGCTTTTTGACAATTTAAATATGTTTATGCTTTTACCAAGCAGCCTCTTGGGTGGGTTATTTATAGTTCTACTAGTCATTAAATGATTTGTTCGGGCATGTAACCAAGCGCTACGCCTGGATAAACTAGCCTCGTTGCTTCGTACAATAAGTTAGGGGAAAGTTTGTATTTCTTAAGAGCTAACTTTACGGATTAACGCCAAAGAAAAAGGACACCGAAGTGTCCGAAAGTCCTCATTTGGTGCAGGATAGTTGACGCATTTCAAACATCAGCCATCGATGTCGTGAATGATTATAAGCTGAAGCACCTAGTTGAAGTATTTAACTTGTCGGGCGGTTTGTTAGATAGCTAGGCGGCTAGATTACGAAGTGCAGGTTCAAGCCTTATAGCGTGTGCTGAACCAAAGACTATAAACAAGCTTTTACTCTCTTTCCAGTATTTCATAATCTGCTCAAGTATATACTCGTCTCTAAGCTCGCCTGACCTGCGAGCTAACTCGTTTGTAACATAATCTTGAGGTGTTGGTGTCGTTATCTCATAGACCCATTGCGTATCATCCCACGACAATGGCTTACCGAATAGCTCCTCGTGGATAGCAGCCATTCGCTCAATGCTAAAATCAACGTCATGCCAATTGTAGGTTTTTTCCATTAGCCCAAGCATTTTGTTTGCTTCTGCCTGAACATCCGGTTTTTCGGTAAACCTATTCCACCAGCCAACTTGTCTTACAAAGTAGTAGAAAACAACATTGTCTCTACCAAACTCTTTTGCAAGTTCGTTTGCTTCCCAGATTCTATCAGGTTCTGGCGAAGCTACTTCCACTCCGTCTTTACGGGCAAGATGGACTACGAACTGTGCCTCGCCGCCTTCCACAATAGATTTTGTCCTATCTTTTGACTCATCTTGAGACACTTCATCAAAACGACCCTCAACAAGTGCGATTGGTTTTTCTGAATTTGCGACAAATGCTTTCCATCGCTCTTCAACATCTTGGAACTGAGGGTGCTCAGGATTATTCGTATGCTCTGAGCCATAGAAAAGCAGATTTTGACCCTCACGCTGTAATTCTACAATATAAGGTGTAGTAAAGCCTTGTTTCTCAATCTCTGCATATTGGTTATAGCTAAGGATGTCGCCGCTTGAAGCGTTTTTCATAAACCAATCATAACAAAAAGAGCCTTCAAAAGGCTCAAATGTTAGAAACTATACTGTTTCAAAATCGTTTGGGTCTAATTGGTGCACCATAGTTGACGTATTACAAACATCCGCAACACAGAAAGTTGATGACCAAAAGCTAAATAATCTTGTTGAGATATTTAATTTATCAGGCGACCTAACTGCGTAGATTACGTAGAGTTTTCCACCCTTGGTGATGATTCTTTAGCTATGTGGCCAGTTTTTAATTGCCTCTACTGAGTTCCTCTAAACGGTTTATAGTTGCTTCGCCATTTAAAATTCGAACTTGCATTTCAGGATCTAGTATTTCTTCCATAACTGCATATTTATCACCTATGTATCTATCAGGTGCAATTCCATTGAGTCTATATAAGCGTCCGAAGGTATCAAGCCCATAGGGTGTGGATGGATGATACGATACATCCCACTCGCCTGGCTCGCCGTCTACGTCTGAGATATACCACCCCCGCGCAACATCTCTTTCAGTCGCACGCGTACCATATGTGGGGGGGTTCCATGGTTTTAGAATATTTCTACTATGTAGTATTACTTGCTCTGAATCAGTTCTAACGAAGCGTGCGGTAGGCACATCACGTGCCGTTAGGAAAGTTAGCAGGTCTGCAATAAGTTTCTTGGACTCTTCAGCAACACGTGCATTTTCTGCTAGTTGTATAGCTGCTGCACTTACTTGCTTTTGGGCGCGTGCACGCGAATCGTCTCGCTTTTGAATACGTAACGCTTCGATTCTTTCACTAAAAGTATCAGCCATAAGTATTATTATATACCTTACGACAACTTATGTCAATTTTGTATAGACGTGGTAACGACATTTTCTATGGTGCAGCAGGACCAAAAACTTTTACACCAAATTAGCTTGGATAACTACACACAACTGAGGTTAGAGATACAAAGATGGAGAGATATACTTGCCGTACCGTACAACCAATACAAGAGTATGGTTGTGCCGAGCTAGACTTACACGCCTTGATATACCCCCGTACCCGTAGCTCATAGACTTCTAGGAGTAGTTGTAAACGCACTAACTACCTAAAAATGTCTCAACAAATAAAAAAGCTATGTTTTGAGAATAGCCCAACAATGACCAACGACTAACAGTGGTAGGATTGTTGGGAGAGGCTTGTTGGGGATATTGTTTGACAATAAACACAATCAGTTCTTTTACATACACGCAAGTGCTAAGATGTTAACAATGGACGACAAACTGAAAAAAAAGATTAAGCTGCTGCTGACTAACGCTGCCATAAAGGCCAGCGATAACAAAGTCAGTAACTATACACTTACCGAAGATGCTGGACGCTATCCACTGGATGACAGTACTATAAAAGGTCTTATTGACGACAATCCAGAGGACTGGCAGCTCAACAATCAACACTCTGGATTGTTAATAAAACTTTCCCAGCAGCTTTCAGCCAGAGAGTTAAAAGAATTTGAGCAACTATTACTGTCGTACATAGAAAATAATGGCTCGGACGGTATAGTTGACGCTGTTACATTGTATTTTGTGCACACGGGCAACACAGGTATTCTCTTAGACCATATATGCAAAACCCTTGTGGGATATAACAATAATGGTGCCTGCGTAAAAAGCATCCTTTGCATTATTCAGGCACTAAGACATCGTCCAGATATTTTTGGTTCTGATATCACGGAAAGGTTACTGGACTACGCAGACGACTATATGCAAAGCAGGTCTAAGTTAGGTCAAGATGCTGACGAATACAGTAGTCTGTACACAGATGTTACTAAGGCCTTAAGAAGGCTCTACATTACTACTAACGAAATGCTAACTCGTGATTTTGCTCGTCAGATTGACACCGCCTTTAACCCAGAGTTGAATGCCGACGAGGCACGAGTTGTCGAACAAATCGAAAGTATTGGCTTTCCTTTGGACCTGAGCGAATCCTTGCGACACATATCTGATTTAGTGGAGCAAGCTAATACACCTATGAAGTACAGAGACTGTATGTCTGCAATACGTGCTTTCACTGAAAGATTTTACGAACAAGTTGCTAAGTCTATAGACCCAGCAACAAAAATTGACGGCAAGGATGCAGAGAAGGCAGCAAAGTTCTTTAAAGAAAAAAGACTTCTGTCTACGGATATGGCCGACTTACTCATGTCTCATCGACACTTTCTGTCCAATGATGGTACGCACAGAATTAAATCTAGACGTGAAGATGCTCGAATTGCCAAAAATATGACAATTGAAATATCGCTTTACGTGATTACTAGACTGAGAGAATTGCAAGAGAGTTAACGTAAAATTCTAGTTAAACTCTATGACACGGTCACGACGGTATTTTATTGGGTAGTCGTTGCCCTCAGCGTATAGGTAAGTATCATCATATTTAACCAACTTGATATCACGCCAGTAAGCAGCACTCCCAGCACGAGCGCTTTGATATCTCATTCTAATAACCCCATTTGCACGAGGCTGAAGATACCTACTAAAATCGTCTTGATTAACACCTCGGTCGCCAACGCTAAACTCTTTCTTGGTTGAAGTCTTAGCCTTATTAACAGTCGGTGCTGGTGTAGCGTTAACTGGACTTACGTTATCTACACGCTCATCAGAAAAGTCTGTTATGTAAGTGTCTTTAGGAGCATCTTCAGGAGCGACTGTCTCTTTTTCAAGTTCTTTAACTACAGTCGTCTTACTTGTAGAGTGTCCTTCGCCAAAGAAATGCTTTATATGCTCTAGTAGAGCCTTTTCTTCCTCTGCTTGGTCATCAACCCAGTCGAAATATGATATGCGGTAGAAGGTCCATCCAGCGACCTCTAACGCACCTTGACGCTCCCAATCGTTCTGCACATAAACTTGACCGTCTCCGCCTTCGAAGTGCGTTGGTCCATCACACTCAATTGCAAGCTTCTTGCCCTTATGATGAACTACTAGGTCGATCTTGAAGCCAAGAGATTCTGCTTGAGTTTCCACAGTGTACTCATCTGCTCCCAATTCCCTAGATAGGTAATTAAATACCTGCTCTTCGAAATTAGAATCGAAACGTTGCTCAGACTTACTGTGTCGACGGGATAGTACCCCATTTTTATCTACATACTCTAGATACTTTTTAATCCAAATACCGTCAGGCCACAGCTCTGTTGGAAGAGAGGTTACACAGTGTACCTGAAGCCGAGCACGACTAAAGGCCACGTTAACTCGTCCAGCAGCTATATCTTTGTTTATTTCGCCGCCTTCGCCCGTACGGCTTACATACCGACGTTTATCACTAGGGTCTTTAATGACAAACGAGTAAATTACAATGTCTCGTTCATCTCCCTGTATACCGTCAATAATTGCAACTTTAATATCTTCATCTTTGATGACATTACGTATCTCTTCCGCCTGCTCGTTGAAGAATGTCAATATAGCTATAGACTTGTCCTTAATAACGGGGTCGATCTTAATCTCTTCAACCAGTTCCTGAATTCTTCGTATCTCAGCAAGGTTAGTTTTGCTTCCTATTTCTTCGTCATCACTTGGAGTAACTAAATGGTTAAGCAAGACCCGTCCAGTGTCTTTATACGGGACGACATTATCATTAACAGCCTCTAGCTTGCGACCAATCGGCTCGTAAAACGCTGTATTAGAAAAACCAATCAGCTCTTTAGGCGAACGGTAGTGGTATTTGAGAGTGGTAGTCTTGAAACCATTTAGGCTTGCTATGTCCATCACAGACTTAACAGTGTCTTCTTCGGCTTTAATCTGATATACGTCAGGTATCTTATGTTTTTTGGCTATAGCACTAAGCTGGTCATTTGACTTGAACATAATGTTGTCGTCACGCATCTGCAACGTATCGCCAAAGAATATAGTATGTTCCGCACGGTACATAGCTGGGAACGCATATGCAAAGTTACACTGTGAAGCCTCGTCGATAATAACGTAATCGAAAGCGTTCATTTCTAGAGGCACAATACGGCTTACGTCATCCAGACTCATCATCCAGATAGGTACTACTTTTGACATAGCACTAAAGTTGTCCTCGTTATGCTTCAACCTATCAAATGTCTTATTGGCTTTCTTGCTCTTGGTTAGGCTTCTGGCAACTTGGGCTAACGTAGCTCTAAGTTCCTTGCTGTTGTTCGCCTCGCCAACCCTTGTCAATATTCGGTTGCGTACATAGTTTGTGACATTCTTCCTATAAAACTTACGAATATCCTTAATCTCACGATTAAGTTCGTTGGCCGAATAAAGAGACGCCTCTTCTATCTGAGCAGAGATTGCATTATACCTATCAAGGTCTTTAAATACTTCGCTATCGCCACCGTGCTCACTCACAACTTTTTTGAAGCTTGCCAACACTGTCTCTGGCATATCTTTGCTCTCTAGGAGTTTGTCTAGCTCTGAGCAGACATAGGATAGAGTCTCTTTATCAAGGGAGTATGTGAAGTATGCCTTTACGCCATCTAGCATATTTAATTTAGCCGACTTCGTATTGTCAGAGAATAATATCTTTTCAAACTCTACGTAAATTTCTTGGAATATGTCACGACAGTGTTCCTTGAGCGCACTTCGGAGCTTAATGTCGTTAACCTTACCGCCGAGCCAACCAGAACGCTCAGGCATATTTACTTTGAAGTATGTGCAGATACTCTCAGTAGAGGGAATCGTACCTTGATAGTCTATTTTAAGGTCCTTGAATTTAGTGTCGGCTATTTTTATAAACTTACTATGAGCCTCTTCAAACTGTTTAATTTTAGAACTAAGCTCACTAATGTTTTTCTCAAATTCCAAACACTGTCCATAAAACTCTAAGTTGATTCCATAATCATAGAAAGCATCTAAGTAGCCAAGGCTTCTTCGCTCTTCGTGCAGGGCATAAAGAGAACGTTCGATGTTCATATTTTCTACAAAATTCTTCGAACGGTCGACAAGCAAGCCCAGTGGTTCTTTTAGGTCTCCGACTTTGCCTTTTTGAAATTCTCGGTTCAACGCTATGAGAGTATTGGCGGCACTGTCTTTCTCATCATCTGCTGTATACAACTTCGAAGTCTTGTCTGGAATATAACCAAATAAAAAGGGCACATCAAGAGTTTTTAGTTTATCCTTCACGCCACGTATGGCTTGGTCTTTTTGACTAGCGAACAATACTCTTTTTCCAGTAGCCGCTAAATGAACTAGCAAGTTCGAGATAGTCTGAGATTTACCAGTACCAGGAGGACCCTCAACGATAACAGCCTTATTGGCAGTTATCCCAAGCACCTTGAGCTGGTACTTGTCATAATCAAAAGGAAAGAATATCTCAGTACTGCCGTCATCCGATACGGTTTGCTCAATTGCCATATCCTCGTCTGAAACCCAGCTACCGAGTGATGTTTCTAGCAAGTCTTCATCCTCTAGGGTTGCAATGGCCCTTAAGTCTTCGGCTAAGAAATGATTCGTCTTGTTTGTAATGGCAACTATACTCGTATCAAAACCAGGGCTTTCTGATATCGCCTTGGCATCAACTCGGTCTAATTGCACCCTGATTGCTGACCACAAATCTTCAATAAAATCATCTTCCACTGGAAGGCTTGTCTTTCCTTCGGCTTCTGAATCGGCAACAAATTTAAAGACATTATCAAAATATTGCTGGGGCAAGTAGTTCTTAAGAGGGCCAGTTAGTACTTCCAAATAGCTATCAGGCAAGTCAATGATTACATTTGCACCGTCACTGGTATATTTAAAGTTTATTGCAGCTACAGGAATCTGCAATAATGGTGCTTCATAACTTTCATAATCATCGCTGAACTCATTTTCCTTGAGACGCTTTGCTTCAAATGAGATAAAGCCCGTCTGAAATACAACCCTTTTCGTGTACTCGTCGGTCTTAATCTTCGTGTCGATTTCTTGGAACCTATTAAATATCGCCCTATCACGCTCAACTCGACGTTCTGCCTGTAGTTGCTCGTCGCTCTTTTCCTCACCGAGCGTATTTGGGTCAAACTGTCTATCGAGCGATGTAACCAAGCTGATAGTTAAACTGTCTGTCTCTCCTTTGAAGATTAGGTCTGGGGCAGATACTAGCCCAGCGTCCATCTGTTCAGTCTTAATTGGACGACTTCTTGAGGCACTGCTTGAAATGAGACTTACATAATCAAGTCCGTATTTAGCTAGCTGACTAATGGTTATTGGTATTTTTGCCATAAATTGATAAGGTGTTTCTGCTCGAATTATACATCAGAACTTTCGTCGCAACGACTTAAGTAAAAGAATTATTGTACAAGAATAATTGAGAGGTATAATATTATCATGATAAATAATCGCCTTACTTGGTATAACTTACTTCCATGGTGGGTTTTGATTATTGCAGTTTTTGCCATAGGCCTAGCCGGGTCAATAATTACAGAAAATTTTAAAGGACCATGGATTGATACCGCAAACACGGCCTTAGGCCTTCTTGCAATCTATTGTCTACTCGCAATATTCGTGAAGGTACTAGTATCAACCTACGCCTATTTCACAAAGTTGATCCCACGTAAAAAGAAAATAGTAAGGAATGACTCCGAGGATTTATTAGATTTTAGGAAGTAGCTCAAAATTGCTCGTTCTTTAGCTGATACAACAACCCTGACCCTAGATGCGCATGTGAGCATTGAGCATTCGGGCTATTGTCTTCTGGTTCAATCCGTACCCACGAATACGGTTATTTTAGTGGTGCGCTATTAGCTATGAAAGTAAAACGTTACTTCTTAGAAAATTACTAAACAACTAGGCCGTAAGTTCACACACGGAAGCAGGGAGTTTTGCGTAAGCTACAACTTCTGCATCAATGAGATTGGGATGCAAGGGCTTTGTAGCGCCATACTCTAGATTGCCATTAGTAGCAATCTCGCCGATTACTCTTTGGAGTCCAAGTACCCAGCTACCTTCACCTATTTGACACAGTTCTTCATCATCATAACGAGCAGCGAGAGCGTCTTGGGTAACAGCAACGCTAGTAGCGTCTTTACCTTCAAGCACTACTTGAATGGGCGGCTTAACTGCCTTACCTTCAAATTCGTCAACAGTTAAGTAGGTGCTACCATTTTCGGACATACCTACAATGTGAACTTTATCTAAAGTCATAATATCTCCTATCTTTTAATTATAGCACTAATGATTACTTATGTCAATAAATTGAAGAGTTAAAACCTGTCCATATTGCAAGTGACTTCTCTGTTAATAGCCCTACATTCTAGCTTTTCTGTCTCGTCTCCATTTGCTAGGAATTAGAGATGTTAAAACCCGATTTTAACAGATAAAAAAGAGCCCTAAACGGGCTCAAAATTGCGTATGGTGCGGGTGAGGGGACTCTCCTTGTCGACTAGCGCAGATGCTCATGCGCTGTCACGACAACCGGTCTCCCAGGGTCGACCGGCTTCGGGTCGGGTGAATTACACAGACATTCCACGATGAAATTGCAACTGAGCTAGAAAAGAAACAGCAGGAATTGAATGACCGCCTAAAGTTGCTAACAAACGACAATAAGCAGTTCCAAGTAACCGCTTCTTACCTGTTAGACTTGGCTCAACGGGCTGACCAGCTGTTTAAAGAGAGCGATGAGGGGCTAAGACAGAAATTGCTAGAATACGTACTTTCAAACATTGAACTAAAGGACAAAAAGCTGTCTTATATACTAAACGACCCCTTTAAAACCATTGTTGAGGCAAAGAAAAAGAGCCTTTCGGCTCATAATTCAGATATTTGGTGCGGGTGAGGGGACTCTAACTCCTGGCCTCGTCCTTGGCAAGGACGCGCTCTAAACAACTGAGCTACACCCGCGTAACAGGTGAGAATTATAGCGTTTCGATAGGTAACTTGCAACTGTCTTATGCGACACTGGCTTAAGCGGCAGGAGGCAGGTGGTGGAATGTGGTTCCGGTCAAGTCATATGAAAAATATTCACAAAGCCAGTCTACCCATCACAAGCAAAAACAGTATACTGATACTATGACTAGTCCTCGTCGTCGTAACCATCGGGCAAGTGCAGGCAGATTGATAAATGCGAACGTCAACATATTGACGGGCAAAATTTTCAGCTCTGATGTGCCTGATTCGACAACTGAGCCGGGTAACCCGCCGTCACATATAACTGATGGACAGATGAACACACGCTGGATCTCTCAGCCGACAAGCCCCGTCAACGCGACGGTCGACATGGCGGGCATCTATAACCTCAGCCGTGTGACGATCGTATGGGCGGCCGATACTATCAGAAATTATCGTATCGATATCTCGACCAACGGTACGGTGTGGAGCACCATAGCGACGGGTGTTACCAACAACACACAGTCGCAGACGATCACGCACACCAGCTTTAGCGCGGCTGCCCAGGGCCGGTATTTGCGGATCACCGGGACAGACCGCTGGAATGCCGGGTACGGCAACTCTATCTGGGAAGCCGAAGCGTATGGTGTGCTTGTCGGCACTGTTCCGACAGGTACAATCATCAGCTTTAGCGGTGTGGCGACGTCTGACACGACGCTGACGTTGACATGGGGCTATAGCGGCTCCACGCTTGCAAACTATACATTGACACGCAATGGCTCGACTATCGCGACACCTGCGGCAGGTGCGACGAGCTACAATGACTCAGGCCTGACTGCGGGTACGAACTACTCTTATAGCCTGACGGGCAATTTTCAGGCGGGAGGTACGACCTCAACGGTGTCCGCAAGTGTGCGCACGACTGGTGGATCACTGGTCGAACAGCCGGGTTCTGTCTGGCCGATTCGGGTAAGCAATGACGGGCATTTTCTGGTCGATGCTAACGGCGCGCCGTTTATGTGGCAGGCCGACACGGCATGGTCACTGTGCTGTCGACTGACCCAGGCTGAGACGCAGTATTATCTCGACACAAGACTTGCCCAGGGCTACAACGTGATCCAGATGTCGCCGTTTTTCTACGTCAACGGTTACAACCAGACCAACCGCAATGGCGATCCGATGTTTAACGGCGATTTCCCGAATTTCAACGAAAACTACATGCAGCATGTTGACTGGGTCGTGGATCAGATCGAACAACGCGGCATGTACTGTGCGATGTTTGCGGTCTGGTCGGTGATGTATGCGTGCGAAACTAATCCACACAAACTTACGACGGGCAACTCTGCACAGGTGGGGACGTACTTTGGCAATCGCTATAAAACCAAAAAAATTATCTGGGTCATGGGTGGCGACTGCGGGTTTTATGAAACGGCGATATGGAACCCAATGGCGCAGGCGATAGTGACAGCCGTCGCCGGTACACCCGGTGACTATAGCAAGACGCTGATGACATTTCACTCAGGCGCGACAATCCCAGGGTATGACACAAATGGTTCGTCATCGGGCGGATACCACTCTGAGCCGTGGCTTGATTTCAACGCGTCAGAGAGCACGCACTGTGACACGCCACCGCGCCCGCGATCATATGACCTGATGTCGTATGACTATGGCCTGTCGCCAGCCAAACCAACGGTAGATGGCGAATCAACCTACGAAGATCATCCGAGGTGCTGGAATGCGGGCAGTGGGTTTTTTAACGACACGCATGCTCGCAGCGCCAACTGGACGGCTGTGTTTGCTGGTGCGTTTGGCTTTACCTACGGGCATCATTCGGTATGGCCGTTTGTTACGAGTACGAGCACAAACTATCTGTGTACATGGCAACAAGCACTCACGCAGCGGCCGGCCGGCGCCCAGATGCAGTATCTGCGCAAACTACTCGAGTCGAGACCGATTTTGTCTCGCGTGCCAGACCAGAGTATCATCACTTCGACTCAGGGCAGCAACTATTCAAACGACTGGACGCGCAAACAAGCTTGTCGCGGGAGTGACGGCTCATATATATTTGTCTATAACACCACTAACACCGCCGTCACGGTCAATACTTCCAAGCTATCGAGCACCAACGCGCACGTCTGGTGGTATAACCCACGTACCGGTGTGTCGAATGACGCTGGAGTATTTACCCTCGGTGGTCTCGTGACCTTTACGCCTCCTTCATCTGGTGACTGGTGTCTTGTGCTCGATGATACGAGCAAAAACTACGGTACGCCTGGCGTATCTCCCTACTAATAAACACGATTAGTAATAAGGTCGTAAATTGCTGCGGGAGCAGCTTACGATATCGAAGCTTGGCCGAGTGAATAGACTTCAGTCGTTCCCGAGCAGCACCGCATAAGTCCCGCCCTGCTTTTACACATTACGTTAGTCACTGTTACAATACGCCTATGAAGCTTATACACAAAAACAAAACAACAGATAACCCAACCTCACAAGATATCGAAACTGCACTGTCGCAGCTAGAGAACAAATTCTCTGATTATTTTTACATTTGGGATGAGAAAAATATCCATGTCATAGAAGCACATAGGGTCAATGATATGTACTTGGTCAAAACAAAATATCTCTCAGGGTTTGTGCTGTTGAGCCCTTTACCCAAAGAAAATGCACGTATCACAATAACTGGTCTGATGCTGGATAGGGACGCTACATTAGCAAAATCGCAAATCGAAAGCACGGGGTCAGAAGTTTTTGCATACGTGAACGTACCACCTCACCCAAGCATATTCAGGAAAGGTTTGTATCACTTTTTAAGTACCGACAGTGCAGGTAATAGCAAAGAAAACAATCTGTTGTCTAGCCCACATGATCCATTTTCAATGGCCCACTGGGGCAAATTGACGCTACTTGTACTAGGAATGATGGCAATATCTGTCGGTGTAGCGGTACTTTATACCGTTATTTTTTAGCCATAGATTTTTTGTAACCAAGCAAAGAGTCCTAGTCCGCCGAATACTAATGCGAGCGTTGCTGTCTCTGTGGCTGTGGCTACTGTTGCCGATGAAATAAACAGTCGATCTTCGTAGCCTGTGCCCATAAGATCCGTCAATGAGGCTGGTTGCGCAATTTCCGGCATGATTATTATTCTGTTGAGTGAAGTACTAAGCGTTTTATACTCTCAATTGTCAAATTACAGCCACCTGAGTCTCAAAACCTCCCCTAGCTAACGAAAAACACGCTACAATTTCTTCTGTTCACTTTCAAACAAACAAGGAGAAAAAGTATGCGTGTTTTACGTTCACATCATATAACAAACTTAGTAACTGTGGCAGACAGCTTCTTGCCGCGAGCGGGCGCTAGCCCGCATGGTGGTAGACCAGTGATACTCCACTCGAATGAAACCGTTGCCTTGCTGTTGTTCTCGAGCTTCGTCGCTCCTCAGCGCACTATGAAAGGTATCTACAACTGGGCTCAGACGTATTACCACCGTCGGTTCCACCTGCCCAGTTACAAGTCATTCGTCCGGAAGTGCCACCAGGCACTGCCTGGTATGCTGTTCATGTTTGACCAACTGCTCGTTAAAGATGCACAACACCTCGTCAATGACGCAACAGCTATTGCCGTAGGGGACGGTACCTACAATGCAAGCGTTATGCGTCGAAAAATGTGGCGTGAACACCAGGCCTACATACTGGCACCGCCCCACCCGAAACAAAACAAAAAACTACTGCAGCAGTGGCAGCTACTCCTGTTACACAAACGTACCAAGACAGAATGTACCTTTGACTACCTGAAAGAACACCTGCTCCTCGAGACTTCGTTCCCGAGGAGTGTGCAGGGCTACGCCCTCCACTATGTCAGAGTACTGCCGGCCTACCAGCTTATGTGGGGGCTTTGAGACTCAGGTTAAGAGTGTAAACCGACTAAGTTAATTGGAGATGTTCCTACGACTAAAGTACCAAAGTTTACGAGTAAAATGAGGTGCTAGCAGAACCTTGCGACACTGGCTTAAGCGGCAAGAGGCAGGTCGTGGAGACAGTCTCGTGTTTTTTCAAGGCTGCACGATGTTTCCCTGAAGACTCGCGCCACTTCATCTGGGTCATTGCCCAGATGAAAAAAATCATCTTCGGTCGTAACAACCAGTAAACCCCCAATAGTTTCAAGTGTAGCTGGTCGAAGCTTGGATCCATTTTTCAGAGTAACTACTCTTGCCTCTCGGGGCGCTATAAAAACACGCAGGGTTCCCGTACCCAATGCCCGCACCATGAGGTTGACACGAGGCTCGTTGTATCCGTCTTCTGGCGTCATGGGTAAACGCTCGATTACCTTTCGCACAGCATCTTCTGCACTGGATATATTAGGGCTATCTATAGCTAAAACGGTGCGTCCTAAGTTTTCCGGCAGGTACAATATTGACTGCCCTGCTTTTTGCTCCGAAGTTTTGTCGAATCTCGCTAGGCTAGCCTCAATGGGGAACTGAGGGTGGCGTACGGCCTGAATGTGTGCATGATGTGGGGCTGAAGCGCCAGCCAGCGGTCCATTATAAAAAACTGCCGATGGTTGGCCGAGGCCTACTGCAAGCCTCAGAGAAGCGGCAAGCAGTTTGTCCAGCGACTGGTCAGTATGCTGTGGGAATATGCCAGTGGTATGCTGAAGAAGAACAGCGTAGGGGTTAAAAGCCACAAATAAGCCCGCTAATGACACTCCTTTTTGCTCTGCAGGCAGACTTTGTGCGTCAAGAAAGCATGTTGGTTTTCCGCGTCCAGCCCGCCTTTCATTGAGCTGTATAACCACGCTCGTTTCTGCTAGGCGCATCTGGCTCTGTTTCAATTTCTCTAGCCCCGCAAAATTTATACTTAGATCTTTCCAGGCAGCTCGCTGCTGTTCTAGTAGCATTGTGATAATAGGACCCATGCCGCCCGGGAGGTTGGCGTTTTGACGAAGAGGTTCGGGCGCATCGAACAGTCGATCTTCGTAGCCTGTGCCCATAAGATCCGTCAATGAGGCTGGTTGCGCAATTTCCGGCATGATTATTATTCTGTTGAGTGAAATACTAAGCGTATTATACTCTCAATTGTCAAATCACAGCCGCGTTTAGTCATTTGGTCAGATACAGTGGTCGGTATATACTATCTTCTGTTGGCGCCTTGGCCGAGAAGTTAGGCAACGGTCTGCAAAACCGTGTAGACGGGAGCGTTACCCGTAGGTGCCTCCATTTTTTTTTAGAAAACGGGCTCGGCTACGAGCCTTCTTATGTAAGTCTGGTTTAAGCTCCTGCGCATTCTGTCATATGATGTGCGCTATCTCATACTGTAGAACATGCTATTTTGGATTTATGCAGGGTGGACTGTATGATGCATCTAGGGGTAATAAACGTATGAAATCTGTTGTTGTCTGTGGCAGTAAGAAATACCGCGAGGAAATTGCGGCGTTTTGTGCAGAGCTGGAAAAGTTTGGTGTGCTCGTTTTTGAACCAAGTTTTCCGAGCGGAAATAATATAGTGGCAGAAACCGACACGTTCCACTCAGAGTTTATTACCAGCAAAGTTTTCAAAGGCCTGACGCTTGAGCATTTTGATTGGATTAGGAAGGCCGAAGTTTGCTATGTGTTTAATAAAGATGATTATGTTGGGGCGAGCGTGACGATGGAAATGGCCTATGCTAGTGCGCTTGGCAAACCCATATTTGCGCTTGAGCCAAAAACGGGCGACCCATGCCGTGACGCACTCATAGATAAAGTGATCGCTAGTCCTAAAAAGCTCGTGCAAATTTTGTAACTTTGCCTGATAAAATCCTAACGTTTAAGAGCTAATTTCACCTAGGATGGTCAAATAACAGAGAAAGGTTTTACTCTGTTACTGCGGAATCGGCTAGGTTTTTCGGTGCGGGAAGACGGCGCCGCAGAGCGATTACGGCGGTGGCTACAATCATTACAACTGAAATAACAATTAACGTCAGCTCGCCTGAACCAAGTCCGTTGCTACTGCTTGTTACGGCGGCACCGTGGGCTTGCGGTATCATCCACGGCACGTAGTAGGCTTGCACATAGGTCATGATGCCAATGATGCTTACGAGCGCAAGGCTATGCAAAATGGTAAAACGAAAAAGCGTACCCTCCTGGCCAGTCAGTCCCGTCGCACCCGTCGCAACCGCAATGCTTTGTGGTGAAATCATTTTCGCAGTGACGCCGCCGCTTGTGTTGGCAGCAACCGTCAAAGTTGGATCAATACCGAGTGTACGTGCAGTTTGTTGTTGTATGCCGCCAAATAGTGCGTTCGATGATGTGTCGCTACCTGTTATAAACACACCCAGCCAACCGAGTAGCGGTGCAATGAGCGGGAACCAATGTCCGGTTACTGTAAGTGCCTTGCCAAGCGCCGCCGATATGCCGGAGAAATTTGCAAGATAGGCAAACCCAACCACGGCGGCAATGGTGAGCAGTGGCTTAGCCAGCTCGTTTAGTGTGTGTCTAACGGTTTCCCAAAACGCGCGCCACGGCATGCGTAGTAATATCGCAGAAAGAATTGCCGCCAGTAGTATGGCGGTGCCGGCTGCCGAAAGCCAGCCAAAATTGTAAACGACTTCTTTTGTTTTATCGCCAACAACAATTGCTTCATTGAGTGCGCCAAAAGGCATCTTCAGGCTGGTGTGGTCAAGCAGAGCTTTTATGCCGGTGCTACCCCAGTTGCCGACAAATACTACCAAGAGCACAAACGGTGTCCAGGCACGTATGATGGTACTCGTGGAGTGGCTGTGTGTTTTGCGGTGCACGCTCGCTTTCTCAGTGCGTTCCTTTGGAAACCGCCAGACAGTTTTCGGCTGCCAGAACTTGAGCAATAGTACCATGGCACTAATGGAGACGACCGCCGAAAGAATGTCTGGCAACATTGGCCCAACAAACGAAGCAACAACGTACATGGTAAGCGCGTACGAGCCACCTGCGACTAATAGCGCCGGCCAGATTTCTTTTGCGCCCTTCCAGCCAGAAATGAGCACGGTTAGCCACAACGGAATGATAGCGGCAATGAATGGCAGCTGATGACCGACCATTTTACTGATAAGGTTTGGGTCTATTCCCGTAACCGTACCGGCCGTAATGACTGCAATGCCGATTCCTCCAAACGCAACTGGAGCGGTATTTGCAATAAGACAAATACCGGCAGCATAGAGTGCGTTAAAGCCTAGACCAACAAGCATCCCCGCCGTTATTGCAACGGGTGCGCCGAAGCCAGCCGATCCTTCCAAAAAGGCTCCAAAACAAAACGCAATCAGCAGCGCCTGAAGCCGCCGGTCGACGGTTATGGACTCTATGGTGTCGCGCACAATGGCAAAACTGCCAGTTCGCACCGAGATGTTATATAAAAGCACAGCATTTAGTACAATCCAACCAATTGGGAACAGCCCCTGTAGCGCACCGTAGGCTGTCGAAAGTACCGCCAAGTCTGCCGGCATGCCGAAAGCAAACAGGGCTACACAGAGTGCCAGGGCGAGCGTAATAATGCTAGCCAGCCACCCGGCCACTTTGCGGCTGAGCAGCATAACGCATAGGGCCACTATAGGCACTGCTGCAACCAGCGCAGACAAGCCGATGTTATCAAAAGGATTGGGGATCTGTACCCACATACTGAAGCTCATCATAGCACCATAAGCATAAGTTGCAAACGAATTTCCTATGTCACAGCTTTCCTACCGACCAGCGCAACAGTATCGCAGTATACTCAATGCTACGATTGTGTAATGGCGTAAACACGACCGTTAGCGTCTTCAGGTGCAAGCGAGCGACAGTCTAGCACCCAAGGGTTAAATATTTGCCTTATAATACTTCCGTAGAGTGATATAATTGATATTACTAATGGAGGAAACAAAATGAAGTTATCAAAGGGTCTTATAACTCTGGGCGTTGTTGGCGTCGTGCTGCTGAGCCTGCTCGGCTGGTTTGTCGGCGGCTACAACGGTATGGTGACGCAGCGTAATAAAGTGGATCAGGCGGCTGCCCAGCTCGCTAGCGCTTACCAGCGCCGATTCGACCTAGTGCCAAACCTAGTCGAAAGTGTGAAGGGCGCTCAGGCACAGGAACAAAAAGTTTTTGGTGATATCGCCGCCGCTCGGACACAGTATGGCGGTGCCAAAACAACTGAAGATAAACTGGCTGCCTCTCAGCAATACGAAAGTGCGCTGAGTCGCTTGCTTGTGGTGGTAGAAAATTACCCCGAGCTTAGAAGTACTGAAACAGTCCAGAACCTCATGATTCAGCTTGAGGGTACAGAAAATCGTGTCAAGGTAGAGCGCGATAATTATAGTGCCGCTGCAACCACCTACAACACAATGATTCAGCGTTTCCCGAAGAATATTCTGGCTGGTATGTTCGGCTTTGAGAAAAAAGCTCTTTACACTGCAGACTCAGGGGCAGAGACTGCTCCAAAAGTCAATTTAACTAACTAGATTTGACTTATGCGACGCGCCGAAGGGTTTCAACTTTGGCTTGCGTACTTCACCATGACACGAAAACATATAATCATATCTGCAGCAGTCTTAGGATTGACGATAAGTTTTTCGCGCCCGGTTTTTGCGCTCGATGTGCCGACCGCGCCGTCGCGTACAGCCATCCTGGACCAAGCAAAGGTTATTGACGACGCGGCCGAGGCGCAGCTTAGTCAGAAACTCATCGACTATAAAGCCAAAACAGGCAACGAAATCGCGGTGCTGACTATACAAAGCCTGCAGGGTGAGGATAATTTTGAGTACAGCCACCGGGTTGCTCAGGCCTGGGGCATTGGTAGCAGCCAAGCCAACAACGGCGCACTGCTCTTTGTAGCCGTCGAAGACCACAAAGATTACATTCAGGTAGGGCGGGGGTTGGAACCGTACCTGACTGATCTACAATCAAGCCTGATTTTGAGTCAGAAGGTGAACCCTGAATTTAAAAAAGGTAACTACACAGCTGGTATTACAGCCGGTGTCGAAAGCATGATTAGTGTCATAGGCGGTGAAAGACTCAGCGAGCCCAAAAAGACCACTAAGAGTAGTAGCGCTATCGAGTTCTTTGTTTATGCTGGATTCTTCGTGGTGGCCTACCTCTTATCGTTCCTAGCTCGAAGTAAGAGTTGGTGGGCAGGCGGGGTGTTTGGCGCTTTGCCAGGCGTGATCCTCTTTTTCACTGCGACTGCACTTCTGGCTTCTGTAGTTTTTAGCCTGGGATTACTCTTCGGTCTTTTATTGGATTATCTGCTATCGAAAAACTATCGAGCGCGAGCCGCCAGCGGCGACAATACCGGTTTTTGGGGTAGCGGCGGCGGCTTCTTTGGGGGAAGTGGCGGTTTTGGCAGCGGTTCAGGTGGCGGGTTTGGTGGTTTCAGTGGCGGCAGTTTCGGTGGCGGCGGCTCCGGCGGCTCCTGGTAACCAACCTTAGTCTCACATATGTCGAGGTTTAGAGGCGTAAACTTACAGGGTAAAACGCGTGACCCTCCTAGTCCGTACGCAGTTTGCTGTCTTTTCTTAAGAATCTCAGCATGTTTCATAAGGAATCCGGAAACATATTTGGTAAAATGAGTGAAGCTGTCGATTCACGCGGGCGAGTGGCGGAATTGGTATACGCGGCGGACTTAAAATCCGCTGGTCTCAACAACCTTGTGGGTTCAAGTCCCACCTCGCCCACCACTTAAATATGACTATTTGTTGCTTGATTGTTGAGCCTTAAGCAAGTAATATTCACACAAAGGGTATACGAAGCATGGATGAAGATCAACCGGCGACTCAGCCACATCTTTCACCCGCTGAAATGGCAGCGCTCGAAGAAGAGCGTCTCAGAACAGCTGACGACAGTTTTGTGGCCGGTGGCCAGTCTCAATTTTCAGGCGGGGCAGACGTAACTAGCAAATCACAGACAACGTTCTCGGCGGCGAAAAAAGTTACGTTGACTCCAGTAAATGACTTGTCAGGCTATTCCGTTGCGCCGTCAATACCTCGAGCCACGGAAACAACCTCAAGTACACCAGCGCAACAGCCAGGCATTGTCGCAACACCAGCCCCGACAAACTTAGCTCCGCAGGCGTCCGTTGTAACGCCCGGGGTAGCCCCCGCCGTATCGGACAGTCTATTGGCAACTCCACAAGTCTCGCTTATGCCCCCTGTCTCGCCAGAACCCAATCACGCTGGCCAGGACTTACGGCAGGATGAGCGCGAGATGTCAACCACGGGTCGGGTCGCTGCCCGTGTCTCTATGCTGCAAGTTGCGGCTGTCGTCGGCATGGTGCTATTTGGTCTCACGCTCTACCTGGTATTCTCGGTATCTCACCAGTACATGAGCGGAGCATTTTTTCGACTCGCAGCTCCAACTCTCATTCAAATTATTATCTACACATCAATGTTTATCTATTTGTTTTTTACTGCCAGCGTGCGAGGTGCAACCACCGCCACACTAGTGCTACTTGCGCTGATTGGCCAGGGTTTATTGCTGTCGGGGCTGAGCTTTATAACCGGATTGGGCACACTACTCACGACTGGCCGAGCTGTAGTAGTTCTGGTTATTCAGCTCATTCTATTTGGCGTCTTATTTGTCGCGCACAACCGGCTGCGCGACCTCGAACGGTAAAGCCCCTGGTGTTATACTGATGCTATGGCTGCAAACCAATGTCCGTTTTGTAACGCTCACGAGCGGGTTATTACCGAAAACACTTACGCTTATGTGCTACTCAGTAACCCGCGCAAGGTGCCGGGTCACGCGTTGGTTATCCCAAAGCGGCATGTCGAAGAGCCATGGGAACTGATGGCCGAAGAACGGCGTGATATATTCGAACTGCTCGACTGGGTATCGCAAAAACTTATTTCTGCCAAGCTTGGAGATGGTGTAGATGTGCGCCAAAACTATCGGCCGTTTATGCAAAAAGGCAAACTGAGTGTGCGCCACATTCACTATCACGCTGTGCCAAGAACACAAAACGATTACATCTATCAAGTAAGTGAGACATACGACAGCCAACTTTTTGCCGAACTTGACCTAACCGAAGCCAAAGAAGTCACTAAGCTTTTAAAATAAACCCCCGCCAAATAAACCCCCCTTTTTTTTATTTATTTTTTTAATAAATACCCATGTGAATAAAATTACCTATAGGCCAATACATTCACATATTGACAGTTAACCTACTGTCTTCACTTCCAGGGCATTATTCGTAAAAGGGGTGTCTACCCTCCGTAAAGTTAGTTCTTTGGCTCGTTTGCTTCGCTCACTTTGGTTGAGATTGTGGAAAATCGGCGCTACTTTTGTGGGACTGAGATTAAAATGAGGTAGAATAGACAGATGAGCAAATACTACGTAACGACATCTATACCCTATGTTAACGGTGAGCCGCATCTTGGTCATGCTATGGAATTTGTCATGGCCGATGTCTTGGCGCGGGCAGCACGGGCTCGTGGTGAAACGACACTTTTTAGTACTGGCACCGATGAACACGGTGGCAAAATTGCAGAAAAGGCAACCGAACTTCAGCTAGACCCGCAAAAATTCACTGATCAAATGTCAGAAAAATTCCGCGAACTAATAACTGCGCTTGAGGTTAAACCGGATCGCTTTATTCGTACAACTGACACCGCACACAAAGAACGGGTACAAGTTATTTGGAAAGCGCTCGCTCGTGACATATATAAAAATAAATATGTTGGTTGGTATTGTACCGGAGATGAGGAATTTTTCACCGAAACAGTTGTGCAGGATAACAAGGGTGTTTGTCCAGACCACAACCGACCGTATGAAAAAATTGAAGAAGAAAACTATTTTTTTAGACTCAGTAACTACACCCAGCCAATTCGCGAGGCCATCGAAAAAAACGAATTTTTAGTGACTCCTGCAACGCGTCGCAATGAAATCTTGGCGCTTTTGCGCGAGGGGCTTGACGACATAAGTATTTCCCGGCCAAAAGAAAAAATAGACTGGGGTATAGCAGTACCGGGTGACCCCACACAAGTGATTTACGTCTGGTTTGACGCGCTACTCAACTACATTACGGTGCTGGGCTATCCAGAGCACGAAGACTTCAAACAGTATTGGCCAGCCAATGTGCAGGTAGTAGGCAAGGGTATTTTGCGTTTTCATGCTGCAATCTGGCCAGGGATTTTACTTGGGCTTGGCTTGCCGCTTGCGAAACAACTTTACGTGCACGGCTACGTTACAGTTGACAACAAAAAAATGAGCAAATCACTCGGCAACTCCGTAAGCCCGCACGATATAATTCAGAAATACGGTGCCGATGCGTTTCGCTACTATTTCCTACGTCACGTGCCAAGCTACGACGACGGAGATTTCAGCTGGGAGGCGTTTGAAGCAGCGTACAACAACGAGCTTGCGAATGAGCTTGGTAACGCGGTGCAGCGTACTACAGCCATGATTCAGAAATATCAGGGGGGTATAATAGGAGATATCCCAGAGCCAGAGCACGACATGGGAGCCTATTATGAGGCGGTCGAGCTCTGTAAATTTGACCGAGCACTCGACAGTGTCTGGGAACAGATACGTGGGCTCAATCAGCTTATTGAAGCCGAAAAGCCGTGGGAAATCGCCAAGACGGACGACCAGGATCACTTACGAGAAGTGCTTGCCGGATTTGCGAGTGATTTGTTAGAAATTGCCCAGCTCCTTGAACCATTCTTGCCGTCGACCGCGGCCAAAATACAGGCCATGTTCGCCGAAGGCTTAGTGCACGCGCACGAGGGGACTCTATTTCCGAAACTGGATCAACCAAAGTCGGAGTAGCAGCAAAGTATGGTGCAGGAATTTTTTGACACGCACTGTCACGTGCATGAGCTAGAAGCTGCTCTGACGCCGGTACATGACAAATGGCAGAGCGACGGCGCAGAGCGAACTGCGACGGAAGTGTTGCGGGCGGCTCGCAAGGTTGGTGTAAACCGCATTATCGTTGTCGGTACCACGTTAGAAGATAGCGATTTGGCCGTCCGGTTTGCTCAAGATCACGAAAACGTCTGGGCGTCCGTAGGACTACACCCTCACGAAGCAAAAAACTATACCAAACAACAAAAACCAACTTCACGAGGACTGTCCTCCCAAAATGATATTACGGTTGTTTTGCCGGAAATCGCTAGGCGAATTGGGGAGCTGGTACGGGAACCAAAGGTAGTGGCAGTGGGGGAGTGCGGGCTGGATTATTACTACGAACATTCGCCGAAAGCAGACCAAGAGGCTGTTTTACGTTTTCAGATAGATTTGGCGCTTGAGCATAATTTACCACTCAGTTTCCATGTGCGTGAAGCATTTGACGACTTCTGGCGCATATTTGACAGCTACCACGGAATACGTGGTGTTTTGCACAGTTTTACAGATAGTCAGATAAACATGGAAAGGGCTATTGAACGGGGTTTGTACATTGGCGTAAACGGCATTGCGACCTTCACAAAAAATGAAGCGCAAATTGTGACATATTGCACAATTCCACAACAACGACTCCTGTTAGAAACGGACGCTCCTTTCTTGACACCCAAGCCCTTTCGTGGTAAAATCTGTGAGCCGAAGCATGTAGTTGACACGGCGGAATGTTTAGCGGAGTTGCGTGGAATTAATCTCACTGACCTCGCAGCCGTATCTACCACAAATGCGAAGCAATTATTCAATTTATAGAATTATGTAACATATGAAAAAAGTTCCTCCACCATCAGACAGACGTAATACTACTATATCCCCTGAGCTGGCTCGCAGAGGATTATCAGATAACCGAATAAAAGCGGTTTATGAGCGTTGGCCTATTCGTTGGGGTAGTTTTAGGAAAGGCGAAGAAACAATAAACAGAACGTTTCCAGAACCTCCCGCCGGAATAACTACAGAGGCCGCAAATCAGGCACGACAATTCGCGGGAGTAACTACCGGCAGTATTGCAACTGGCGGAGAATATAATAAATATAAAGTAGTGCTTGAAGGAGCCCAGCAGGCGGCAGTAGCTTCAGCAGCAGAAGAACAGCTCGCTTCAATAGTTGACCTAGCAGCCCGTAGGGCCTCAAATGAAACACGCCCTGTAGTTGAAGACCATACGCCCAGTCCTGTAGATATGGTTGGAGATGCTCCAGTTGACCTAGCAGCCCGTAGGGCCTCAGGGGCTGAAGAGCATACGCGCATTCCGGCGGACATCATGGCCGAAGGTGCTCGTCTCAAGATACAGAACATATTTGGACCAAACGGTAGTCAACCTCCAGTGACTGCAGAGTATCCTGCTTCCAGTGAAAGTGGGCCGGTCCTAAAAAGGGCGGCATAAAGATGCTTTTACCAAAAGTTTTCAGTGGCATTTTAACTAAAAGTGCTGATAAACGACGCGTCGACGCATACCGAGAGGCTATTCAAGAGGAGGCTAAAGTGGGCGGACGTGTGTTCGGTGAAATCCCGAAAGGCACTCGCCGAGAGTTTTTCTGTCTTGACGAGCATACGTGGGTATGGCACGAAGAGTGGAATGATGAGCAGGGTCGACACCAAGTCAGGACAACACGTTACGACATACGTCCTCAGGGTGTATTCAAAGCGCAAGACGGCCAGCCATACCGGCCTCTGCAAAAAGAAGAAGCTAGACGATTGCTTGTTGCCATGCGGAAATACAATGAACTCATAGACCAAGAGCTTGCGCCGTATCTCCCGGTCAAGCCGTAATCGGCTACAATACCATCTATGAAATACGTATATTTGGATCATGCGGCGGCGACGCCGGTTGATGAGGGAGTTTTGGCTGCGATGCAGCCGTATTTTTCTGATGTTTTTTACAACCCCTCGGCCACTTATTTGCCCGCGCGGCAGGCAAGGGAAGCGTTTGAAGCAGCTCGGGGGAGGGTTGCGCAGTGTCTAGGAGCTAGGCCGACCGAAGTTATTTTTACAAGTGGGGGAACTGAAGGAAATAATTTGGCGATTGCAGGAGTTATGGCCAAATTTCCGAATTGCTCCGTTACGGTAAGTGCACTCGAGCATGAATCTGTTTTAGCAACCGCCAGACAGTTCAATTGCTACGTTGCGCTTTCGACAAAGCAGGGTAGGGTAGATATGGACAGTTTACGGCAGAAAATTGCCGACGACACTGTGCTTGTAAGTGTTATGTATGCCAATAATGAAGTCGGTACTATCCAGCCTCTGCGCCAAATCTCTATGCTTATAAACGACATTAAGACAGAAAGAAAAAGACAGGGTAATGCACTCCCTCTGTATTTCCATACCGACGCTTGCCAAGCGGCAAGCTATCTCGATCTGCACGTTGAAAAGCTTGGTGTTGATTTCATGACACTAAATGGTGGAAAAATGTATGGCCCAAAGCAAACTGGCGCCTTGTACGCCGCCAGGCATGTCAAACTTTCGCCACTGATTCGCGGTGGTGGCCAGGAACAAGGTTTGCGCAGCGGTACTGAAAATGTTGCTGGGGCTATCGGTTTTGCGGTAGCGCTCAGTAAGGCTCAAACGATGCGCCATGTTGAGGCAAAAAGGCTGAACCAAGTGAAAAATGAAGCAATTCGCCTCTTGAGCCAAAAAATCCCAAGTGCAATCGTAAATGGTTCACTAAGCAATCGGCTTCCGAACAACATCCATATTACCTTGCCTGGGTATGATAACGAACGCGTGCTGCTAGAGCTAGAGCTGCAAGGGGTACTTGCCGCTGCCGGGTCTGCTTGTAGCGCTAGTAGCGAGCAGCCGAGCCATGTTCTTGGCGCAATGGGCATGAGCGACGAGGCGGCTCGCAGCAGCTTACGTATAACCATGGGTCGTTCTACGACTAAAGCCGATATTGATAAATGCGTGCATGCTCTAACAGAGATAACAAAAAGTAAATAAAACAACTACTCTACAGATACAACAAAACCCCAATCTGTTTCAGAACCATCCTCGGAGGACTGTCCTCCCAAAATTTCCCGAAATTGGTTTAGTTGGGTTTGTTGCGGTAGTGATTGCGAAGGCGGTAGATGCTAGCTTGCGGAATTATTGATAACGGTTTGGTTGGCGTGGAGCCAGCCGTCGACAGTTCCTGCATCTAGGTATTGGCCGGTAGCAGCGACAACCTTCATTATGCCACCCTGTTCAATCACCTGCTGGAAGGGGTGGAATATGTAATACTCTTTGCCTGTGTCAATTTCTTGAGCCACGTACCCACTAACTGCTTTCAGCATGTCGTAGTTGAGGACGTACTTGCTGACATTTTTTATAAACTGTTTCGGCAAGGGGTCGGGGTGTTCAACAATCCGTACAAGATTGCCCTTATCGTCAGAGACAATGTGACCGTAGCGCTGGATAGCGGTGTCACCGTCGGGGATAGGTACGCCCAAAATAGCACTTTGGCCATCTGGAGTAGCGGCAACCAGCCGAGCAATATCCGAACTACCATCTCGGTTGTAGAGACAGTCATCTCCCATGACAACAACTACCGATTCGCCTTCATTGATGTAGGGCATTGTGAGGTCTACGGGCACGGCGGTACCGTATTTGCCGTAACTTGGCTGAACAATGTAGTGAAAACGGACAAGTGGTGTCTGGATGAGGGGCAACATGTCCTGTTTGCCGTTTCTCAGGAGATAATCGGTGAGCTCGACATTTTCGCGGTAGTAGGTATGAAGTTGTTCGCTTTGTTCGCCAACGACGAAGTAAATGTCGGTAATCCCTGCTGTAACACAGTCCTGAACCACATAATCAACAATTGGCCGATTACCAATTGGTAGCATGCATTTTTCAACAGCCTTTGTAATTGGTAACCGGCGTGTACCCCAGCCGGCAACAGGGATGATTGCTTTTGTAATTGACATAGTAAGCCATAGTATAGCTTAAAAAACACTAAAAAACATGTAAAAACACTTGTGACGCCGCTGATAAAACGGTTATACTTGAATAGAAATGCTTCGACGACAAATTTGGTATCGTCTGGTTGTCCTGAGTGGTATGTTAGGCATGCTCCTTGCGCCTGCTCTTGTCCACGCTCAAACAGTCTCGCAAGGCTACGGTGTAACGGGTATAGTGCAAAAGGGCATGATTGTTATGCTTGACCCGAAAGACAGTCGCAAAGTCACGGCGCTTACCAACAAAACCGATAAAGCCATGCATGGCGTTGTTGTGTCTGCAAATGATACGGTGGTCTCGCTGGGTGGCGACAACAGTACCAATCAAGTCTATGTGGCCTCAAACGGCAAGTATGAAGCGCTCGTGAGCACCCAGAACGGTTCCATAAAAAGCGGGGATATCATTAGCATTTCTGCCCTTGACGGAATCGGTATGAAAGCGGACGCCGGTCAAAACGTAATCTTAGGTAAGGCGCTGGGCAGTTTTGACGGCACAAAAAATGTGAGCGGCAACGCCGCCCTCGCTACCTCTTCCGGTAATAAGCAAGTTTCAATAGGGTTTGTGCAAATAGACATTGGTATTTCCCGAAACCCGCTTGCCGTATCTGTCAGTGGTCCACCGGTGCCTTCGTTCCTTCGCAAGTCTGGCGAGAGTATTGCCGGTAAGCCGGTCAGCACTGTGCGACTCTACATAAGTCTGGCAATTTTGCTCATTACCATTTTTATGACGGGTAGTCTTCTGTACGGCGGTGTCCGTAGCAGTCTCGTGTCCATTGGTCGTAATCCGCTAGCCAAGAAGTCAATTTTGCGAGGACTGATCCAGGTTGTGGTTCTGGGGTTAATCGTTTTTGTTATCGGGCTAGTCGCGATATACTTATTATTAAAGTTATAATCATAAGTGCTATAGAGGTGGGGAAATAGACATGACAACTTGGCAGCTTGCACTCATACTTGGCAGTCTGCTATCGGCAACCGTGGCGTTTATGTGGTTGGCTGTGCGCGTCGGTAACGGTGGCGTCAAAAAAAATAAAGATGTCACTAGCGACATAGAAAAAGCTGCCGAGGAAGACGTCGAGCATATTTTTAACGATACGTTCCGCGAAGAGCTTCGTAACAGGGGTAGGCTGCATTTCGAAAAAATCATTTCCGAAAATGCAATGTTTCTCCAGCAAGATTTACGTTTGACCACTAGCCAGCTGAACGAGTACATGAAAGATGAGATTACGCGTAATCTTAAGGAAGAATTTGCCAAATACGAGCAATCTATTAATGACGCAAAGCAGCTTGCGATTGACTCAATCCAAAAAACGAATACAGCTATTGAAGAACAGCGTGCGCAGCTTGGTCAGCAAGTCCAGGCTCAAATTGTTGCCGAAAAACAACAGCTAGTTGAACGGTTTGAGCAAAATATGACCGATATAATCAACCATTATGTGCTTGCGGCTATTGGCGACCAAATTGACTTGAATGATCAGCTTGAATATATTTTGGCTGACCTAGAAGCTAACCGCGAAGCAATAATTCAGGATATTAACCATGGTGCCTGACAGTCAGGCCGCACCGGTACTACCGATAGGAGTTGTGGGCATGGTAGACCTAGGAAGACTGATTCGTGAGCTCGAACGTCTTGAAAGTTCACTTATGAGTGAAACAATACGCACCGGCACCAGCGTTCAGCTACCAAAACTGAGCGCATTACTGGATCAGCTTGCGGAAACGAATAAGCTCGATTTGCGAGACGCTCATGCTCGGAGCAGTTTGCTCGAATTTTTAAAGCTGCTGCGCAAAGATGCTCCCAAAATTCACATGAGCTTCAGTGCCGACCCATCTCCGGTTTTTCTGGCAAAACTAATTTCTTGGCTGCGAACGCACATACATCCCCACGTGCTGATTGCGGTTGGGTTGCAGCCAGGGATTGGGGCGGGATGTGTCTTAAGAACAACAAATCGCTATTTTGACATGTCACTCAGTAAATCATTTGCCGGTAGCCGCGAACTGCTCATGAAACGGCTGCGCGAAACAAACGTTCAAGAAGTAGCCTCCCCCGTACCGCAAAAGGCTCCTGTGGAGGTAGCGGCATGAGTTTTAGTAACCAGCATTTTGAAAAGTTAGTGGAGGCGGGCAAGCCAGTTGGCGAGGTAATTGCCGTCGATCGGTTCCTCGTGCAGGTGAGTGGATTGCAGCCCTGTACTATTCATGCGCTTGTAATGTTCGAAGATGGTAGTAAGGGCTTTATTAACCAAGTGCAACAGGACTATGTACTGGTTCTGCATCTTGGTGCAGAGCCACTTAGTGTTGGTATTGTGGCAGTCTTGCAGCACCAGGAGCTCGTTAGCAAGGTTGGGAAAGATTTTGTTGGACGGGTTGTATCAGTTACGGGTGATGCCTTGGACGGTAAGGGGCCGATTCCGGCTGATGCAGTTTGGCCAGTGTTTAATACAGCACCGCCACTGTACGCTCGTAAGCTGGTCGAAGATCAGCTGGAAAGCGGTGTAACGGCTATTGACTCACTGTTTCCGATGGTGCGCGGTCAGCGCATGGCGCTACTGGGTGATAGCAAATCGGGCAAGAGCACCGTGGTGACGCAGCTCGCTATAAACCAGAAAAACACTGACCAAATTGTGGTGTACTGTTTAATTGCTAAGCGTCGCAGTGATGTGGACACCCTTCTGACCCGGCTCCAGGAAAACGGAGGAATGGAAAAAGCTATAGTCGTAGTGAGCACAATGTTTGAGTCGCTCATAATGAGCTATATTGCGCCCTATGTTGCTTGCGCCATGGCAGAATACTTATGGCAAAAGTGTGACCAAGATGTCATCATTGTCTACGATGATTTAACCAGTCACGCCCATGCCTACCGAGAAGTGGCGTTGCTTTCTGGCGTTAGTCCAGGCCGAGACAGTTACCCTGGCGATATGTTTTATGCTCACTCAAGCTTGCTAGAGCGCGCGGGACGGCTTGATAGCACCGGGCGATGCCTAACGTCCATACCGGTAGTGCATGCTGCCAACGGCGACATTACCGCGTATTTACCGACGAACATCATGTCGATTACGGATGGCCAGTGGATTCTTGACATGGACACATTCCGAAACGGTATTCGTCCGGCCCTCAATATTGGTCTCAGTGTCACCCGCGCCGGTGGAGTCGGACACAATAAACGCCAGAAGGAACTGGCCGCCCAAACCCTCAAAATGCTTGCAACCTACCGTCAGGCAGAAGAATTTTCGCACTTTGGCTCTGAGCTTGGACTCGAAGCCAAAAAAGCTCTCGCAGCGGGTAAGCGAGTGTTTGAGCTGCTGACGCAGGCACCGGGAGATACTTTTTCGCTGATGGCACAGCAGCTGATGCTCGACATTGTACTCAACCTAGAAGAGGGTGCGATTCTCGACATTAACTCGCTGAAACTAAATGGGAATGACTTCGCCAAGAAGGTGGAAAAAGACGAGGATTATCAAAAAGTTCACGACATGCTAATGAAAGAGTGCGTTAAATTTGCACCAAAAGCCGAAACGAAAGAAAAAAAGGGCGGCAGCGAACCTTCTGACGAGAAAAAAGTATCTGAAATCGCCGAAAATAAACCAGTAGAAAAACCAGAAGAAACTTCGGCTGAAAGCCCCCTTAAAGAAGCACCGGCTGAGAAGCCCGCCACGCCGCAAATGCCGGCAGCAGAACCGGTGGATGAACCACCTGACGAACAGAATACGAGCGACAATAATTCAGACGAACCGGTAAAAGAACCCCCTGCCGAAGAAACAGCGGATGAATCTACCAATGAACAACCAGAAATAAAGCAAGACGATGTGCCCGAGCCAGCCGTTTCAGTCCCAGCCGTGCCCGCTCACGAGGAAAAAAAGTCCGATTTTGTGCACTCGCTTTTCTCAAAGGAAAACAAATCCGCTCGTAGTGATGATAAGCCGGCCGAAAAAAACGTTCAGCCAGATACTGAAGAGCAAAAAGTGGATGAAATGATGTCGGTAGAGTTAGAAAAGCAAAAAGCGAAGACGGCAACGGGCAAAGTGATGGACGCTGTCAAGCCGGAGAAAAAGCCATGAGACACCCAAACGAAATAGCCAAAGATGAAGCAAGCATGTCTACATTGGTTGAGTTGACGAGTGTCTTCGAAGGTATAGCGAGCATGCGGATAGCTCAAACGAAAAATCAAGTGCTCGAGTCGACCAAATTTTTTGATGAACTTTGGAAAATCTACACGCAGCTGCGAGTCGATAGCCTGTTTAGTTTTGGGCGCGAAGAGTCAGATAAAAACAAAGTCATTCTGGACAAGGAGCTCTACATCATTATTACCGCAGAGGGCGGGTTTAGTGGCGATATCGACCAGAAACTCGTTCATGCTATGCTTGAGGCCTATGACAAGGAAAAAAACGACATCATTGTGATTGGCCACCACGGCGCTATGCAGCTAAGTCAACGTGGCGTGTCGTTTCGCAAGTACTACAAGCTGCCGAGTAAAGACAAAAATATTAACGTCGCACCTATCATCCGTGAAGTTCAGGAATACAAAAAGTGCAGCGTCTTTTACCAGCAGTATATATCGCTTATGAACCAAGAAGTAAAGCGTATATCGCTGTCTATGGCGGTGCGTACCGCTGGCTTGGTGAGCGACAAACCCGACGAAGTCATTAGTGAAGCAAACTATATTTTTGAACCGACAAGTTTTGCGGTTGCAGCGCATCTAGAACGCTCTATGATGAAAATTGCACTCGGCCAACTAATACTCCAGTCAAAGCTCGCGCAGTATGCCTCGCGTTTCCGAGCAATGAGTGCCAGTCATCAGCGCGCCGATGAAGAAAAATCCGATTTACACCTTGCATATAACCGCGCTCGCCGTGGTGTCAAAGACGAGCGTCTCAAGGAAATCATAAACGGTATGAAAAAAAGCAAAGCCGGAGCAGCAGCATGAACCATTTTTACGTTTCAACGTTCAGTTTACAGAGAAATATCAAGCCCCAATTTTTACACGTTGCCGTTATTTGCCCCCTAAACAACGACAACATTTTGAAAATTATGAATGGTGGGCTGAAGAATGCTTGCTCTGAAGGAGGTAGCCCATGTCTGGCATAATTGTATCTATTAAAGACCTTGTTGTACGGGTGCAGTTCGATGCCGACCCGCCGGAAATAAACGAGCTTGTTGTCGCTGACAATGAGAATAAAACAGAACTGCTCGTCGACCATTTAGAGGTGGGGGGTATAGCTTTTTGCTTGAATGTGCGGACAGATCGTACTCTGCTGAAGGGTGATACGGCTCAACGAGCCGGCAGGGGCATAGAGGTGCCGCTTGGTAAACCGACAATCGGTCGGATTTTGAACGCACTGGGTGATCCGCTTGACGGCCTGCCCGCAATTGGCCCCGACGAAGCAAAGCGAAAAAACATAATGAAGTTGCCGCCACGTACTAGTAATTTTTCAGTTGCAAAGCCCGAGATACTTGAAACTGGTATAAAAGTTATCGACTTTCTGACACCGTTCGTCAAGGGGCGTAAAATCGGCGTTATCGGTGGTGCGGGCGTGGGCAAAACAGTGACCACGATGGAGCTTATCAACAATACCGCAAAAAGCGACGGAAGTCTTTCGTTCTTTGCGGGCATTGGGGAACGTATTCGTGAAGGGCACGAACTATGGGACACGCTCCGCGAAAACGACTTGCTTAAAAATACTGTGATGTTTTTTGCTCAGATGAATGAAAACCCTGTTCAGCGCTCACTTGTCGGCATTTCGGCAACTGCCGCCGCCGAATATTTTCGTGACGACCAGCACCAGGACATTCTCTTCTTTGCCGACAACATGTTCCGCTATATACAGGCGCGTAACGAACTGAGCACCATTCTCGACCAAGTACCGAACGAAGGTGGCTACGAACCGACGGTCTTCTCAGACGTTAAAGTTCTGCAAGACCGTTTGAGTTCAAACGAAAACGGCTCAATAACCTCAGTGCAAACAATCTATGTTCCGGCAGATGATATTTCGGATCCTGCGGTGCAATTTATTCAGCACGAAATGGACTCAATCATCGTTCTTTCTAGAAAAGTCGCCGAGCAAGGTATTCGTCCGGCAGTTGACCTCTCGCTTAGCAGCTCAAGTCTTCTGACGCCAGAAATTGTTGGCGAGCGACATTATATGCTCAGTGTGCAGGTGCAGGGGCTGCTACAGAAGTACGAGTCGCTCAAAGGCATCATTGCTATCATTGGTGAAAACGAACTTTCCCCAGCTGACCGCGCCGACTACGCCAAAGCAAAAAAACTCATAGTCAATTTTTCACAAAACATGAATGTCATGACCAAGCACAACGGCATACCGGGCGACTTCTTTACTCGCGAAGAAACACTGAAGAGTATTGAGGAGATTATAGTTTAACATGGCAACCAATCAAGGTGATGGGCAGGGCGAAGCAGCTGAGCACAGTAGCGCTCAAGGCGTAACAACTCAAGCAACTTATGGCCACATGTTTGTCAAGGTGTATGCTCCCTACAAGGTGTATTTTGAGGGTCAAGCCATAAGCATCAGTGCCCAGAACCAGACCGGTCCTTTTGACATTCTGCCACATCATCACAGCTTTATTACCTTGCTTGTTCCGTGCGACATTGTGGTGCGCACCGACAAAGACGAAGAAAAAATCCGCATCCAAAACGGCATTATGCACGTAAAGTCTGACAGCGTTGTCGTGTTTTTGGATGTCTAAGCACGCGGTCTTATGACGGTTATGGTATAGTATTCAAAGAGAGTGACTGCTATGTATCAGTACAACAAACGCACACACAAACACACAAAATTAAAACGAAGAGTGATATGGATTTCTTTGGCTGTGCTCTCTATTGGCATAGTGTATGGGTTGTTCCAGCTACGGATTGCACCAAAGCAAGATGTCAGAAATCCCTCATCCCTCAGCAATGCATTTAAAGCTAGCACAGAAGAAAAAGTAACTTTTAGTAAACCCGAGCTCCAGTTTGAAGCGACTTCTGGCTGGAAAGAAACACCAGTTCCACAGTCAGACATCAGCCCTCGGTATGTCTATAAGAATGTAAAAAATGCACAAATTTTAGAGATATATCTGAACAATCCACCCCAAGGACGTGCCGTCAATAAAGTAGTTGTGGTGCGAAGCGAAGATGGTGCGCTGACTCATGATGCTGTTTCTGATAACTGTGTGACTTTCACTGACAGCAATAAGAAAAACCTCCAAACGGGGATTAGCCCTGCCAAGTGGCAGCAGGTTGATTTCTTGTGTGACATGGCGAATCACAGCCGTGCGGTGGTAGGAGCAATATCTAGCGATGGCCTGAACACTATTCTTGTTACTACCGCCAGCGGCAAGACGTATAAACTGTTCTTTACATACACAGACAACAACATTAACCCCGATTACAATACGTTTTACGATATTCTTACTAGCATGACATTTCGGTAGCCTAGAGCCGGGCTTTAGAACTCAGAGCTTACGCCTAGTTCGGGTTATTCTACAATGAAATAATCAAAGCCAAAGCTGGCATTTGCAGGGGGGGTGTTTGCGGCACAGACGCTAAAACTCGATGTTGAGCGATTGACGTAATAACCGACCAAACCAGCGTTAGATCCTACCGGTGTGGCGATGACATTTGGCGTTGAATTGTACTTTTGGGTGAAGTTAAGCGTTGCGAAACAACCAGCTACCGGCCCTGAGCCAGTGTTTATGTTTATACTGCCAGCCGTATCTGAACCGCTAAGCGCAACCGTGCCACCAGCGCCTAAGGCTGTTCCGTTATCTCGGTCGGGTGTTGATCCGCCAATGATGATGTGCCGTGTAAGCGTTAAGTTGCCGTTGAGCTGCAGTGCATTTACCGTTATTGCCGGAGCTGTGAGCGAGCCGCTAAACGTACCGCCACCAGCGACGCTCAAACCTTTCTGCACCGTAAGCTGTCCTTGAACAGAAATGTCGCCTTGAACAGTAAGGTTCTTATTGACTTGTATTTGCTCAAAAATACTGTTCCCAGACACAGTAATCCCTGGTACGCTGAGGCTACCGCCGACCTGAATAGGGCCAGCCACCTCCAAGCTATCGCGTATAAGTACTTTACCGGCAAAAACTGCGTTACTTTGCACACTCAACACCTGTTTTGGTTGTCCGACCGTTACGTCGCTCGTAGCAAGTTGCTTCAGGGTATCTTGGCTAAGAGACTGAGTTTGTACAGTACTCTTCTCTTGTTTTTTGCTCGCAAGGTAGGTGACTAAAATGATGCCGCCAGCGATACAGAGCAGCAGTAAAAATAGCAGAAAATAGATATTGATTTTTTTGCCGAAGCGCTGAAGCATTGGCCCTTTTTTTTCGTCAGAGACAGGGGTGTCATCTATTTTCCCCGTGCTGGAGGCGTCGTTTTCGAGACTGTTGTCATCGACCGTTGACTCTAGTGGGCTTGTGTCATCAGCTGACTCAAGGCTGCTGGAACCTGGAGCGGCCAAATTCTCGTCATTTTGCTTTTCATTGTCTTCTGCCATATATTTCTCTCGTGCTTATGCTTACTGTTATCATACCTCACTAGCTCAGTAAAAGGAATAATAATGTTGCAGTATTTGCGTCAAACTGCAAAATGGGAGAAAATAAACACGAGTATTATGAAACGCAAAAAACACATGCTTGCTTGGTTGTCCCTCACTGCTCTGTTTTTTGGCGTTTTGTTTCAGGCTAGTGTAGCGTTCGCACAGTGCGCCACCAACCCGGATCAACAGGCCTGTAGCGGCAACCAGTACGGGGTAAGTGAAACATTCTTTGGAACGGGTGGAGAGCTAAATGCTTGCTCAGGGAATCAGTATTGTGCAAAACAGTCAGCCGGTGAACTGACAGTCGGTAACACCAAAGGAACCGCCTACCAAGCACAGGCAGGGTTTAACACAGACCGCACTCCTTGGCTCGAAATAGACCTCACAAAAGCAGGCGTTAACCTGGGAGATATTAGCCCCTCGACGACAGGGTATGACTACGCTACCTTCACTGTTAAATCGTACCTTGCTCACGGCTATGTAGTACAAATTCATGGGTCGGCTCCTACAAATGCTGGCCATGAAATCACCCCCCTTAGTGTTGCAAGCACAATTGCGACTGGGACTGAGCAGTTTGGTTTAAATCTGCGCAACAATGCAACACCAAATGTTGGAGCCGATCCTGTGCAGCAACCGGACGGTACATTTTCGTTCGGAACGTACGCAGCCACTTACGGTACAGCCGATAACTTCAAATATGTCGATGGTGATGTTATTGCCGAGTCCCTTAGCAGCTCGGGGTACACTGACTATACAATCTCATACATTATGAACGTTACTGAAATCACACCTGGTGGCACATATACCACAAACCAATCGCTTGTTGCGACATCGACGTTTTAACAAACCGCCCCTAGCCATGGCCGCAATCAAAGGAGCACTTATGATTAAGTGACTCCAGCTCGGTGTGTAGGTACGGCTGTTAGCGTCTTCAGGCGCTTGGCGAGGGAGAGCGAAGCCTTCAGGAGTAATTTTGACACTCAGGCATTAGCGATAAGCAGTACACGATTATCATCAAATGACTGGTGTAGAGTGGCGGGAATATTATTTATGACAACGATTAGTATTATTTCTTACAACAATACTATCATTTTATCTGTAAGTACTATTGCATACAACAAACCAGGATGATACATTAGTGATGTAAATATTAACTAACTCTTTACAACAGAAGGAGAAATAGACATGAATATCAACTATAATGCACTTCGGCGCCCAGCGGCCGCACTTTCGGCGCTGGCGTTAGTAGTTGGTGCAGCAATGCCCGTGCTGCTGACCTCAGTTGCGTCTGCAGCGCAAATGACCTACCGCTCAATCCAGCTGAGCGATTCCGGTCCCAGCGGCAACGCCAACATCCCTAGTGGTGTCGGTAGCGGTACGAGCGTTGCCTATAAAATTAAGTTCACAACAGCAGCCGCCGTGCAAAGTTTTGTTGTCGATTTCTGTAGCGCATCGCCGCTCATTAACGACAACTGTACGGCCCCAACAGCCCTAGACGTTTCTACCGCCAGCCTAACGGCAAACGGTACCTGGTCGCTCGGTACACTTACGGCTGGTCATTTGGAGTTTACAAACACTAGCTCGCAATCTGCCGGTGCTTTCACCTTTGAAGTTACGGGCATTACAAACCCAAGCACGCTCGGATCTTTCTACGGTCGTATTACTACCTATGCAAACGCTACTTACGGCACTTACGCTAGCGCAGCCAGCACTGGTAACTACGTAGATTACGGCGGTGTCGCCATGAGCACGGTTAACACTATCACCGTTACCGCCCGCGTCATGGAGCAACTGTCACTCTGTACCTCAGGTGGTGTGGCCGTTACAAACGCCAATAACTTGACAGCTGCTGGCTCATGCGGCTCAGCAACAGCCCCTGCTATTACACTTGGTCCTTCACCGGACTACGTCCTGGGCTACACCGGAGCTACCCCATCCTCAGCAAATATCTACACGCAGCTTTCCACAAACGCCTCACAAGGCTATGCCCTGTACCTACGTGCCGCGAACACAAGCTGTGCAGGTGGTAATGGTGGCCTCAGCCGAGACGGTGGTACTAACTGTGAAATACCTCCCATTAACTCTGGTGCTGCAACATCCATTGCTTTCACAAACAATACAGCTGAATTCGGTGCCTTCGTAAGCAACGGCACGGCCGCAACTGGCGGTACCGGCGCAAACACCGCAGTCGCTCGTTGGTCTGGCGCAGGCAGCACATACATCATGGACACTGCCACAGCCAATGACAACGTCATCAGCACCTACGGTAGTAAAATAGCTGAAACCAGTGGTGGAAATCCGAAGCAGGCTGACAGCGTAAACAACACCATTACGTTTGCGGCAGTTGCTTCTCCGATTACTCCAGCCGGTATATATAGTCAGAATTTTAGCCTGATTGGCGTGGGTACGTTCTAGCCGATTGCGAGTTTCGACTCGAACTAGTTATCCACAGCCTCCAAGCCCCTTTCTTGAAAAGGGGCTTGTTTTTTTAAACACAAGCGTGGTATAGTTCTGAAGTTACTACTAAAATAAACAAAATTAAGGAGATATAATGAGTATTACTCGCAACTCATTTAAGCGCCCAGTCGCCTTGTTTGCAGCTGCGGCGATACTTGTTGGAGCAGTTGCTCCCGTGTTCGTTACCAATCAAAAAGCCTCAGCCGCCCAGCTGACCTTCCGCTCAATCCAGCTGAGCGATTCCGGTCCCAGCGGCAACGCCAACATCCCTAGTGGTGTCGGTAGCGGTACAAGCGTTGCCTATAAAATTAAGTTCACAACAGCAGCCGCCGTGCAAAGTTTTGTTGTCGATTTCTGTAGCGCTTCGCCGCTCATTAACGACACATGTACGGCGCCAACAGACCTAGATGTCTCTACCGCCAGCCTAACGGCAAACGGCACCTGGTCGCTCGGTACACTTACGGCTGGTCATTTGGAGTTCACAAATACCAGCTCGCAATCTGCCGGTGCTTTCACCTTTGAAGTTACGGGCATTACAAACCCAAGCACACTCGGATCTTTCTACGGTCGTATTACTACCTATGCAAACGCTACTTACGGCACTTACGCTAGCGCAGCCAGCACTGGTAACTACGTAGATTACGGCGGTGTCGCCATGAGCACGGTTAACACTATCACCGTTACCGCCCGCGTCATGGAGCAATTGTCGCTCTGTACCTCAGGTGGTGTGGCTGTTACAAATGCCAATAACTTGACAGCTGCTAGCTCATGCGGCTCAGCAACAGCCCCTGCTATTACACTTGGTTCTTCACCGGACTACGTCCTGGGCTACACCGGAGCTACCCCATCCTCAGCAAATATCTACACGCAGCTTTCCACAAACGCCTCACAAGGCTATGCCCTGTACCTACGTGCCGCGAACACAAGCTGTGCAGGTGGTAATGGTGGCCTCAGCCGAGACGGTGGTACTAACTGTGAAATACCTCCCATTAACTCTGGTGCTGCAACATCCATTGCTTTCACAAACAATACAGCTGAATTCGGTGCCTTCGTAAGCAACGGCACGGCCGCAACTGGCGGTACCGGCGCAAACACCGCAGTCGCTCGTTGGTCTGGCGCAGGCAGCACATACATCATGGACACTGCCACAGCCAATGACAACGTCATCAGCACCTACGGTAGTAAAATAGCTGAAACCAGTGGTGGAGATCCGAAGCAGGCGAATAGTGTCAATAACACCATTACATTTGCGGCGGTTGCTTCACCTACAACGCCAGCTGGTATCTATTCGGAATACTTCAGCCTTATTGGAGTCGGTACGTTCTAAAGATACCTCAGAGGAGATATAATTCATGCGCCTGAACCGGTTGCACACCCTAACTGGAATCGGTCTCGTAGCGGCCTTGTTACTAAGCGTAACAGGGCCGCTGCCCTTATCAACTGTTGTCGCTGCCAACCTGGCGAGCAGGCAATTGCAAATTTCTGAATCAGTAGCAGGCAGCTCGTCTCGCTACAAGATAAGTTTATCCGGGCAGTCAGCTGGTCTTGTCGGTTCAGTCCGGTTACAACTGTGCATTGAAGACCCGTTTCCTGGAGAACCGTGCAGCGGTCCAGCTGGGCTTAGTTTCCTCGGCGCCGCGCTTATTGCACAAAGTGGTATGACTGGGTTTAGTATTCACCCGAGTACAACAGCCAACGAGCTTATTTTAACGAGAGTACCGGGTGCGAGTATTCCAGGTCAAGTTGTGTTTGAGATTGCGTCTGTTATTAATCCCTCAGCGGCAGGAACGTACTATGGCAGGCTTGAAACCTTTGCGAGTATTGACGCCACGGGGCCTCGCAAAGATGGATCAGGCCTAGCGTATGCCATATTGCCGGCCACGGTCAGTGTGCAATCGGTTGTCCCGCCGTATCTGCTGTTTTGTGTAGCCAACACCATACAGGGGCAAGATTGCAACACTGCCCAAGGAAATTACATAGACTTTGGAGATTTTGCGCCAAGCCGCACGGCATCGGCAAAGACGCAGTTTATTGTTGCCACAAACGCCGACTTTGGCTTTACGGTTGTCGCACAAGGTACAACTTTAACCTCCGGCATCAACACCATCCCGGCGCTCGCTAGTCCAGATGTCTCCAGAACGGGTGTTTCGCAATTTGGACTCAACCTTAGGGCAAATAGCGCGCCCAGTGTTGGCCAAGAACCGGAAGGCATGCTGATTTCATCTGCTATTGCTCCCAGTTATAACCAACCCAACTACTACATGTTTAACAATGGCGATACACTAGTCCAAGCGATCAACCCAGACATAGCAAAGTATACTATTTCCTACATAGTTAATGTTTCTGCTAACCAGGCGCCAGGCGTGTATGTGAGCACGTTTACCTACATAGCAAACGCCACATTTTAGCCGGATACGCATATCACACCAGTCAGCCTAAAAACGGACTAGTTACGCGGCTTTAAAGTTTACGAAGGACTACAAAACACCACAAAGCACCACAAAGCACTTTTGTAAACGGTTACGTTTCTGGTACCATAATGGAGATAATAAGAAAAAAAGAGGGAAATATGCGTTATACGTTACGATTTACAGCGATACTTCTGGCGCTCACCACTGTTTTTAATATAGCAATTCTTGCGCCACAAGCATTTGCGCAGCAAAAGGACGCGGCAAGTGGTTTGCGCGTTTCGCCTGTTAGAACCGACTTAGTGATGGCGCCAGGCAGCGTGCGTACAGTAAATGTCACGGTCAATAACATTACTGGCGCCGAGACGGAATATCAAGCAGTTATCAACGATTTTGTTGCCGGCAAAGACGAATTCGGACAGCCAGCACTAATCCTAGATGCCGACAAATTTGCGCCGAGTCATAGTCTAAAGCGTTACATAAGTCCTCTGACAAATGTTACTGTGCCCTCCGGCAAGTCCAAAACAATAACCGTGACAATCACAATTCCTAAAGATGCTGCCGCTGGTGGCTACTACGGCGCAGTGCGATTCCTGCCTGTATCAGGTAAGCAGGGGCGCAATATTACGCTTGCAGCCAGTGTTGGCTCGCTTATGCTCGTGAAAGTGCCCGGTGACATCATAGAAAACATGAAGCTGACTAGTTTTGATGTTCGCACAAGCGAAGAAGCAGACAAAGGAAGCTCATTTTTCACCTCCAATAAAAACCTCTATGCTGTTGCGCGGTTTACCAACAACGGCAACGCGCACGAGCAGCCATTTGGTAAGGTTGTCTTGAAAAAAGGCGGAAAAATCGTCCAAACAGTGGAAATAAACAGCAGCGAGCCAAAGGGGAATGTTCTACCAGATAGCGTCCGCCGATTTAGCGTCAAGCTTGATAAAGTCGGCCTGTGGGGTAAATACACTGTTGAGGGCAACTTTGGCTATGGTGCAAACGGCCAGCTCCTCAGTGGTAAAACTAGCTTTACGGTGATTCCGCTGACTTTCATTATTATTGGGCTTCTACTTTTGGCGGGGCTAATCGGAGCAATCATTGGCTTGCCAAGGGCAATCAAGCGCTACAATGCAAAGGTTGTGCGAAAGGCAAATCGTCGGTAAAAAAAGTAGCTCAAAGGCTATGACTTGTTCAAAGTTTCCGTTATGCTAAAGGTAAACATGAGCGCGAAAGTATGACACTAAAACGAACAATACGCATCCTTCCTTTTCTCATACTTAGCATTCTGCTTTGCATCAGTTTGGTCGCCCCGGTCTACGGTCAGTTGGGAAGCCCTAACCCCACCCAATCGGGCACAACCGGCTTACAGGGTAAGATTCCAAGTCCTGCTCCAACAACGCCGGCGACAATATCGTCACCAATATCAGGCCGGACATTTGACGCTATCCCGATAACGGTGAGTGGTCTCTGCAAGACGGGGCTGCTAGTTAAAATTTTTAGCAACGACATTTTTATTGGTTCGGCCGATTGTGCAGGGGGGAGCTACAGTATCCAGGTAGACCTATTTGGCGGCCAAAACGACCTAATTGCGCGGGTGTACGATGCTCTTGACCAAGCTGGTCCAGACAGTAACAAAGTAACGGTGACGTTTCAGGATAATCAGTTTGCAGCCTTTGGTCAGCGAATTAGCCTCCTAAGTAACTTGGCAAAACTCGGCGCGCCGGTTGGGCAGTCTCTAACATGGCCAATTATACTCAGCGGCGGTAGCGGACCGTATGCCATCACCGTAGACTGGGGAGATGGCACTGCTGCCGACCTAAAAAGTCAACCGTTTGCGGGGACGTTTGATATCACTCATACTTACAAATCAGCAGGTATTTATAGGGTTGTCGTTAAAGCAACAGATGTTACCGGTGCCACTGCATTTTTGCAGCTTGTCGGTGTTGGGGCAGGGGATGTTACGCAGAGTACTACAGGCAGCAAGGGTGGTACAAACGGTGGCGGCACGACAAAGGTCGTTTATATCTGGTGGCCGCTACTTTTCATGCTGCCGCTACTGCTTGCAATGTTTTGGGTTGGTAAGCGCTACGAATTATCAGCCATTCACAGGCAGCTCGAGGAACAGTCTCGCATGTACGGCAACGAAATTCAGAGGTAAGGCTCGCCCTACGGCGCCCAGACACTGTTTTTTCCTGATGAAAAAACTTTTTAACTCTGTATCATAGGTAGTATGAAAGTCCATCACGCATTTCGCACTTTGAGTCCATGTGCATTTTCTCCTCGAAGCACGGAACGAGCCGTACTTAAGGTAAGGCGAGAGGGTACTGGAAAGGAAAAATGTGCAGGAGTTTAAAGAAGCCAGCAGTGTTGACGGCTCTGCCGGCAAGCAGGCTGGCTGGTGCGATATGCGTGTATTTGTTGGGTTGAGCGGGGGGGTAGACAGTTCGCTCACAGCGGCATTGCTTGTCGAGCAGGGCTACGATGTCACTGGGGTGTATATGAAGAATTGGAGTCAGGATCTGCCTGGCATGAAATGCCCCTGGCAAGAAGACTACCAAGATGCCAAGCGTGTCGCCGTGCAGCTGGGCATACCTTTTAAACTTTATGATTTTGAAGCGGAATATCGTGAAAAGGTGGTCGACTACATGCTTGATGGATACCAGCGTGGTATCACGCCGAACCCAGACATTATGTGCAACCAAGAAGTGAAATTTAAGCTGTTTCTAGAAGCGGCTCTCGCTGATGGAGCCGACATGATTGCTACCGGCCACTACGCCCGAGTAGTGCCCAGTTCGGCGGCGCCCAACGCGGCCTCACTGCATATGGCTGCAAATCTTGACAAAGACCAGACCTACTTCCTTTACCGCGTTACCAAAGAGGCGCTCGGACGTAGCCTCATGCCAATCGGCGAGTTTACGACAAAAGCAGAGGTGCGCGCAGAGGCCGAAAAACGCGGTCTCGCAACAGCTCGTAAAAAGGATAGCCAGGGGATATGCTTTGTCGGCAAGGTGGGTATAAAGGACTTTCTGTTGCATGAACTTGGCGAGCAGCCACACGGTGATATCCTCGACCAAAATTGTGTTCGTATTGGCGAGCATGACGGTGCCATCTTTTATACTATTGGGCAGAGACAGGGACTTGGGGTAGGCGGTGGTCTGCCATACTATGTCACTGGCAAAAACATGGCAAAAAACGAGGTGTATGTTACGACCGACCTGCAAGATTCAGGTTTATGGTGCGACACACTACACCTGGCTGAGCTGCATTGGATAAACGAACCGCCTCAGCCGGGTAAGACGTATCAGGTCAGGACACGGTACCGAGCTGAGCTTGTTCCGGCAACATTCACCCAGGATGACCAAAATAACAGAGGCGAGCTTCACCTGGAGCAAGCTGTTCGCGCTGTTACTCCTGGCCAGTCTGCCGTCCTTTACGACAACACGCGCGTCCTAGGCGGCGGCATCGCCACCTAGCGGTGAGCATTTAACTAACAACCCGGTGTAAGCACCTTTCATAGCGCCTTAAGGCGCGGGTAATTTAGAGTAAAATATACAACAAACCAAAGAAGTTGTGCTTACAACTTGACGGGCTATTTATTGCCTGCTACCATAAGCGAGTACTACTTATAATAAAAAGTACAAAACCACACATAAACAATAAACAGAAATAAAATATGAAAAAAAGCTCTCTCTCAGTTCGCTGTATGGCGAAAAAACGTCTTATCCTGCTGGGGTACGGGCTTTTCGCCCTGAGTTGGCTGCTGCTACAGCTCGCCGCTACACTCGTTTACGCGCAGGCTCAAGAAGAACGTATTGCTGCAAAGCCATTTGTTGCTACAAACATTGGCGGTATGGGAGTGACAAAAGACAGTAAGGGGGTTGCTTATGCGGTAACAATGCCCGCAGGCATAAATGCGCCGCTGCAAATAATTAACTTACAGACAATGAAGCGTGTTTACTGGGAAGAGCAACGCAAAGACGGCGCTTACGTCAGCGCCGAAGCCTACGCAACTCTGCCAAATCGACATGTCTTTATTGGCACGTCGACGGGGTTTGTTTACGATGTAGATCCAGACAAGCTGACCGTCATCGAACAAACTGTACCAGCGGTTAGCGGCCTTTCCTTTGGCACTGCTACTACAGGAGGCGACCCAACCACGGTGTATGTTACCGCTAGGGCAACTGGCGGTGAGTACATATATGGATTTAACCCCGTCACGGCGGACTGGCGTCAAGTTGGTCAGGTGCCGCAAGCCAGCGGTTTAGCCTACTACGACAACAAGCTCTTTACTGGCAGCAGCGCTAGCCCATCGATATCGGTATTTGCGGCATCTGGCGGTTCCGGGCAACAGCTGAGTCTAGCGGGTTTACCTACCGGTACAACCAGCTTAAAAGTAGATGCCATCTCCGGAGAGTATCTTTACGTCACAGCAACCGGAGTGAGCGCCCAAACATTGGCCTATAACCTTAAAACGTTGCAGCTAGTAGACAGCCAACCCGTTTTTGGACGAGTATCGCTACCATTTCCGCTACCAAAGCCAGCACCAGCGCCAGTAGTATCGGAAAAACCCGTAGCGCAGCCGGAACAAATCACGCCGCAACAAGTGCCCCAAACCGAACCTACCGCCAACCAACCGCCTACGCAGTCTCAAACGGGTACCGTTACTACCCAGAACGGCAACCAAAACAGTACACGTACGGCAGAGACAAAACCGGATGCACCGTCACAAACGACTCCAGCGCCAGCGAACGCGGTGCCAGCCCAGGCAACCCAAACCCAGCCAACTGTAGCGGTTGTGCCCGAAGTTGTGCCGTCACACATCTACTACGGAGCGCTCAAGCAGTATGACGCGGCTGTGAAGTCGACCACCAGTTTTGGCACTGACCATGCTTTGCAACCAGTTAGCGGAAACTGCTGGATAGACGCTACGCGCTGCGTAGTCTACAGTCCAGAAGGCAGACTAGGCATTGCTCGGTCTACGACCCGTAAGGTTGAGGTGGCAACACCTTCGCCACTAGTAGGGGGCTATCAGCCGGTTTCGGCGTTGGTAGTCGCGCCGGACGACACGGTGTACGCCGCCGCGAGTACGACTCGTGCAACGACGCTTCAGCTTGACCGTGACAAAACAACACTCCGGAAAATGATTGCGAGTTCCCGTGGTGCTACAACCGCTCTACTGCCGTCAGGAGCAGGTGTTTACGCCGGTACGAGCGAGGGCACCATTGCCCGGTATGATCCAAGTCATGAAACGAGTACGCCCAGGTTTGAAAACAGCGTATCAGTAGGCGCTGGGAGTGTGACAACACTGGTGCAGGCAGGGAACAAGCTGGTTGCGTTTGGTCTCAGCCAAGTGGGTCAAACGCCAAGTGCAGCGCTAGGGCTATACAACACCTCCACAAACAGAGTCGAAGTCTCGGCTCAGCCAATACTGACCGATCAGGTGCTTGCAAGTGCTGTGTTTTTGGGCGGAACGGTTTACGCTGGTGGCTCAGTGCCACAAGCGAAAGAAACTAGTTCAGGTGGGGCGACGCTCGTTGCGTTTGACATAAACAGCCGCAGCGTCACTGCGCGCCTAACGCCAGTGCCTAAAGCAAAAAGTATCTCAAGCCTTGCCGTTGGGCCAAACGGACATTTGTACGGCGTTGCCGGTAACACTTTGTTTGAGCTAGACACGGTAACAAAAACCGTGGTTCAGACGAAAGCATTTTATGACACCGCTGCTCCGGGAAACCTTGTTTTCCACCAAGGCGAGCTTTACGCCTCTGTGAGCGGTAAAATCATGCAAATACGTCTTAGTGACTTTCATGACACCGTGATTGCAAGCGGTTCACAGGTTGCAATCAATAGCATGGGCGATCTCTATTACGCCCGCGACGGCGCATTGTACCGTATTGTCGCAGAGCGGCAGGCAGTGGCCGGCGCAAGTACCGAAGTTTCTAACGCCACTCCGTTACTATCACTCGTTGATTTTCGCATTGGCGCCAGCTCGGCACTCCTGGTACTTATGCTCGTGGCACTCCCCATCCTTAAACTGCATCTTCGCCGCCCAACTTACAGCATCCACCGTTAGCATCACAGGTTGCATTGCATCGGATTAAACATGCTGGGGCGGTCTGATGAGATTTCGGGCGAGACGATATTTTTTGGCGTAGCAATGTACTTGCATGCCACGCAACATAGCTGTACTATACTAGGCAATAGCAATCGTTGGATTGACTAAACAAGAATGGAAAACAGCTATGGCAATAGAACACCATGCGGCTAGCGGTGAGGACGGAATACTAGGTATGAGACAGCTCAATCCTAGGCGTTTATTTTTCTTGAGTGCCCTTGCGGCAACCGCAATTGTGGGTGGTAACTACTTTTTTTCAGACAAAAGTGCGGATACTACATACTTTCAACCCGTAGTCCCTGGTGCGAACCATGCAACCAGACTCGCTCTTGGTGGTGATGCGGCGAGTCAAGCTGTTCTTGTTATGCTGCCTGGTGGTGCCCGTGCTACCCCCGTTGCGGTACGAGCTGGTCAAGACGGGGTGCAGGTGTGTCAGGCTAAACCTTTACCAGTTGAAGCAGCAACAACGTTGCAAACGCCAGACGAAGTATTTGCTGTCGGCTGCGACGCGCAATCCAATATTTCGTCGACGACCGCTGGCAAGGACAATCCTGTTCCTTTAAGAGGTGGAATTACACTTCACATCGTGCCAACAGCACAGGGCGAGTCTCCAGCCGGGTCTCGAATATTTGAGTTTCGCGCAACCGTAGATAAGTAAGGGAGAAAATAGACCATGGCGGAAAGACATACAAGCAGAGCTAAGAGAAATTTTTGGAGTGGGCTCGTTGTAACAGCTGCATTGACAGGATGGTATCTAGCAGATTCAAATAATCAGTCATATGAAACACGAACGCTTACATGCAGGACGGAGCTGAGTAAAAGAATTCCTGAAGGTAAAGTTGATCCTGCCCGTCCGTTTGCTGAATTTAACGTTTATCTCGCAGGAGGTAAGTCTGTCGCTCGTATAGCCGTCGCAGCAAGTGTATATGACGGTAGCATACCTCTCGCCGGCCTACAGGCTATGCGAAGCAGAGTTGTGCCAAAGGCCGAGGAAGGAAAACTAATAACTGCGGGGTTTTTTGATAGCGCAACGGTGCCTGCAGTGCCTGAAATCACTACAAATTTTAATTTTGTTCCCGGTAAAGGTCAAATTGCACAACTACCGCTGGATCCTAAACACATCGTAGAAATTGCTGCCACACAAGATGGTAAACGCAATTATGCTGCACTGACCGCCCAATGCCTCGTCACAGGGTAGCTCGCTGTAGGGGTTTTTCCACAGTATGAACGGTTTGCCGGCAAGCGCTCGGCAGATAATAAGATTGTAATATTTACAAATAAGCGACATATAGCTTGCATTATCTACAGGCGGGTGTATATATGAGTGAATACAAAACTAAAGAGGGAGACGGAATATGGCAGAACGAGGTTTGAATGTGGTAGAGGCGGGTGTTAGGATGGTTCTTGCACTCGGGTGTTTAGTGGCAGCTACAGAAACCTACGCTGTGGCGGATGATTTAAGAGGGCGTATCCAATCTCCACCCTCGGCGGTACAGCACTGGCTGGGCGATCAATGGGATACAGGTGAATATTTTCTATCACCTGTGGTCACTACGTTAGAGACCGTGAGGAGCGGGGTGTCTGGGCAACCGCGTGCGGAATTGCGCGAGGCAACTCCGTTAGGCACCGCTCTCCTAGGAACTGACGCTCTAGTTGGGCTGGCTCTCGGGTCATTATTATACAGACGTAAGACTCATTAACCCCAACCCGACCTAAGCCCCCAACAATATCACCTTAGGAACTCGTATACTTGGTTTCTTTGGCTGAAGCTGGTAGGCGATAAGCCCAACAATAACGTTTACAGTAAAGTTTGCGAAGCTTCGATGCCGCGTATGCTCAATCTGTTCGTTGTTTTTCAGGTGATCGTTGATGGTTTCTATGATGAACCGCTTCCTTAGTAGTAACTTGGCTTGAATCAATTAATTTGTTCTGCATATTCTTCCGGATGTTTGTGACAAGCTGTAAGCCTCGTCTCCATAGCTTCGCGAACAAGTTCTTTGAAATATAGCCCTTGTCAGCAAATAGCCTGCCAGTCAGACCTTTGGTAAGTCCTGTGACGACGGGGTATTGGCATCAGACACATTACCTGGTGTCATACGTACAGCAAGCAGTTCGCCGTTGTCATTGACGACAATATGAAGCTTAAATCCGAAGAACTAACCTTCGGAATTATGCCCCCGCTCGGCTAGCCCTGCGAATACTTTGTAATATCGAACTGATGGTGCAGGTGTAAGGTAGAAGCGGTTTAGCTATTTGGCGGCTATATCGGCAGGGGTAGTAGTGTGAGGCCGTCCTGTAATGTACCGCCCGGCTACGGCTGCCATATCGGCACCAGCAAGGGTTGTGCCGATGCTACGTTCCGCATCTGCGTGGCCGCCCCAAAACGAAAAATACCTCGTCAGTGTTTTGTCGGCGTCTCGTACGCCACCGCTAAACCAAATATCTTTTTCGCCGGCCGTCGTACCAGCCGTGCCGGTTTTGCCGGCAACACTTTCAGGTCCAGACGGAGAGTTTATTTGGCCATATGCCGTTCCGTAGGGTTGGTTAACGGCTGTTTTTAGTGCTTGGGTTGTTGCCAGTGCGATTGCTGTGGAAAAAACAACCTTTTTTGTTGGCGCAGGCTGTTCGTACACCGTTTTACCGTCCGCTGTATTATCTGTTATTTTTTTAATGGCCGACCAGGCTGTTTTGCCGTAGAATAACGCCGTACCCTCGTTTGATAGGATGCCCCGCATGCCCACTGCTTCTTGGAGCGGAGACATTGCAGTTGCACCGAGTATGATTGAGGGTACATAAGGCTCTGGGACAACCATGCCAAACGCGTTCATTTTGTCGACAATTTGGCGTATGCCGTATTTATTAACAGTGGCCGCTGCCCACGTATTTGATGACGTAGCTAGTGCTTGGGAAGGTGTCATGTTGCAAGGTGTGGGCAGTTTCAGCGCGCTACAACCAGTGTGACCAGTTACAACCCATGGCTGTTGACCCGGTTGCTCTATTGTAACCGAGTTAGGCACAGTGATTTGTGCATTTGGATCAACCCCATTTTCGAGCGAGACGGCGTAGGCAATGTGTTTATTTCCTGAACCTGTATCGCGTCCGCCACCCCCACCCAGTTTGCCGACGGCGATGTTTGTTTGTACCTGTCCGTAGTTTTTACTGCCGACCATAGCTACAATGTTGCCCTTTTCGTCGAGGCTTACTCCGGCTCCGTTTATCGACTTAGTACGGGGGTAGCTTTGGATAGCATTGTTCATGGCGACTTGGTCGGCTGTTATAAGCGATGTTTGTATGGTATACCGCCCACTCATAACTTCTTGTGTGTTGACTGGTCGGCCAAGTTTTTCCGACAAGAGCTCGGCCGAATTATTAATAACAAAATCAGTGAAATGCTGAGCGTTTATGTTTTCTGCGCCCTTAAAACTAATTCCCATAGGTACAACTGGCTTATATGGTATGATGAGCGGAAAATTTTCTGCTCTGAGCAATGAGTCCCGCATGTCTGGGCTTATCAGGTTAGGATTGTTATCGGCCGCAATGTTGACGACTGTTTCGTAGCGGTATCTTAAGCGCTGTGACTCATACACGTACCCTGCGTAGGTTTTGATCTGATCTGCCACATCCTGTTTCATTGTGCCATCAGCAACAGCTGTGGCGAGTGCTCTGTATGTGATGTTTCGGCGCTGACTGGTTGAATTATCGCTGGAGAGCTGCGAAGCTATCGACGCACTAAAATCTGCGTAAATTCTTGACCGTTCGGGTGTAATCGAATCTGCGGTAAAATTTACGTCAAAGTTTGAAGGTTCGTTAATCACGCCAACTAGCAAAAGGCTTTCCGGCAAAGAAAGGTTATTGGCAGATTTGCCAAAATACTGCCTAGAAGCCGCTTCAATACCATACGCATCTCGACCGTAAGAGATAATGTTTGAAAACGCTTCAATGACTACGTCTTTAGCAGCTTGCTTGCTGCCAAGCTTAGCTTGTAGTTCTTTCTCTACGTATCGAGCCTGAAGGCATTCGACGCCTTCAGCACCAATAGCATCGAGTGTTTTTTTATCTTGTGGCCGAGGTGATGCGTCGATTTTACTGACGAGCTGCCGAGTAATACCGGAGGCTCCTTGTACTCGCGAACCACCGCTTAGCCCAAAATCCCTTGCAGCTCTCAGAATTGCTTGTATATCGCATCCATCATTGGCAAGAAAGTTTTTGTCTTCAACCGCAATTAGGGATGAAACAAATTTATTACTGATATCTTGATACGCCGTCTTCACGGTAGTCGTAGCAGTAGCCATGACACCAAGTGCATTTGCTTTAGTGCAGGGGTTTGTGTCTGCAGCGCAGATTAAACCTGTTTCGCCCCCAGCTATGCCTGTTTGCCCTAATTTCTGAGGTATGGGAAAGTCAACGCTGCTGATGCCGAAATCTTCAGGTATTTGATTTGGCTCGATGAGGCCTTTGTAGCCCGCATAACCGGCTAAAACACTACCCAAGGTTGCCACGGCCACGAATTTGCGAAATCCCATAAGTATAGTATTTATACTACATATTTATAAAATACCAAAATATCTTCAGATATTCATGATCGAGCTATGAAGTTATCAGGCGTATGCCGTGGCAGAAATGACCCCAGCGCGGTGCCAGCAACAAGCTGATTAGATCATTTATTTGCACATAATCATTTATGGTACTATTATTTTATGATGCTAGGGCTCGTACAGGATACCCCCAAGTAGGACACTAAACCTGTATTGTTAATCTCTCTAAGTATACTTCATTCGCAGTTCTGTAGCCCAAGACTTGTCTTGGGCGTTCGTTTAGGTACGCTAGTACTGTAGCGATGGTTTCTTTGGTAACCGTGCTCAGGTCTGTTTTTTTCGGTATGAAGTGACGTATCCATTTGTTCGTATTCTCGACTAAGCCCTTCTCCCAGCTATGGTAGGGATGGGTGAAAAAGAACGGTGCTCCGAGCAGCTGCTCGAAATGTTTCCAGTAGGTGAAGGCGATGTCATTGTCGGTCAGTATGGTCTTGACGACAATGCCGTCAAACATCCGCTTCAGAGCTCGTGAGAGCTCTTTTTTGGTTCGGTTTGGGAGCAGCTCGATAAGGGTTCGTTTGCTTAGGGTGTCGACGGCCACCAGTAGGACAGCTTTACTGCCGCTTCTCGTTGGGCTGACAATGAAGTCAAGCTCGTAGTGACCAACTTCGTCGCACAGTATCCGTTCCTCAATCCATTTACGTTCGCCAATGAGCCCACGTCGGTACATGGCCTTTCTCCGTTTCGGCTTACCCTTAAAGTACAGCTTGTGCTGCAGGGAATAGAGTGTGACATAGCGGTAGATAGTCCGTTTTGAAACAGGACAGTCACTGCTGCCAGCGATCTCACCAGGTGACCAGCCTTTGTCGAGACTGTCGTCAACGTATTGGCGCAGTGTCTTATCTTTTGCTACCTTATTACTCGATGTACGCGCCCAGTAGCGTTTTTGGTATGCCTTGACACTGGCTTTACGAGCAACATACTCACCAGAGACCGCTAGATTCTTCAATTCATAACTAATAGTATTGGGGCTACGCCCCAACTCGCTCGCTATGTAGCGAATACTTTTGCCGCCCCTGTGCCAATGCTCTATCTTTACTCGATCTTCGTAGCTTAAATGACCATACTTTTGACCCATAGCTACTATTGTAGATTTGGATCGACTTATTTTAGGGATTTTTCTATACCGTTTCATATGCACTAGCCTTTCTGGCTAGTGTCCTACTTCAAAGGGACCTGGAGGGCTGCTATGTACCATTAAAAAGCTGTGAGGCGAGGATGACGAAAGGTTTTAAACCTACAAATGAACATAATGTTGAGCAAAGACGATGGCCAGCAATTGCTTTGGGCGTGACGCTCGTTGTTGGAGCAGCGCCGGCCTATGATTTTTTTGTTAAAGGGGACGGCGGCAGCTCGACTGTCTCGGCGTATCCAGGCGCGCCAAACCTGGCTGATGCGCCAGTAACGATATATCTGCAACCAGCGAAACCAGTAGATACGGCACCCTCAAATCGTCAGCAGACCCCTGTTTCAACAACTCCGTCAAAACTTGTGTGCCCCCCGCCGGTGAAACAGCCAATAAAGTATGCTCCGGGTCAGGGCAAGACCGTTGCGCTAACGTTTGATGATGGCCCTGGTAATGCCACTATGGATGTGCTTACAGTTTTGCAGCGCGAGGGTGTAAAGGCAACCTTTTTCGTAACTGGAGAAAATGTCAAAAAATTTCCGAATGAAATCAGCAGACTTGCAGCAGCGGGTATGCAAGTGGCTAACCATTCTTATGATCATCGTTATCCCACGCAAGTTATGGGCGGGTGGACACCAGCCTTTCTCCAAAGTCAACTTAAGCAAACGGAAGATGCGCTGACCGGCTTAACCGGCAAGCCGGATTGTTTTTTTCGCCCGCCCGGTGGGTTCCAAACAAATGTGATATCTGCGTCAAATAAACTCGGTAAGAGTGTGGTTATGTGGTCAGTTGACACACTTGACTACCGGCAGTCCAGCCGTACGACCGAAGCGTCTACGGCAGCAATTCATGCTGCTGCAACGAAGGTAAATGGTATCAATAATCCCATAGTGCTCTTTCATACAAACAAGGCAAGTGGGGAACCGGAGTCAGAGTTAACGTCCAACAGGAGTAATACCGTCGCCGCGTTACCTGGAATTATTTCTTGGTATCGGGAGAAGGGGTTTTCATTTGTAACAGTAATGGGTCAGTGACAGAAATATTTAGCAGAGTTAGGCAGCTGTTGTAAATAATATATTACACAAGAGTTTACTATTATTCTAATTTGGTATATAACATTACTATGAATGCCCTAAATGGAATAGTGGCGGGGTCTTTAGCTTTTTGTGGGGCTGCTTTTGCGGTGGGAGTGGCAGATGTTTATGCGCATGGCGGCGAAGTTGTTATAAATCATCCCGAGGCAGATTCCTTTTTGGCAATCGCCGGAGTAGAGCCAACTGAACTAGGCATTTTAGGTAAATTTATTGTCATCGGTCCTGATGCGTTTGCTCGTCCAACAGACAACAATGGTTCTAAACCAGTTGAAAGACGTATTTTTGTCTCGCCTGCAGTTGGCGCACAAGCATTGTCAAAGTTGAAATCGGATAACACTAACGGTTGTCCTGAGATGGGTAAAGAGATTATCATTCATGGCCCTGCAGCAACGGCCGCTTCGACTACGCTTAAGACGGCACTCTGCCTTGACGTCAGTAAAGCGCAACAGGCCACAAATGGCGAAATAACTTTTTCGCCGGTAGCAACGAATCTTGCTGACGCACCCCGAACGCTGGCTGACCCCGCAAACCTAGAGGCCTGCAGAATAGTAGCAGAAAAACTTCATCGTTTAGCGAAAGATTTGTTGGCAAAAACAGGGGTAGTTCCTCCAGGCGAAACCGTGCCGGTGGCTTTTAAGGTACTTCCGGTTGGTGCTGCTGCTACGAATTGTGATTTGCATAGTATAAGAAAGGACTGAGCGATATGTTACACACACAACTATTACAAGTTTATAAATCAAGCGTAGGTCAATTATGGGTAAGGTAGCAGCCGGATGCGTTGCAGTAGGACTTGCATCAGTTGCATCAGTATATGCTTTTGTGCCTGGTTTTCGTGATGGTGTCAATTGCTCGGCCGAGGTCGTAACTGGAAATAATACAGCAGGTAGTATTAGCAAATGTTTCGGCTGGGATACGGGTCATACTGAAGTAACAGCTACCGTGCAAGCCCCGGTAAAAGAACGTGAATTTCCGGTCAATACTATCCAAAAACATGTTTTAGGTGAAGTCGCCATGACTCTCAAAGGTGAAGCAAACGTCAGGATCGACAATGAAAAATGGAAAGGATTTTGGGAGGGTCCTGGTTCAAATATAACCTGGAACAAGAACAATGAAAAAGTAGTAACAGCCAGGTATCAAGTTTGTTTTGGTACCGATCTGGCAGACAAGGGAGGCATAAACGGCATACCACCAAAATCAACGCTCCAGACCTCAATTGTCGCTGATGGACTAGATAGAGTAAAGGTAAAAGTTTTTACTGAGCCTATCGAGGTCTGCTCCACCAGAGTGGCAGCTGGAGAGGAGGCGGGTGGCCTGGCAAACGAACAACTCTGGAAGAATGATGATGGTGGGTTTTTTAAAACAAATATGGACACTGAAGGGAAAGATGAAATCGAGGCAGTTCTAAGGACAGCTTTAGCTGCTCTTATCGTCGATTCGGTTAATGCCCAAGCATGTCCGCTCGAAGCGCTCCAAAATGGCGGGATGTCTCTGCAGGCTGTAGAGCGTGAAATTGCTAAAGTGGCTTTGGGCGGACTCCTAGAGATCTATGGTTCGGACAAGGTCGTCAGGGATAGGATAACCCAAGCATTTGCTGATCAATATCCGGAGCCAAAACAACCGGGACAAATATCGGAAGAAAAACCAATCCGCGACAGCTTTAGGGTACATATTACCTCAGATGCAAAACGTGTTGAAAAATACCAAGCAATTCTCAATGCTCGTATTGCGAGCATGACAGGAACAACGACAAAGATCGAAGGGCTTGAGGACACAACTATACGGTGGAGTGTTGTCGCTAACCCAACAAAAGTGAGTTGCGGAACTGGTAAGTTAATGGCGGCGGGTTAGCAAGATGAAGTTTAGAATAGATCTGTTTGGAGTATGTGATGGCTAAAGGCAAAAAGTTTAACATGAGCGATCTGTTGCCAGCTAATGGTAACGGCTATGGCAGCGGAACTCCATCGGTGATTTACGTGCTGGGCGGCTCCGGCAATCGGTTTATCACAAGGCGCAAGGTGATTGCCGCTGGCTTAGGCACTGTTCTTGGTGTCGCCGGCTATATGGGTAGAGATTTGGGTAGCGATTTTTTAGGTCACATAAACAGCTACTGTATAAAAAGTGACTCGGGCTGGTGCGCAACTGGCTGGATGGCCGCACCATTACAGACCAAGCCACGTGAAATCCCCGCATCGCTTCGCCGGGAAGGCGCGAATAGTCAAGTACTTGGTAGTTATGCGGTGAACGCCGGAAAAATTGCTCGGGGGAAAGACGGGCATATTGTCGTGTTCCCCACATTTACATATAGTGTCGAAGGTTTTACGGACGCGTACGGCGCTACTTATACTGATAAGGCAGGACTAGCCAAACCAGTCACGCCAGAACAAGTCAATAAACTAACCCTTGGGGATATTGTTGCCTCAATGACGGTGGTAAAAAAAGGTGCAAGTGAGGCAGAAAAAAAACGTGCACTAGAGACGGCACAGATGTGCAGGGATGACATGGCAGCCGTTGTGCAAAAGGCTCAGGTCCATGCCGGGTGGCTTCTTCGTGATAGTACCGACATACCGGCCAAAGATCTTTTGACAGCTGAAAATGCTTACGCAATTGCGCCCTACACAATGAAACCAGATAGTCCGAATGTTCCGAATGTATATGTCGGTCTTATGGTTCAATCGACCGACCCAGCCACTAAACAGCTTGTTGCAACCCCTCACATAGTTACATGCCAACTGACGGAGGCACAGTAACATAAATGGGTAAAAACGTCCTAGCCGGAGAAACTCATGTATTATGACCCCAATAGTTTAGCAAGGCACATCGCGCAGCTCGCACCGCCTGCGCGTTTGACGGCCGATACTCATATGCCCCCAGGGTCTGTTAGAGCAGCAGGAGCTGGCGTTCTTCTCTCTCTTGCCGTACAGTCGGGTGCCGGTGGGAGCGACTTGGCACTGATAGCAAACTGGCAGCCACAGTCCGGTGGCATACTGCCTACGAACCCGATTGTTGGGGCCGCCCTAGTACCCGGTCAAATCGGGGGTATTTCTACTGAGCCCACTATCCTAGAAGCACCGCCGAAGATTGTTCTTCCTGAAAGTATCGTCCAGAGAATGACGGGTCAGGGTTTACCAAGTTTAGCTGCAGGAATAGGTTCAACATCCACCGAGTCTCGGACAAATGTATTATCACCAACTGCTCCGCTCGGTCGACTTGCGACCACGGGTACACCTGCAACCGTAGTGCCGGTTGGGGAGACAAGCCTGAATCAGACAGCAATTGTTGCTGGAGCGACCATGACGCCGGACAGTCGGCGCATTACCACAGGTTGGGCAGGTATACCCGACTTACGCCCAGCTACCGTCGTTTCAGACACCCCAGGAGCCCGAACCGAAACAACTGCCTTGCTGTCCCAGGGTACCCCAGTTCAAGTAGCCAGTCCCCAGCCCAGCCCCAGACTAGGTATAAACGCAGCAGAAGTAGCAAATCCTCGTACTGTACCTGTCGCAAGCGTCACAATTGCGCCCCAAATAGTGAGTAGCCCCACACCTCAACAACTGCTTACTGTTTCACCGTTCGAAGCATTGTCTCGGATTGCTCAATTTCCCAGTGGCACTGTGGCTTCGGCACCCGGCACTACACCTGACCTCCAGGGTAGTCAACCGCTCGTAGGGACTTATAATGTCAGCCAACAACTGCCGACACAACCGCTGAGTGCGCTTGTCCCAGCTGTCGAAATTACACCACTGGATCGGATGGGTGGAGCAACCAACCCACTCACAAGAGATTTGTCCACGACACTTTTCTCAGGAATCAAACGCGTAGATGATTATATTGTAGATGCACCTGGTACCCCCGCACCACTCGCGACCGTAATTACACCACTTGGGGTAGCCCCAAATCCACTGGATCAATCCCAGTCGGAAGCGCCAACTGCCCCGACACTACAGCCAGCGGAAACTGTATCGGTATTAACACCATCTCGAAAAGCTTATTCAAAGGCTGTTGAGATTAAAGCCGAAGCATACCTCCAAATGAATATTAGGGAAAAAACCGGTAATAATGATGGTCTGCCAGCAAAACTTTTTATGGAAGGCAGGGAAGGTCGTGACTGGCCGTGGTGCGCCGGAGCGGCCTGGCAAATAGACACAGATGCCGGTTATGTTCTTACAACAAATCGGCCTAAAGCCGCATGGTCGAGTGGAAGAATCGTGGGTGCATATGAGATGATGCTGGCCATAGAAAATGAACCGGGTTCTAAGCTATATACTGCTGCGGATTTTCGGAATGGAAAGCTGAACGACATAATTGTATATGGTGATTACCTGTTTTATCGAGTGAGTAAAAAAACTGGACATGATGGCGATAATCACGTTGGGCGTTTCTCTCGATTTGATCCAAACGGTAAAGGCTACTGGTCGTTTGACGGCAATCTCTCAGATCGTTTTAAGGAAACATTTCATAAGTGGGAGGGCGATGATCTGACATATGTAGGGATGCGCTTCGTAGGCGTATCCCCACAACAGGCAGACCAGCCAAAACAGAAGGCACCTACACCGCCACAACAAGCTTCTACCTCCCCACAGCCAGTATTTAATCCCGCGACGCGCAACCCCCTTAGCCTACTTACTCCTCAGCAGCCTAGCGTGGCTATTGCCGGTTTGACCCCTGGTACCGTGGCCATAGGTGTGCCAGCCGAAGTAACTCCGGTTGCAGATAGTGTGGACAAGCCAGAGCAAGTCGACTCTGGAGTAAATCCGCTTGAAATGGGGCAAACAGCGCTGGCGGGAGTGGGCTCGCTTAGCGTGGTTGTTTCTCCAACCCCTACTCAAGCACCAGGCGCCTCTCCACTAGATGGCACAATCACACCGTTGAATGATGATAAAACTGCAACCCCATCTTCTACTGAGGGCGCATCTAAGCCGGCGGAGACGAACAAGTCCCCCGCTCACAAGGTGATGCTTGAGGCCATGGTTAACTCAATCATTTATCAGGAGTCCCGTGGCAACCCGCGGTCATTCAACTCAGATTCCGGAGCAGCAGGCTTAGGAAACTGGATGGTAGGGACATGGGGCGGGCGGGGCGGATTCAAATCGGCCAGAGATGCTCCACCGCAATTTCAATACGACCAGATGCGAAGGGAAGTCGGTGATATTTACAAGAAGTTTTCAAACGACAAGTTTCCAGATGCTAACGAAGAGTCTATATGGAAAGACGTTGCTGGGGGTTGGTACGCTGGCTCTGGTTGGAAAAGCAAAGGCTATGATGTTAATAGAGGGCAGGGCGGGGGTAAGTACCCATCCATTGCTCAGTACTGGACCGAAGTGGTAAACCGCGCAAAAGGCTATGTGGCTAACCCCGCGAGTGTACCCAAAATTACAGGTGTTAACCAAGACCCCGGAGTTAATAATATTGACAGTGACTCGTAGGAAATGTAATTGCTGCCAATACACTTGAGTGGTATAATACGCCCTATTACACTCTATAATGAGTGATATAAGGAGAATATATTTATTATGAGAATTAGTATGGAAGGTATTCTTTCCAACCGAAGGACAATAGTAACTACCGGTATTGCAGCGGCTTTCTTAGCAGCAACAGCAGGATGTGGTGTCAAGGGAAGTGAAAAAGGGACAATAAAAGAGGGCTGGGGTGGCATTGCTACCGCGGCTGCTACTGGTCCTGCTGCGCCTGCCGTTCCCCAAGGACAGGGTGAGGTTGCAGCGGCGACACGAATTTTGGTTAAAGGCATGGTTGGCCAGGACGTACTCTCAGCGCAAAGCATGCTCGCATCAGTGGGGTGTACACCAGCAGATATGGTTCCAGCAGGTAATTTCCTTGAAAAAACTACCGAATCTTCACTGAGATTTAAGAGGAACTTGGGTGCAACCAATCCCAATGTTTTGCAAGAAGGTGGCGCAGTAAGCCCTGAAGCAATCGGTCCCCTTACCCTTGCAGCATTAGGCAAGGCAATCACTGATAAGGTAACAAACTGTTATGAACCAGCTGCTCGTCCGGCTGCAGCGCTAGCACCGGTACCAGCACCAACAACGGCGCGTCCTTTCGACTACCTTACAGGAAAAGCTCCTACAGGAGGAAGTATGTCAGTATGTGGCCTGAACTCGATCGCTGAAGGCGCTACCTGTCAGATACCGGTAACTCCAGCTCCAGGTCGTAATCGATAAAGTACCACGTACCACATTTTGGCCGGTTACTAAAAAAAGCAAGACTTTTCTTTCCTGTGCGGTTGCGATACCACTTAACCGTACCGTAAGTAACCCCAGTTCGACATAAAAACCTGTGCATCCTCTCGCTCGTCGCAAGAAGCGCTGCGTCAGCAGCGCCTTTAGGGGTGGGCAGCTCTTTGTTCGGATTTATTCCGAACAAAGAGTGGGGCGGGCGAGCCCGACCCTACTGAGGTCGACTGTTATGTCGAACTCAGGTTAAGTACGGTTCCTTCAGTGCTTCGGAAAATGCACAGGATCTTTAAAGTGCTAAATGCGTGCAGGGTTGGGGAGCTAAAAACAACTGGATTTATTTCAGTTGTTTTTTTGGGGGACGAGCCTGCCTTTAGAACTCGGCGTAGGGGCCGAGTTCGGGTTATGTACTCGACTCAAATACTGCCCACCTTAGCATGATGGCTGGGTGTTCCTGCGTGTGTGGCTCCGCCGTGTAGTTTTTGCTAAAGACCTTTGCCCGTGCAGGTGCTTGGGCTATAAAACGGGCTCGTTGCGGTCGGTGGTTTTGCTTGGGTTGGGTTGACTTCTTTATTGGCGATTGCCTCGCTCAGAAGTCTAGTCTGATCAGCAGCCGGTAAGGATGTAAAGGCTTCGCCACTTACGATCGACATTGCAGCAATCAGGTTGGCTGGGGCTGCGACATTATCCGGCGACAGCTTGAAAGGGATCAGACTATTGCAGACAATTGCTCCGCCTAAAAAGGAGATTTTTGCATTAGCCTTTTCCTGTCCCGTTCCAGCGATTACTCCACCGTCTAAGATTGAGCTGCCAGCCCTTGGAGAGGTATCGATGGCTTCGATGGAGCCACTCTGCCTTTCTATAAAGGGTACGTTATCAGTCGCGACGGTCAACAACGCTGTGGCTGCTAGGCCAACCAGCCCAATACGGGCTGCCCTAAGGCGCTGGTATTCAAGGCCGTGTGACTCTTTCCGTACAACCTTACCATGGCTAAAAGGATCTAGTACGTTTCCCAGCTTACCTCGTTTATGCGCACGATCAACAGCAACACTCTTGAGCTTAGCGTTATATTCATCGTCAACATGTAAATGCTCCGGGCTAATTATGGCACGCGGAACCCAGTGCACTTTTCTGAGCATAAAGCCAAGAACGGTTGGTATAGGGTACGCTTTGCGGAAAGCCTCAGGAGTACATCGGGTCTCAATGCCCAGCTTCCCGCCATCAGTAAAGTGCGTAGTACTATCGCCTGTTGTCTTCGGGTCCCTAAACCCGGGCACTTCAACTCCTTCCCCTGCGTATGATGTTATTCTTTTACTTCCTCGCATAGCTGCTCCCTTTGTAATTGCTTATTCATTACGGTTTACTTGCTTTAAGACGTCATATCGTTAGTTACCTCCGAGTTGGCCACAACGGTCTTCTTTCTGGAGCATCAAATAGCGGCACTTCTTCTGCGCTACCCGCTTGTGTAACTTTGTCAGCAGATCCAGACTCAGTACCCTCTCCTCCAGATAATGGTGGGTTACCAATAGAACCATTGTTTTGAGCATGTCCGTTTTGTGGTTGCGGGGGTAAACTTGTCAGAGAGGCCAGGTTAACTTTAGGTGTAGCTACTAGGGGTAAGCCGAGCGCTCTCCGGCCTTTGTTGACTGTGTCGAGATCCAGTGTTACGGGCGGCAGCTGAGTCTTAGGCGTTAAGTTGGTAATACCCGGAGGTAAACCGGTATGAACGTCTAAATGATGCACTCCCTCAGGAAACCGTTTATCTAATATGACACCAGGGCCTGATATAATGACTGTCGTACCCTCTCCAGCTTGATCGGTTTTTTTTTGAATAGCGACAGATCCAATATATCGAATGGTACCTCCGTCATCCAGGGGATGTATTTTTTCAACTTGCACTGCGCCTTCCGGAGTGAGGCTGAGAGCGACAATGGTGCCACCTGGTCGAGCCCCGCCGAGTAGTGTATTACCACGACCATGACCAGGAGCATCTGTCGAGAAAAATACTGCCCCGCTAACCGATTCAAGTAAGTCAGCAACTTTGAGGGGTGGTTGCCCGTTGTTATTGGCTTCCCGCTCTGCTTGTGTCAAGCCTTTCAGCAGGTCTGCTGCAGAAACACCCTCAACCGGTGTTAGTTTACCCAAATCGGCTGGTAATAATGTACCTCTTTGCAACAATCCAACTAATGTCTCTGGATCTGTTGCTTGGGGAATGGTGTCTGGTAAGCGAGCTGGGTGGTTAAATACAGGCCCAACACCGAGTTTACTTCCATCGTCAGAGACTTCACCACGAGATCCTAGGGTAAAGTAAGGTGGAAGCTCATTTATATTCTCAATGACAACTGAGCTATCTACACCAAGTGATGTGATTTGTACTGCTAGTACTTGCCCCTCTGTATCGCTACCCACCGGCATTATAATTGTCCGTGCTTCTAAGGGTGTCGCTGGCTGATGTTCCGGTTCGTCTAAGCCACTACTCACGTTCGGCAGTGGTCGTTTAGTGTCTTCGCCTATTGGTACGGCTATGCCACCAAATTCCGACATTATCTTTTCCTCCTACCATCAAATAGTAAACTTGAATGAGGCATGACCCAAGTACTAACATCTGGATAAATACTATTTGACAGTAAAGGCACGCCGTCTTTCAACGCAACTCCTGCGATGTGCGTGCCGCCCCTTTCTCCCCACCCCCGACGCCGAGTACTCTGCATGACATAGTCGCCGGATTGACCGGGTCTACCTGCTTGTTCTCCTCTGAGCCGAGCAACTTTAGTAGTGTCTGTAATTATTCCTGGCGCACCAGTCGATGTTTGGGGAACGCTAACCCATTGCATTCCGCCACCTTCTCTAATGACCGCATGCACTACAGCCGAGGATCCTAGCATTGACGCCACGATGATGTCGGTTTCACGTTTTCGACTAAGGATCTCGCTAAGGAATAGTGTATCTTTTTCAGGAATTTTGCGCGCGCCTTCCCCGAGGTGCCCGGCGTCCATTAGTGCCTCCAATATTTTGGCAGGAGCCTCCATAAGATCGATCACGACTTTTCTGCGCGGGTAAAGTAATGCATTACGAAGTCTAAGCGCGCTGTCAGACACCGACACAATACCCTGCATTGCAACGTGCCCAGTCGTTCTGTCAAATATTGAACGGGACAGTTCTCTTGGATAACTACCATTGGGATTGTCCACAATCATGCCGCCCTTGCCGTCGTATTGAAAGCTGCTTATTTCTTGAAATTGTTCATCATTTGTTGGAGAGCCATAGCTGAAAATAGGGTAAGCGCTATCTAATGACCGGACTACCAAAATGCCGCTGTCAGATATGTTGGGCGCATTCATATTACTCGCCGCTAATTGTGCGCTTGCGGCAAATTGACCCACATTTATCTGGCGAAGTAACTGGGCAAATGAAACATCAAAATGGTCGTATAGTTCAACTCTTAGCCGAGTTGGAGGGGGCAATGCTCTTGTGGCTAAAACAACTTTCCCCAGCTTGTTTACCCAGCTTCCATGCAGTAAAGCCTCGACAACCTCAGCTCGAATACCATTTATCCGCTGTTCGACGGCTGCTTGATAATGCAATTTCTTTGCACCACCGAAGAACCCAAATGGGATTTCATCATAATCATTTTCAGCATCTGTTTTCGCCTGCCAAGCTCGGCTGAGGACGCGGAGCATGAACGGATTGTTACCGTTGTTTGCCAGAAATTCCTTGAGCAGTTCCTCCGTTCCTCTGGGTGTCCCCTTTAGCGCGGTTTTCATTAAATCGTCTAGGTCGACATCGCGTTTCTTGTTATTTTTTGCATTTTTTTCTGCAATAGCCCCTAGTTGTGCATACAAATTGCCACCAAATGTGATTAAACCGTCAACGAGAGTCCTAAATTGGCGCTCTCCTCCGAACCTATCAGTATAATCTCTTGCCTCCTGCGAGTTTTCGAGTACTTGGTTTACAAAACCATATTCCGGCCAACCCGACTCATTTCCTGAAAAGATAGCTCTCGTGTCAAAAAATGTGTCAGAAGGGAACGCATCACCAGTAGTCATTGTGCCGACAAGCTGCAGATCACCTTTGTCATGGTAAAGCTCGCCGTCTGCCAAGGGGTGTGGTTTTATGGCTGGATCCGTTTCCATAAACACTGCATATGCTCCCGTAAAATCCTTATAAGGATTTCGTGTTTGACGGTCCTGATTGATGAGCTCTTGTGCAGCGGAATATAGCCTCCCCGGACCCCATTGACTGCTGACAAGTATTTCGGTTCGTCTGCGAAGCGGAGAGCTTGGGTTCGAACCTGGGGAAGGTAGGAGTATATCTGCAATACGACCGCTGACAGCGTTTTCCAACAATTTATTGGGAGATTTTAGCACAAGTGCCAACGAGCTATCGGGCAAAAAATGAGCTACTTCCTTATGTGGGCTTGCGGGCACATAGCCTAGTACGCTTCCGCCCGGGTATCCATACGTATCTACAAGTGTGCTAATTGGCATGGGCTGGTTTAAAACATCGCCAAAATCTGCCTGAGTCATTAGTGACTCTGCTCCTAACGGAGATGGAGGCGTTTCTTTCTTTCGACCTATACCCATATTGTGTATACCCTTTTTAAAAACCATTGTTAATTAATTGTCTGCAAACCGTCTAACGACTTTCTAGTGACTTGCCTAAACACCGGCGCAAGTACTCACTAACAGTGCTGCAGCAAGCCAGCACGGGTACATGATAGCTACCGGCAGTGGTTGTCTCTCTTAGAAAAAAAAGAGTACGCCGCCCAACCGCGCAGGCTATGAAAATTAGTTTCCTACTTTTTTTTATGAAATGCAAGTGTATTTTTAAAAATCATTTTCTAACCGGCAGTGGAAAGAAGGTTATTCCATATGACAAGGCGTTGACAGGCAGTTCGCGTAAGTTGACTATATGCTGTAAAATGTAAGTGATTTGAAACCATTTTTTGCCATTTTGCTAGTTTCAATCCGAACCAGTGCACAAAAAAATCTATTTGACACAAACACTAGCATATGATTAGCTACCTTCATTCATTTACTAATTGGGCAGGGGGTTACAGACACTATGAGAGATTTTAGTTGGGGCGGACGTCCACCGGCTGGGGGTATTCCAGAAGTTGCTCCGCCAGGTACTGGCCTTACAAGCGTCGGAATTCCTATGCCTCAAAGGCCGGTAGCGCCGCCGACCTCCCTTTCTGATGGAGGTGCCGCTCAAGACCCTGCCGCTACCGGCAAACCCCCAACAAGCACTGAGGTTAGTTTAACTGGCAGAGTTACCGAACCACCTTTACTGTACCGGATTGGTGAAAAGCTCGGTACAATGGCTAATTTAAGAGCAGGATTTCAGTCAGGCTCTGCCACTCCCGGTACTGCACTGGCCAGAATCTCCAATGATGGCGGTAGTGGTAAGCCGGTCAGGCCAAGTCTTTTCCAAGAACGTGAGGCAGCTTTGCTCGCAGAACTAGGTGTAACAGAAGTTACTCCATTACTTCTCGGTGATGTCCGTCGTCAAGCGGGAATCGAAGCAATCAGATCAGCGCAACAGGAGTGGTTGTCGCCAAGCATTGCGCAGGGACCTGTCGCCAGTGTTATATGGCAGGAGGTTGGCTTAAGCGCTACATCAGCATTTGATGGGCTTTCTGGCGACACCGTAGAACCTCCAAGATATTGGGGCAAAAGAAGTGGCTTGCGTCCAAATCACGAGGCCGCTCAAAGTAATAATGCACTAGAAAAAATGAAGGTGAAGTCAATAGCAGCGGCCAGAGAGCGTGTCTTTGGTGATACACCTCTTCTGGACGCCGCACAGCGTGCAATGACAAGCGTTAGCCGCAACTACGTAATTGCTACTGGCCAGGAAGGGTTAAAAGTGCATTTCTGGTCTGCGAACGGCAGTATGTACGTCGATGCCGCTAAACTCGTGGATGTATTTGAATTAGAGGCAACTAACACTGGTCTGTTGAATTCGCGCATCGCGAAAGTGGGACAAATTCAAAGGGCAGACGGTACGATAGCGGAGGTTCCTGTCGAATTGCACCTTTGTATTCAAGACAGTGAAGATCCGAAACTTAGCTATGAAGTTGTTGTCGTCCCGGGTCTAAACCAAGCTGCTGGCAGTCAGGCGGTAACAGTCGACGGACAAACTGGGTCTCCGGTTGATTGGCATAAGGGTTGGTGGGAAGTTAAAGAAGTTGTTACACTCCATAATCCCAGGATTTTAACGAGGCTCATTACTGCACACAGCGGATTTGATGGTGTAGGTGCAGGGCCAGACGGTGAAGTGCGAGTTCCAGGGAATCCTTACGTACCCGTGTACGCAAACGAAGGTTTACATAAGGCAGTAAATTTTCTTTCCAATCCGCAAGCGTTGGGTATGTTGGTGGCCGCTGCAAGCTGTGAAATTCAAAATGACGAGCCACCTAAGCTCGGGGTTGGTCATCTTGTAGACACAGGCGGTACTGTTGATGCTGAGCTTGTTGAAGACGAAGACCAAAACTAAAAAGTACGCGTAGATAAACGCAGGAAATGCCCGGTATACCTTTGTAGCGGGTGTTTACTGCGTAAATCGAGTAAACAAGCCAGCAGTGTATCACGGCTCTGGCGACAAGCAGGCTGACTGGTGGGGTAGGCGTGTCCTAATGACCAGCCGAGATACGCACAGTGCGAAATATACCGTTTGCGAGGCCGGCTGCGTAATTTTGTTTCTCTGTGGCTGTCAGAGGCACGCGCGTACTGCCGTTGACATTTGCGCCATACTCGGCGTAAGTCCATGGCTTGTTGCTGTAGAGTTGTACGAGAGAGAGATTTCCTGGTGGCAAAGGTAAGCGGCCATTAAAATTAAGATTCTCGACTACGACTAGACGGCCTTCAGCTTTTGTCCGTTCCTCGGCAATGATTTGCGTGGCAGTCAGACTCTGCATTGCAAGCGTTGCATCTTCAAAAGTTACTCGTGGGTATGTTGCACTGCACTGATTTTTATTCTTGCATAGGTAACCGTCAACACCTCCGCGGGAGCCACCCACAAACTGAGGCGACATCGTAGCGCGGCTTTTTGGGGCCGTTGGGTCAGTATGGATACTGACTGCGAGAGCGGCGCCGTTTGATCCGCACTCTTGTTTGGGGTCGGTACCGTTAGCAAGGTTTGCACGTTCACGGTGTGAAACATAATCATTCGCAGTTTTTTTGGTCATACAAACTTTATAGCCATTTGCTTCGAGCATACTGCGTAAGAGCGTGGCTACGTCAAATACATCATCTATTTCGGGTGTGTCCGGACGGTACTGAATATCTGGTAGGCCGGTAATTGCATCTATTTTGGGAGGGGTCGGACTGGGGAGGCCGGTAAGTTCATCTTTCTGCCGGTAATTTCCGCTATGCCCTGGGTCGAGGAGTATCCAGGGGCGTCCACTATCGGCTCGATACTGTTGCGGAGAAGGCTTTTGCCCAGCAGATACGCCACCGCCAGGGTTCGGCTGCTGATAACTGTCAACATTGTTCCATGAGCAACTGCTAATAAAGAGTGCTGCAGATAATGCAACTGTCACTGTACGTGAATGTTCAAAACTCATGGCTAGTCATCCTTGTTAGTCTCATTCTCTTGTTTTACTGGCCATCATAATCTAGTTTGGTTGATTTCGCTCATCATGGTGGCAGCCTAAGGATCAGTGGTGGTACTTATGTCGAGCCGAGGTTACCATTAACTCATATGGTGGGGTAAAACTGTTAAAATAACCTGATATTCAGCAATTATTGTTAGGGCTGAAACCTTTTTTTTGACTGGCTTAATTTAACGCTGAAGCCGCGCTAATTTTATCACGAAAACACATAATTGACAAAACAAAAACTGAGCTGTTATTTTACGACAATGCTTTTTTGTACAGCGATGCAACGAAGCGTAACGGCAGTATAGAAAGTTGAACTTGCAAAAAAAGCGAAAAATATGTATTTTACTATTATAAATGAGTATTTTAAGAATAGGCGCAGTTACAGCTTTGGGGGCGGCTATTGCAGTGGGTGCTCACGGCGCGTATGATGTCAACCAACATAGTGGCAATGTGCATGGAATTGATGAAGCGCCGTATTTTACTGTTGGCATGGAAAAGCGCTCTTGGCAGGAGCTTTCTGCCAGCGGCAAACTGGTGCTAGGAATTGTTGGTGCTACACTCACGGATACGCCTGAATCAAGTGCCCCGTTAATGCCACAGCCGAATACCCCTGAAAATAATTCTGCGCAAGCAACAGGTGGTACAGGGGAAAAAAATTGTGGAAGTTGGTTGAAACACCCTGAGGCGGCCGAGAAGCTAAGAAATAGCCTAGCAGCAACTGTTAAATCATCTGTTCTAGATCCACGGCTTGCTCCGGGTGCTGCCGTGGTGGCGGGCTGCGGTGAAAACCAAATTGTGTCAGTTGGTTTCGGAAGCACACGCTATGAGGGTGGCAAACCAATTGACCCGGGGGTGACAAAATACGACCTATCGTCACTCAGTAAGCCGTTTACTGCAGCGGCCATCGTGAGAGCGGTCGAGGCCGGAAAATTGCAATTGGATGATCCAGTCGGTCGGTTTATTCCCGAGTACGGCGTCGGCAATAAAGCAACGGTGACTATGCGGCAATTGCTTGGTCACCGAGCGGGTCTTAAAGATGTAAGGTACGCTAGTATCATTGGTTCAAGCCCTAACCCTCAAGCCGTACAAAAGAAAGTTTTATCCCAGCCACTAAAAGAAACACCCGGCAAGACCTATGCCTATTCGAATGTGGGTTTTTCTGTCGCATGGGCGGTCGGAGGCAAGGCAGTCGGGGGTTCGCTGGAAGGGGTTATCACACAGAATATTTTCCAACCGCTAGGTATGAAAAATAGTACTTACCATCCTCAGGCGGACTGCGCCCCAACATCTTCGGACTACAACCAGAAAGAAGAATTAAACTGCGTTCAGCAAGACAGTTTGGCGCGGGGGCTCGGTGGTGCTTCAGGGCACGCTGGGGTTTTTAGTACAGCCGAAGATGCAGGGAAGTTCGCCGCTATGCTTGCCAATAGAGGGACGTATAAAGGACAAGTTTTATTGAACGCTCCTTCTGTCGCCGCGCTTACTACAGCTTCGACAGACAAAAAAAGCTATGCACTCGGGTTTAGAACGAATGCCAACCGGTCATATTCAAGCATCATGAGTCCGCAGACGTTTGGCCATACTGGCCATAACGGGGTTATAATGATGGTTGATCCAGAAACGGATATGTGGGCGGTTTTGCTCACAAATTCTACATTTGAACAGGCGCCCCCAGACGATAAAAAAAACCGTGCATATGCGGCTGTCTGCGATACAGTCGGTAGAGCCTTTTTGGAACTGTCACCATAACACCCCACCGCTAGCAAGCTATCTGTTATACTAGGCGAATGACAGCACAAGATATCCGTAATGCGTACCTGAAATTCTTTGCCGACCGTAGCCACGAGGTAATACCGAGGGCGCGGCTGGTGCCAGACAACGATCCGACCACGCTTTTTACTGGTAGCGGCATGCAGCCGCTTTTGCCGTATTTGCTAGGAGAAAAACACCCAAAAGGCGTGAGGTTGGTCGACAGTCAGACGTGCTTACGCGCACAGGACATTGAAGAAGTCGGCAACAATCGCCACACGACATTTTTTGAGATGCTCGGGAATTGGTCGCTTGGCGACTATTTTAAAGCTGAGCAACTGCCATGGTTTTGGGAATTTCTCACTGATTTTGTGGGGCTTGACCCCAAAAAGTTATATGTAACGGCCTTCATTGGCGATAACACGCAGGGTATTCCGCGTGACACTGAGTCTGCCGAAATCTGGCAGAAACTATTTGCGTCACAAGGCATTGAAGCCAAAACAGTCGAAATAGGTTCTGAAGCCGATGGCTCGGCCAAAGGTATGCAAGGCGGACGAATCTTTTTCTACGACGCAAGCAAAAACTGGTGGTGCCGAGCCGGTAAGATTGGCGACATGCCTGCCGGTGAGCCAGGTGGGCCAGACAGTGAAGTTTTTTATGAGTTCAGTTTCATCACTCATGACCCGAAATGGGGTGAGCACTGTCATCCGAACTGCGATTGCGGCCGGTTTATGGAAATCGGCAATAGCGTGTTCATGGAATATGTCCGCACCGAAAAGGGTTTTGAAAAGCTACCGGCTCAAAACGTCGACTTTGGCGCAGGCCTAGAGCGGATTGCTGCCGCACAGCTGAACTCGCCAGACATGTTTAAGATAAGTGTTATTTGGCCAATCATTGAGAAGCTTGAGGCTATCAGTGGCAAAAAGTACGATAGTCACACCGAAAGTATGCGGGTGATTGCCGATCATCTTCGGGCCGCCTCGTTTCTAGCTGTTGACGGCGTCACACCGAGCAATAAGGAGCAGGGCTACGTCATGCGCCGCCTGGTGCGTCGCGCCATTCGCTATGCGTTTGATTTGGGCATTGAGCAGAATTTCCTTGAGGCAGTTGTGCCGGTTATCGCCGACATTTACGAAGCCGATTTCCCTGAAGTCAAAGACAACCGCGAAACCGTCATTGCGGTTCTGGCCAAGGAGGAAAAAGTATTTCGGCAGACACTGCGCAAAGGACTGCAGCAGCTCGAACGCATGGCTGAAAACGGGCTCACCGGTGAAAACATTTTTACTTTGTATGATACATTTGGTTTTCCGACCGAGCTAAGCACAGAAGAGGCGGGGGTTCGTGGGTTTAATTTGAGCGCCACTTGGCAAAAAGAATTTGAAACCAAAATGGCCGAGCAACGAGCGCGCAGCCAAACAGCGGCAAAGGGAACTTTTAAAGGCGGCTTGGGCGGCCACACCATGCAGCATAGGCGGTATCACACGGGTACCCACCTGTTACAGTCTGCACTGCGTGAAATTTTTGGGTCAGAGTTACGTCAGCACGGTAGCAATATCACCGAGGAGCGCCTGCGGTTTGATTTCAACCTTGACCGCAAAATGACTCCTGAAGAAATTAAACAGGCAGAAGACCTTGTAAACCAGTGGATTGCCGAAGACCACCCAGTGAAATTTACCGAATACCCGACGCTGCAAGCACTCGACATGGGTGCTATCGGTCCGTTTGGGGAACGCTACGGCGAAACGGTGAAGGTGTATCAAATGGGAACAGACGACCATATCGTTAGTCTTGAAATCTGCGGTGGCCCGCACGTTGACCACACCGGCCAACTTGCCCAAGATGACGAGGGCAATCCTAGTGGCAAGACCTACAAAATCATTAAAGAAGAAGCCTCCTCCGCTGGCATTCGCCGTATCAAAGCCGCCATGGTCTAGTCCACCGAGGACGCCAGTATAATTAAATCATAAGAAAATAAAAGCCAAGATATACAAATACTCGTACTGGAGGCGTTATGTTACAATGGAAACCATATGCTTGATAAGTTCAAGAGTCTTAAAGATACTGCTTCACAGGTTGCAAAAAGCCGGGTTCGAAGTAGGAAAAATGCCGAGCCACCAGAAAAACACCTTGTGGCGCTTGATATCGGTACCGAATATGTCAAAGCGCTGATTGCCCGCGTCACCGACGAAGGAATAGATATCATCGGTACTGGGCGAGCCCGCCAAAAACTAAGCGACATGCAGGCTGGGGCAATTGCCGACATTGGCGGGGTGGTAGAAAACTGCGACGCAGCCCTTAACGAAGCCGAGCAGCAAGCCGGTGTCAGTGTTCGAAGCGCGGTCATAGGTATTGCCGGAGAGCTTGTCAAGGGCACCACCACAACCGTGAGAGTTGTGCGCAAAACACCAGAAGTGGCAATGGATATGCCCGAAGTCGAGCGCATTATCAAACTGGTGCAACAACGCGCAGAGGCCAAGGCCAAGCAACAACTCGCCTGGGAGCTTGGCGGCAAAGAAGTCAGCGTCAAACTGGTTAATAGTGCGCTTGTTGGCATGGAAATAGATGGCTACCCAGTCACTAACCCGGTTGGGTTTCAGGGCAAGGATGTTCTTGTCCAGCTTTATACGGCGTTTGCACCACTTATACATATTGGTGCGCTTGAACGGACGGCCGAGCAGCTCGACCTTGACCTGATTGCGGTGGCAGCGGAACCGTTTGCCGTAGCACGTGCCGTGATAGGCGACGACCAGTCGGCAAGTATGAGCGCCATTCTCATGGACGTAGGCGGTGGTACAACAGATATTGCGGTCGTCAACGATGGTGGCGTACAGGGCACAAAAATGTTCGGCATCGGCGGCAGGGCGTACACACGGGTTATTGAGCGGGATTTTGGAGTCGAGTTTGACGACGCAGAGCAAATGAAACTTGGGCTAGCGGTTCAGAGTTTGCCGCCTCAAAAAGTCGCAGCAGTAGAGAAGTCGCTTTCGAAAGTGCTCGATGTCTGGGTTAGTGGTGTCGAGCTTGCACTGGGCGAGTTTACAAAACTTGACCATTTACCACACCGTATTTATCTTTGCGGAGGAGGCTCTAGCTTGCAGCTACTTGTTGACCGTCTGCACGATAGCGATTGGTACACAAAGCTACCCTTCACCCGTAAACCAGTTATTGAGCATATTCATCCTGACCAAGTCGTAGGCATAGTTGACCAGAGCGGGAAAGTCAAAGACCACACGTTCGTAACGGCAATGGGGCTACTCCGCGTGGGGGTTGATACGGTACAATATACCGGTAGCACTGGCGATACCATGAAAGAAAAGCTCGATAGGATACTCCATGTCTGATGATGAAAATATGATAGTCGCAAAGTCCGGTAAACTGAAACTAAAATCTCCAAAACCCGCCAAACCGAAAAAGCTTACGCAGTCTCGGGCGGCTAGCCCAAAGCTTAGTACGGTGGCGGGCACAACTGCCAAAGAAACCATTTATGTCGATGTTGATGATGAAATTACAGCCATTATTGAAAGGGTTGGCAAATCCAAGGGTGGTATTATTGCGCTCGTTTTGCCGAAGCGCGCAACAGTACTCCAAAGCGTAGTCAATATGCGTCTTCTGAAGCGAGCGGCCGAAGCTGGCAACAAAAACCTTGTGCTTGTGACATCGGAGGCTAGTTTGTTACCGCTAGCTGGGCTTATCGGTATGCATGTTGCAGAAACGCCCTCCAGCAAACCAGCCATTCCACCGCGGCCTGATTTACCTAGTGACGAACCAGAAAATGTCGACGAGCCACTGCCCGTTGCCGACAACAGCGGCACGGTAGCAGACGAATTTGACCCCGATGCGTCCGGTGAAATCCCTGTCGGTGAGCTAGCGGGCTTACCGCCTATTGCCGCTAGCAAGACGCCAATCGAAGAAGTAATCATGGATAATGGTAGCGAGCTTGCCGGCGCTAATACGGACGAAAAGCTTGACGTCATTCCGGTCAAAAAAAATAAGAAGCTGGCCGTTCCAAACTTTGACAAGTTTCGTCTTCGTATTGCTCTTGGCGTCTTTGGGGTTATCTTTCTCGTAGTTGGATGGGTTGTTGCAACAACCTTACTGCCGAAAGCCAGCGTTGCCATAAAGACAAATTCACAGGTTGTCAAAAGTAACTTAAACCTTACACTAGATACCGCCGCAAAGCAGCTTGACGAAGAAAATAAAATTATTCCAGCAACTGCCCAGACACAGCAAAAATCTTACACACAGCAAGTTGCGGCCACCGGCCAGCAAAATACAGGAGACAAAGCTACTGGCACGGTCAAATTTTCCGTTACCAAATGTGCCCCCGATGTCGGCGCGCCCAGTGATGTTACAACTGGCTCAAGCGTGACTGCCGCAGGTAAAACATTTATCACGCAGGAAAAAGGAGAATATTCATTTAACGGAGCAAGTGGTAGCTGCGTAAAATACACCACAAACAACGTAAATATTACTGCGCTCAAAGCCGGAGCTGAGTACAACATGACATCGGGTACGACATTTACGAGGCAAGGTGGGACGAGCGGTACAGGCTCTACTGCGGGCGGAACCGACAACATCGTCAAAGTTGTTGCCCAGGCAGATATTGACTCTGCAAAATCAAAAATTGCCGCCCAAGATTCTACGTCAGTAAAACTAGAAATGGAAACAGCTTTGAAAGCCAAGGGCTTATTGGCCATAACCTCCACGTTTCTGACGGGAGACCAACAAGTTAGCTCCAGCGCTAGCCCAGGCGAATCGGCAGATACCATCACTGTGACATCAGTTGTACCGTACACCATGCTGGGCATTAAGCAAATTGACCTGCAGGCGTTAGTTGTTGCCAATGTCGAAGAGCAGATTGACCCAAAAAAGCAAAAAATTCTCGATAATGGCGTCGCAAAAACAGTTTTCACACAGCAAACACCCGGTACGGCAACAAGTGCTGTAGTGAGTGCGCGGGTCGAATCTGTCGCTGGGCCGGAGCTGAATGTCGAAGACCTAAAGAAACAAATTGCGGGGAAAAAGGCCAACGAAATAAAGCAAGTCCTAAGTGCGCTACCCGGTGTAACCGAAGTTGAAGTAAGTTATGGTCCGTTTTGGGTGTCATCTGCGCCAAAAGATACAAGTAAAATAACGGTCACTATTGCAAAGCCGACAACCGCCCGCTAGTATGGCAGCCGACTACATTCTCGGGATTGATTATGGTGAAAAACGGGTTGGTGTTGCGCTAATGCACGAGGTGGCGCAGTTGCCGCGCCCGCTGACTACGCTCATCCATACGCCCCAGCTGCTCAGTGACATTCAGCTACTGATTGAAAAAGAACACGTCTCTAGTGTTGTGGTTGGTGTGCCGCGTAATATGGATGGCAGCGAGAGCACTCAGAGCCAGGAGTGCGAAGCATTTGCGCGTAGGCTTGGTGATGTTGTAAACGTTCCCGTGTACACCACAGACGAAACACTTTCAAGCGAGGAAGCAGAAGCTGCGCTACGAGCCATTGGTAAGGCATATACAAAATCGGATATTGACGCAATGTCGGCAGCATTGATTCTCGAGCGGTACCGTGAAGAACAAGGAGGAGCATATGACGTATAAAGCACGAGGTTATACACCATCAGGCAAGAACAAACGGCGCAGGGGTAAACTCATTGCAGTGTGCACTCTTGCGATCATTGCCCTACTGGGTGTAGGCGCCTTCTTTTTCTGGCGAGACTACACCGCTGGGCTAGAAGCTGTCGGCGGAAACCGTACCGAAACCATCACTATTGAGCAGGGCGCTTCAGTAAAAAGCATTGCTGCAAAACTGAAATCGGCAGAGCTAATACGTAGCGAGAAAACGTTTGAATATTACGCGCGGATTCACAAAGTCAGCAGTTACCTCCAGGCCGGGTCCTACGAAATAAGCCAACGCCAAAACGTTCCCGAAATTGTGTCGCAACTTACCCACGGAAAGGTCGCCACAACCTATGTCACTATTCTCCCCGGCCAGCGTCTTGACCAGATCAGGCGATCACTTATAAACCAAGGTTTCACCGAAGCCGACGTCGACGCGGCATTGGTTCCGCAGCAGTATGACAATTACCCCGCGTTTGTCGATAAACCTGCCGGAACAAATCTTGAGGGCTATCTCTATCCCGAAACTTTCCAGCGTACCGCAGCGACGACAGCAAAAAATATTGTCGAACAATCAATTTTACAGCTGCAAAAAAACCTCACCCCCGAAATAACAGCCGGCCTTAAAAGCCAAGGACTCACTACTTATGAAGGTCTTGTCATTGCCTCAATAGTCGAAAAAGAAGTTGTCAGCCAAGCAGATCGTGCCCAAGCAGCGCAAGTGTTTATCAAACGTCTGAAAAGTGGCATTCCGCTCGGAAGTGACGTTACGGCTCACTATGGCTCTGTTCTTGCCGGCAAAGGCAAAGATGTCACCTACGACACACCCTACAACACACGCTTGCACACGGGGCTACCGCCTACTCCCATAAGTAACGTAAGCAAAGTTTCGCTTGCAGCCGTCGCAAAACCGGCTAATACAGACTGGTTATTTTTTGTTAGTGGTGATAACGGCACAACATACTTCTCAAAGACGGTTGCCGAACATGAAGCGCTGGCAGCCAAATATTGCCACAAACTCTGCGAAGAATAACAGGGGTAATGTGTTAACGAGAGTTGCTTGAACGAAGTTTTCTGGTACAATACCTTAGTAACCATTCCTTCAAAATCTGATGGAGGGTTATACTTTTATTCGCAGCAAACGATATAAATCAATGACATCGGTCTCGGTGTCCCCACATAGTAACGTAAAAAGCGTATAAGAGTCTCGGTCCTGCCCTACAACTGTAGTGCGGCACCAGGAGAATCGTATTAGTATTTCAAACTCAGGGTCAACAGCGTCCCAACGTTTACAGCGCGGACGGCAGCTTGCAAGCCGGCGCTTACAAAAGACATTACGACGTAAGGCCGTTAAGAAGCGCCTTGTACGTTTCAGCCTTGTGGCGGCCAACTTTTTGTTGTTGAGTGCTGTGTTGGTTTTTGTTGTTACCAGCGCACATTCAGATACTGTTGCCACCGTTTCTTCACAAACATCTGCAGAAACCGCTGCGGTTAGTCCTGTCGACAGGCTAACCTCATTCGACGTAGCTGCAAATATCGCGCACACCGTCAATCTGCCAGAAAAAACACCCATTACAAACCAAGCACAAAGCGCCCGTGTCGCGGTGGTAGTTAGCGCAAGCGACACAAGCGTTGCAGCGAAACCGCAAGTTGTGACAGCCGGCCAAAAAAGTTGGCGAGACATCACCGATTATACCGTTGCAGCCGGTGACAATGTAAGCACTATTGCGCAAAAATTTGGCGTTACGTCCGAAAGTATCCGCTGGTCAAATGGTTTGAGCAACGACAACGTAACTGCGGGCTTAAAACTCGTCGTACCTCCAGTAAGCGGTATTGTTTATACGGTCAAAACTGGTGACACACCGCAAAGTGTCGCTACCGCTTATCACGCAACCGCTGAGAAAATTGCCCAAATGAATGATGCTGAACAAACCGGTTTGGTGGTTGGAAAACGTATCATTATTCCTGATGGCAAAATCATCCCAGTGGCTACCCGAACATATACAAATGCGACTTCTGTATACGCCGCAAGCTTTTCTCCGCGTTATGGTGCCAACGGTTACGATTTTGGCTGGTGTACCTACTATGCCGCAGCCCGCTCCGGCGCACCGGGCAACTGGGGCAATGCCAACACCTGGGCATATTACGCCCGAATAAGTGGTTGGCGAGTTAGCTCAGTCCCAACTGCTGGTGCCATTTTCCAAACGTCAAGTGGCTGGGCGGGGCATGTCGGCATAGTCGAAGAAGTCTACGAAAACGGCACAATGAAAGTGAGCGACATGAATGGTTTTGCTGGTTTTGGTCGTGTCGGTTACGCAGTCGTTTCGGTTTCGGCCTATCCAAACTATATCACCCGCAACTAAATCGCCCAGTTTTTAAACTGAGGGACCAACGAGTTTTACGAAAGTGTACCAGGTACGTTGCTCGGATTATTAAGCTACCTCTGTTATACTACCAAGTGTGAAGTTTATAGATGTTGCAGATGTGCAAGTTGCGGCAGGAGACGGCGGTAGTGGCCGCGTGTCTTTTCGGCATGAAAAATTTGTTGACCGTGGTGGCCCCGATGGTGGTGACGGCGGCAAGGGCGGCGATATTGTCTTTGTGGCCAGCCGCAATCACAACACGCTTATGGATTTTCGTTATCATAAATCACTCGCTGCCGAAAAAGGCGGGGACGGTAGTAAAATCAGAAAGCATGGTCGAAATGGTGGCGACCTGCGCGTGTCTGTACCCGTTGGAACGGTGGTGCTCGAAGACGATGTCATTCTTGTTGATCTTTCTGAAGACGGCCAAGAGGCCATTATTGCCGCAGGCGGACGAGGTGGGTTTGGTAATGCGCACTTTGTGAGTAGTGTGCGTCAGGCACCAAAGTTTGCAGAGCCCGGCGGAGAAGGTGAAATTAAAAACCTCAAACTAGAGCTGAAGCTCATCGCCGACGTCGGTTTGGTCGGCTTACCAAATGCTGGCAAGTCAACCTTTTTATCGGTCGTTAGCAACGCCCGTCCCGAAATAGCCGACTATCCGTTCACGACACTAACGCCAAATCTGGGAGTAGCAGATGTGCCCGGTGCCGGCAGTGTTCTTATTGCCGACATCCCAGGGCTTATTGAAGGAGCAGCCGAAGGGAAGGGACTGGGGGACGAATTTTTGCGACACGTCGAACGTACGGCCGTTTTGCTACACCTAGTCGATGTCACAAGCAACGACATTGTCGCCGACTACAAGACAATTGAAAATGAAGTAAAACTCTACTCCGCTGAATTAGCATCCCGGGCGAAAATGGTCGTACTAACTAAAACAGACGCCAGCCTGCCAGAGCTAGTCGAGGAAGCAACAGAAACGCTAAGGAAAATTATTCCTCCAGCAACACCAATTTTTGCGATATCGTCGCAAGCACATAGCGGCGTGAAAATTCTCATGTATTCTCTCGTAGGCTTGGTTACTAGAGAGCGGCAGAAAACATTCGAGGAAGCAGCCAAGGCCGTACCACACGAGGGCTTGCCTGTGCTGACACTGAAGAGTGAAGAACCCTGGTCCATTGAAAAAACAGCCGAAAAGTATTTAGTCTCTGGTCACAAAATAGACAAGTTTGCTGCCCGGACAGATTTTGGAAATGAAGAATCAATCGCTCGTCTGCGAGATATTATGCGCAAAATGGGTATCAGTCATAAACTTTCTCGTATGGGAGCGAAAGCGGGTGACAGGGTACAGTTTAAAAAAGGTTCCTTCGAGCTGTAGCTATGAGCACACCGACCCTCTTTTGGTATGATCTTGAAACCAGCGGTATTAACCCTCGCGAGGACCGAGTTATGCAGTTTGCAGGGCAGCGGACAACCTTCGACTTGCAACTGCTTGGGGAACCAGTAAACATTTTAATAAAGATGTCTGACGACGTATTGCCACAGCCAGATGCGGTACTCCTTACCGGAATCACACCGCAACAAACCATCGCAGATGGTATTACTGAGCTTGAATTTTTACGACATTTTCGCGACGAAGTCGCAGAACCCAACACAATTTTTGTCGGGTTTAACTCAGTCAGGTTTGACGATGAGTTTATGCGCTACCTACATTACCGTAACTTTTATGATCCGTATGATTGGCAGTGGAAAGACGGTCGAGGGCGCTGGGACTTACTTGATGTCGTGCGAATGACGCGGGCGCTTAGACCAGACGGTCTCCAGTGGCCCATAGTAGACGGCAAGCCTGGCAACCGACTTGAGCTGCTTACCAAAGCCAATAACATTGAACACAGCAATGCTCATGACGCGTTGGCAGATGTGTATGCCTGCATAGAAATCGCTAGGCTTATCCAGGCTCATCAGCCAAAGTTATATCAGTGGTTGCTAAAGATGCGTGGCAAAAGTGAAGTCAGAAAATTGGTAGAAGCAGATCAGCCATTTGTTTACAGTAGCGGCAAATACGACAACGAGACCGAGAAAACAACTGTCGCCATACGCCTGATTGAGCACCCAAAGAAGCAGGGCGCATTGGTCTATGACCTGCGACATGATCCGACGCCTTTTCTTACTATGACAGCTGAAGAACTGGTCGAACGTTGGCGGTGGACGCGCGAACCAAACGCACCGGCTCGCCTGCCACTCAAAACAATGCAGTATAACAGATGTCCGGCAGTTGCGCCGCTCAGCGTTTTAGACGCGGCATCTCGGCAGCGTATTGCCGTCAATCTGGAAACTGTCAAGAAGCACGTTCAACTGCTACAATCACAAACTGCCTTTAGCAATAACGTGCGCAAGGCTCTGGAGCTACTCGACCAAGAGCAAGAGAAACGGCAAAAAACAACAACCCTTCCTGTCGACGCCCAGTTGTACGACGGATTTTATAACCAACACGACAGTGGCTTACTCCCAGTCGTGCGCGCTGCTGAGCCGGCGGATATCACGCCAGATTTGGCGGCTGAATTTCACGATGAAAGACTCGCTCACTTGCTCCCACTGTTCAAGGCGCGCAATTACCCGGCTCATTTGAGCGACGAGGAACGAACGCCTTGGGAGTCGCACCGTTACCATACGCTGTTTGATGGTGGAGAGCAGAGTCGACTGAGCCGCTATATGCATCGTTTGAGTGAATTGGCGGGCGATAAACTGAGCGATGAACGACGTTTTTTGCTTGAGGAATTGCAGCTTTATGCAGAAAGTATTTACCCAACGCCCGGCTCGTAAGGTAGGCTTTGAGGGTATTTTATCTTTTTTGCCGCTGATAGTTGGCGTGCTTAACGAGAGGGTAGCGTACCCAATAAATGGATGTGACAAGTCGAGTATAGTTTTGGCGGATCTCGCCTGCGGTAACTGCCGCGCCCCAGCGGTATTGTGGTGAATGCGTTTATATGCCTCAAACAAAAGCCATAGAAACAACACGCTCACCGCAAGCGTGAACCAAAAAACATAATCAGGCTGATAATCAGTCCCAGGTATTTGCCCCAGTACAATGGTTTCTTCTATCGACACCGCCGCCACCTCACGAGATATTATGAGGGCATTATATCACAAAGTCACATAACAATCAATATAGTTGCATAAAATGTTTATGGTTTCTTTCGACGTCGCTCTTTGAACGATTCTAGGCGTTGTCGGTTCATGAGTGCGATGAACGTAGCGCCAAAAAAAAGACTGGCTGCAAGCGACACCTGCCACCAAACAGCATGATTCCATGCGAGATACGCAGCTACCCCGTAGAAAGCAACCACAACAACATCGTACGTCCACTGTGCCACGGCGTGTGCCGGAAATAGTTTTTGTATAACCTTGCCGCCGTTGTTAAGCACATACTCACGTAGGTCATGAGCCCATTTGTTGTTGATACTTAGTAAGCCCAAGCCGGCAATGAGTAGTGGAATACCCCCAGGCCCTGGCAGCCAGCCCGTCAACCCAGACGCGATTATGAGTAAATAACCAGCGATGTCCGTGAGAATACGTTTAGTCTGTGTTTGCAATGACATGTACGGTATTGTACCCACAAACTGCACTTACGCAAACTCCCGAATTAGTAAACTAACGACCCAGTAAACCTATCAGCAGCGCTGTATCTGCCGGTTTCTTTGTCTAAAAATTAGCGACAGCTACTTTTTCTCAAGATAGCTCGTAAATCACTTTAAAATGAAGCAGTAGTCCGTTTTTAGCGTGCTAAGACTGGAAAAAAACAGGGAAAACGAGTATACTGTTTCGACTTATGCATGACGAAATTGTGGTCAAAGGCGCGCGTGAACATAACCTCAAAAACATTGATGTGACGATTCCGCGTGAAAAGCTAGTGGTTATTACTGGACTGAGCGGCTCAGGCAAATCAAGCCTTGCTTTCGATACTATTTATGCCGAAGGACAGCGACGATATGTTGAAAGCCTGAGTGCCTACGCGCGTCAGTTTTTGGGACTCATGGAAAAACCCGACGTCGACCAAATAGATGGACTGAGCCCAGCGATATCCATCGACCAGAAATCTACCAGCCGGAATCCCCGGTCTACTGTTGCGACAGTTACAGAAATATATGATTACCTTCGTTTGCTGTTCGCGCGTATTGGCGTGCCACATTGTCCGGTTTGCGGCAGTCCGGTTATGCGCCAAACAGTCGCAAACATCATTGACCAGGTTTCAGCGCTGCCAGCTGGCGCAAGGCTGATGATTTTAGCGCCAATTGTCATAGACAAAAAGGGCCAGTTCGAGCACATCCCCGAGCAATACCTGCGCGCCGGCTTCGCGCGTGTTCGCGTAGACGGTGTCGTGTATGCGCTGGATGAGTTTCCAGAGCTCGACAAAAACATTCGGCACACCATACAGGTTGTCGTCGATAGACTGCTGAATGACGACGAATCTCGAACGCGCCTTGCTCAAAGTGTCGAACAAGCCCTGGACGTTGCTGAAGGTAAGCTGGCAGTGTTGAACGCCGACACAGACGACCTTCAGACATACAGCCTTATGTACGCCTGTGCCAATCATCCTGAAGTGGCCATTCCAGAGCTGGAACCGCGGACGTTTAGTTTTAATAGCCCACACGGCGCCTGCCCAACCTGCACCGGGCTTGGCTCGCGCTTAGTTGTTGATCCGGAGCTGGTTATCCCAAATGGCCGCCTGACCATTGCCGAAGGTGCCATCCGTCCGTACAACCGTATTAATATGGACAACTGGTATGTTCGCAAGCTCCAGGCTGTTGGGGAGAAACACGGCTTCACTCTGCAAGAGCCGACAGCCCAAATTTCTGAAGTCAATCTTAAACGCATTTTGTACGGCACTGGAGATGATGTCTACAAGGTTTCACTTGGGCATGGCCGCGTGTTTAACTCTACTTATGAGGGAGTAATCCCAAATCTCGAGCGTCGACACAAAGAAACTGACAGTGATTTTATGCGACGTGATATTGAGCGTTTCATGCAGGAAAGGCCCTGTGCAGCCTGTGAGGGTCGGCGGCTGAAGCCCGAAGTTCTTGCGGTGACTATCGGAGATAAATCCATTATGGATATTTGTGAGTTGTCGATAGACGATGCGCTCGAATACTTCAAAACACTTTCTTTGAACGAGCTAGAGATGACAATTGCAAATCTTGTTCTAAAGGAAATATCGGCACGGTTACAATTTTTGGTTGACGTGGGGCTTAACTACCTTACTTTGCTGCGTGGTGCTACGACTTTGAGTGGCGGTGAAGCTCAGCGTATACGACTGGCGACGCAAATCGGATCGGGGCTTATGGGCGTTTTGTATGTGCTTGACGAGCCAAGTATCGGCTTGCACCAGCGGGACAACGCTCGTCTTATTGGCACGCTGAAACATCTGCGTGATCTTGGCAACACAGTTCTTGTCGTAGAACACGACGAAGAAACTATTCGTACGGCCGACTACCTGCTAGACATTGGTCCTGGAGCTGGTATACACGGTGGGCATGTGGTAGCTCATGGTACTCCCGCGGACGTTGAACAATCTCCACAGAGCATCACCGGCCAATACCTATCTGGCAAAAAGAGTATCGCCGTGCCAAGTAAGCGGCGAAAAGGTAACGGTAAATCTATTCGTATCGTAGGAGCGCGCGAAAACAACTTGCAAAACGTGACGGTGGATATTCCGCTTGGCAAATTAGTTGTAGTCAGCGGTGTTAGCGGCAGTGGAAAATCAAGCCTTATAAATGACATTCTCGCGAAAGAACTTCATGCACGCCTACACCACGCTTCAACTGTACCAGGCCGGCACGATGACATAGAGGGTATAGAGCATCTCGACAAAGCAATTATAATTGACCAGTCACCTATCGGTAGGACGCCGCGGTCTAACCCAGCCACATATACAGGACTGTTTACGCCTATTCGTGAGCTATTCGCCAGCGTGCCAGAGGCAAAACTTCGTGGCTATGCCGCTGGTCGTTTCAGCTTTAACGTCAAAGGTGGACGGTGCGAAAACTGCTCAGGAGACGGCATAATCAAAATAGAAATGCACTTTCTACCTGACGTCTATGTGCCCTGCGAAGTCTGCCAAGGCAAACGCTACAACCGTGAAGCCCTGGAGATACACTTTAAGGGCAAAACTATTAGCGATGTGCTGTCAATGACGTGCGAGCAAGCACTGGATTTTTTTGGAAATATCCCAGCCATTGCTCGCAAACTGCAAACGCTCGTAGATGTGGGGCTTGGCTACATAGCGCTTGGGCAGCCAGCGACGACACTAAGCGGCGGCGAGGCGCAAAGAATCAAACTTGCTTCTGAACTAAGCCGTCGCCCGACTGGCCGTACCCTCTACATCCTTGACGAACCAACAACCGGCCTACACATGGCTGATGTCGAAAAGCTGTTGCAGGTGCTACACGCGCTCGTTACGGCAGGTAACAGCATGGTCGTTATCGAACATAACCTAGACGTGATAAAGTCGGCCGACTGGCTAATTGATATGGGTCCTGAAGGCGGTAACGCCGGTGGCCAAATCATAGCCGAAGGCACCCCCGAGCAGGTAGTGAAAATTGACGCTAGTTATACGGGCAAGTATCTTAGGCACATGCTGATGCCGAGTTCGGGTTAATCATTAGTCCTTACTTTTCGGCGTAACAACTTGGCGCGGATTTTGGGGTCTTTGAGGGCGTGGTACAGGGTTGGAAGGAGTGTTACGAGAATGATGCCGATAAGCACTGGTTCAATGTAGTGCTCAACGCCTGGTATGCGGCTGCCGACAAAATACCCGAGCAGGGTTACGCTTGCTGCCCAAACAATATCACCTATTGCATCGTAAATTACGAACTGCTTATAATCCATCCTTCCGGCGCCAGCAGTAACGGGCGCAAAGCTGCGAATGATGGGTATAAAATGAGCAACTAACATAGTTTTTGTTCCGTATTTTTCGTAAAACTTCTCGGCCTTTATGATGAGATCTTTGCGGAAAATAATCCCATCTTCTTTTTTAAATAACTTGGGGCCAAGGTGCTTGCCTATTTGATAACCAGTGTTATCGCCGATGATGGCTGCGGCTGCAATAACAAATATAGTGAGAACAATGGGTAATTGCCCGGCAGCGGCCAGTATACCTGCGCTAAACAGGAGCGTATCACCCGGGAAAAAGAATCCGACCATCATGCCACTTTCAGCAAAGATGATGAGAAAGAGAATAAGCAGTCCGCCCGAGCGGACAATTTCGGTAAAATCCAGCATGGTTCTAGTGTACAGGAACCATGTTGACTGCGCTATGTTTTGCAAAATCTCGGTGTTTATGTGCTATACTACCCCTAGAAAATAAGGAGATACTACATGTCGGATGCTATTACATTACTAGTAGAGCCGCGCGAAACGCTTGGTAAGGGCGTTAAACGCTTGCGGAAAAGTGGGATTGTTCCTGCAGTTATTCATGATCACGGCAAAGCTTCCATTCATATCCAGGCTAACCACCAGGCTATTACGAAAGTATTTCATACCGCAGGACGTCACCATCCGGTTGAGCTCAAAGTCGGTGATAAAAAATATACCGCACTTATTCGTAGTGCAAGTATTGACCCGCGCCTCGGCACGGTCACACACGTAGTCTTTAACGCCGTCAGCGCCAACCAGACGGTAGAAGCCCAGATTCCAGTTAAGCCACGCTATGCCGAGGGCAATGAATCAAGCCCGGCTGAGCGTGCTGGCTTGATCGTACTGACGCAGCTAGACGAAGTTGAGGTCAAAGCGTTACCAAAGAACCTACCAAACGAGCTATTTTACGATGCCGAAAAACTTGTCGCAGTGGGTGATCATGTTAACGTATCCGACTTAGATGTTCCAGAGGGTGTTGTCGTTGAAACTGACGCCGCTCATGCGGTCGCAGCAGTCTTTGAGCCAAGTGCACTCGCTGCCGCCAACGATGAAGCGGGTGGTGACGCCGAAGAAGTGGCTCCCGCGGCCGAAGAAGCCGAAGGCGAAGACGCAGCCGCCGAAACAGCTCCAGCCGACTCCTCAAAAGAGTAGTTTGACTTAGGATTTTAAAAGCACCCCAGTTATATGGGGTGCTTTTTCACCCCGTTCATATAAATAGCGTGTTACCTAACCCCAGCTAGGTGTAACCGCCACAACCAGCGCCTTTAGGCGCTAAGCGAGCGAGAGCGAAGCCTTCAGGGGTGGGGAGCTTATACAACTGGATTAATTCCAGTTGTATAAGCGGGGCGGGCGAGCCCGCCCCTTTAGAACTCGGCGTTTACGCCGAGTTCGGCTACTTATACCCTTCGGCTTGTTTAGTGAAGAGCTCGTGATAGAGGCCTTTTGACTGCATGAGCGTAGTGTGTGTGCCTTGCTCAGCTATCTTACCCTTGTCAAGAACAATAATACGATGAGCTCGGCGGACAGTCGAAAAACGGTGGCTAATGATAATGGCCGTGCGGTTTTGGTAGTGTTCAAATATGTTATTAAAGATGTCGTATTCGGCTTTGGCGTCAATGGCAGAAGTTGGTTCGTCAAGGATGAGCACCGGCGCATCACGGTAAAAGGCTCGAGCCAGCGCCAAGCGCTGCCATTGTCCGCCACTTGGCTCGATGCCTTTTTCAAAGCTGCTATTTAACACTGTATCCCAGCCGTAAGGCAAGTGATTTACCATTTCAGTAACATCGCTTTTGTCACCGGCACTTTGCAGACGTGAGCGGTCTAACCCTACGGTTGGATCCCCAATAGAAACGTTCTCATGTATGGGGAAGGGGTACTCATTAAAGCTCTGGAAAAGTGTCGCAACCCGAGCGTACCATGATTCTATAGAAATAGCCTGAAGATCGACTCCATCTATAAGTATTTGCCCACCAGTTGGTACGTAGAATCGGAGCAGTAATTTTATGAGAGTGGTCTTGCCTGCGCCATTTTCGCCAACCAGTGCGACGTGTTCGCCAGGTGCTATGACAAACGAAAGCTTATGAAAAACTTCTCGCTTCTTGCCAGGGTAGGTAAAAGAAACATTGCGAAATTCTATGTTTGGTACAATTGTGCCAGAGAGCTGCTTGGAACCTGGTCGGTCTACAATAATTTGTTTTCTTTCCAGGAGTTCAAAAAAGTCTTCAGCAAAGAGCAACTGTTCTTGCATGCGGCTGATTGAACCAAAAACAGCATTCAGGGCACCGCCGACTCGCAGCAGCGCGCCTGACAGGAAAAAATAACGGTCTAGCCCGATACTTCCTGCCAGAAATTGTCGCAGGAGTACCACTGCTCCTATGGCAGTCCCGCCGACCTCAAATAACTTTGAAGGCACAATAACACGACTCACTTGTCGAAATGCCTTCTCCTGTATGCTGTAAAAGTCTTCGTTCATATGCTCAACTTTACGCAGCAAATATTCTCGCGCCTGCATACTCCGTAGCTCCATAATGTTACGGTGTTGACGTAACATCCACTCAAGCCCCCAAAATATATGTCGATTATCGCCCTTATAATCCCACACGAACCACTGTAGTTTTTGCAGGCGATTTTCGGCCAGTAAGCTTGGTAGCAAAAAGACAGCCAGCACCAGCACTACCCACCATCCAATTTGCGCTGCCACAGCAGTGATGGCCGCGAACCGTATGAGCGAATAGCAAAAATCCATGACCGATTCGGCAAGATTTGGTACTTGCCAAGTATAACCAGCACTCACTTTGTTAATCTGGTTACGCACGAGCGAATTATCGTAATCAGCAAGATCTAGCCGGGATACTGCTTCCTGAAAGCCGGTTGTTGCCCAGCGCACCATTTTAAAATACACGAGCCGTTTGCTTGCACTCATCATCCAAAAACCGAACGCTATGCCTACCGCGCAGGCTATGTCGATCCATAGCCAGAACCAAATATCCCCAACCTCCCTAGTGGTCAAGTATGCGGCTAGTAGGCTGCCGAGTTTCGCAGTTGCGTACATTGAAAGGAGTGAGCTGCCAATTTCGAGAAATGCGCCCATAGCGTAGACAGAAACTGCCACTGGCCGTTCTTGCCAGGTCAATCGTAAGACACGAAGCCCGGTTCGAAAGGCATGCCGGGGTTTTTGGTCGGTTGTGCTCGTATCAGTCTGTCCCATGTCACTGTCCATTGCTATTCCTCTATAAATCCGCCCGATTGATGTGCCCAAAGTTTGGCGTATGTACCGCCATGCTTTAGAAGTTCTTTGTGAGTGCCCTCCTCGACGATTTTTCCATTATCGAGCACGACGATCCGATCCATTTTTTGTATGGTAGAAAGTCGATGGGCGATTACGATGGCCGTGCGGCCCTCCATGAGTGTCCATAGTGCATCTTGTATGAGCATTTCGTTTTCGCTGTCGAGTGCCGAAGTTGCTTCGTCGAGCACCAAAATAGGCGCATTTTTTAGCATGGCCCGTGCAATGACAACACGCTGCCGTTGCCCACCACTCAGCTTTACGCCACGTTCGCCAACGAGTGTGTCGTAGTGCTGAGGTAATTGCTCGATGAATTCGTGTGCGTGGGCTAGCTTTGCGGCACGTTCAATTTGCTGTTCGGTACTTGCTAAGTTGCCGTAGCCTATATTTTCGCGAATACTGCGGTGAAACAGGAGTGGCTCTTGGGGCACGTAGGCGACTGAAGCGTGCAAATCATCTTGCGTGACGGCTGCAATGTTTTGTCCATCGATGGTGATTTCGCCAGCCTGAATGTCAGAATAGCGCAGCAGTAAACGCGTAAATGTTGTTTTGCCAGATCCGCTGTGACCAACAAGCCCAATTTTTTCTCCTGGTTTGATTGAGAGAGTAAAGTTTTCGAAGATGGCATCCTCTGCTCCGCTGTGAATGAACGTGACATTACGGAATTCTATGGCGCCACTGTGAACGGCAAGTTGTTCTGGCACGTGAGGGTCTTTAACACTTGGCTCCTGCGTCAGTTTTACGGCCATTTCACGAGCGTCACTAAGCGCTCGGTTGTATGAGCGCAGCGTGGCGTTGCCAAATTCAAACAGCTGCTCGGCAATTGTTGCGGTGTAGCTGAAAATTAGAAAGGCTGTGCCGATGTTTGCGTGCTGGTCGATAACTGATATCAGGGCAACAACCAGAGCCCCGCCAATTATAATCCGGTTCATTACCCCCATGACGTTCATTTGTCGTTGATGTGCGTTAGCAAAGCGCATTATGTAATGCCGGGTGTTACTGGTAGCTTCATGGAAACGGCTTATTTCGTAGTCTCGCCGCGCGAAACTTTTTATGACGCCAATGTTGGTTATGGCGTCGGATAACTGACCGGTTTCTTTGCTCTCAGCCGCGGCCGCACGCGACAAATGTTTAAAAATGCCTCGAGCTTGCAACATTGACACGCTCATAAACAGAACGATAAGAATCGCCAGAAAAACTGAGTATAGCGGTGCTTTTGGGGCAAGGATGAGAATAGCCCACACAAACCCCCACAACATGGGATATACCTGATATATCGTGCTGTCCTGAATACGGATATACCCGTTCAAAAGTTTGTTAGTTTGTGACACCAGTGAACCACCAAAATTGTTTGCATGGAAGTCTAGGCTTTGCGCAAGGAGGTGCCGAAAAACGTGTTCGGAAATATCTTGCCGGACATTTTGCTCCAACCGCCACATGAAATAGTCAATGCCGCGCCATAGTGCGATTCCCGCAAGCAGTACCAAAAAATATAGCAGTATTTCATCGCTAAAAGTGGCCCAGAGTCCGTTGATAGGTTGCTTGGCCGTCAGCTGGTTTATAACATCAGCCAAAATAAGCGGGGGTATAAAGCGGCCAAAAAGAGATGTTAAAGGCATAACTAATATCACTCCCCAGATGTAGAGGGGGTATTTTTGGACGCAGCGAAGATAGTAGCGTAGTGCTACCTTCATGCCTCGGTCTTGTTTTGTACTTATTTTATTCATAGGTACGACCCTCCTACGGTCGACCATTCTACTTACGGTAGTATAAGGTGTTTTAGAGCTGAAAGAAGTATTTTTAGCCCAGAGTAACGTACGCCGTAAAGGCGCCGTTAACTGTTACAAGAGCGAAAGTAATCATTGTATTAGTGCGCCTTTCCGTTACGTTTGTAATTCATACAACTATACTACCTCTGTTTCGTAAATGCAATGATAAAATTAGGTGAAATGTGTATCTGTAAAATTGTAATCCCAAGTAAAAAACTTAAGATTCTTCTTGTATCCGAAAAACTTTTTCCTCAGCAGTTATTGGGTGACCCGCCATGCGCTCGAGGTGTTGTAGACGTTCTTCGGTCTCCAACTCGTAGGTTTGCAAGGTAATTTCTAACCTTTCTATTTCTTCCTGAAGCGCCTGAATTTCATCGCTATCGACGTGCGAATGTTTTGAAGGCGGTTTCTTACTTGTCGGCTTAGCGTCAGCTGGTCGTTCTGTCGTATTTGTCTTTGTGTGGTCGCTGTCGTGGGAAATAAAAGTGACGCCAAGAAACCCATCTGCGTCGGTATCGTATGCCATGAAGGTATTTTACCGCAATTACCACAACCATTAAACCTTTTTAAGTTGCAGTGAGCGAAGACTGTCCTAGAACTCAGAGGTGGGATATACTATCTTTATGCAAAAAATTCTCTTGTACTACAAATTTACTCCGGTGAAAGACCCAGAAATGCTCAAGTTCTGGCAGAAGACGTTATGCGATTCGCTCAATCTGCACGGTCGGATATTGGTGAGCGCGCAGGGTATCAATGGCACGGTGGGGGGTGATTTGGAAGACCTTAAAACGTATGTAAAAAAGACCAAAGAGTTTCCAGGCTTTAAAGACATACTATGGAAATGGAGTGATGGTGGGCGCAAAAACTTTCCGCGTATGAGCGTGAAGGTCAAAAAGGAACTGGTGGCGTTTGAAACATGGGATGAAGTGAAAGTCGACGAAAAGGGCGTTGTCGGCACGGGGCAGCACCTGAAGCCTGAGCAGGTAAACGAAATGGTCGAGAAGTATGGTGACGACGTTGTATTTTTCGATGGGCGTAATCAGTACGAAGCAAAAGTTGGACGATTTAAAAATGCCGTTGTACCAGACACTCGAACTTCACGTGATTTCAAGCGCGAACTCGAAAGCGGTAAGTACGACGAGCTAAAAAGTAAAAAAGTCATTTCATACTGCACGGGCGGTGTGCGCTGTGAACTTTTGAGCGCCATGATGAAACAGCGCGGCTTTAAGGACGTTTACCAAATAGATGGAGGCATTGTGAAGTACGGTGAAGCGTACGGTGATGATGGTTTGTGGGAAGGGCAACTCTATGTCTTTGATGGGCGCATGGGCATGAACTTCAGCGACCACAGCAAAGTGATTGGCGAGTGTATTCATTGTGGCCGAGCAACAAGTAACTACGAAAACTGCGCCAACCAGGCTTGCAACGAACTCGTTCTCATTTGTGACCCCTGTGCAGCTGACCCAGACAAGCTATATCACGCAGCCAAGTGTCTTAACGGTGCGCCTGAAAAATCTACCCAAGCCACTGCCACAAATCATGAATAATCAACGGCTTAGCACAACCGGCACTGACAAAGAATCGCAGAAGGGCTATAGGCAATCAGGTAGACATGACAAGTTTTTATTATTTCGCAATATCGTGCTTTGGGTATTACTCCTGTGCTTTGCTCTAACGGCAATGTTCGATACCGAGACAAATCGGCAAGCCTTGTTTTTGGTTGTTCTTCCCGTGTTTCTTGGGAGTGCGGTCGAATTTTTCCGTCAAAGTCGTGATATTACCCTGACATTGTGGCTCATATGCTCGGCATTTTTCACGGCTCTCACTGGAGTGTATACACTGTTGACTAATCCCGATAGTTCGGGCGCAAGCGAGTTCCTGCTTCGCTGGTGGCCAGTTTCATTTGTAGCCGGATTCGTACTAGTCACTGTGGTAGTTAGTTTGGCGCTCAAAACAACAACATTTGTTTCTAGAATTTCTGAAGGATTGGTTTTGGCTCAGTCGATGGGCGTAGTGTACATTCTTGCTATGTCGATAATAGACGGGCAGGCCAATTCGTTTATGTGGGTTGGGCTCAGTATCTCTAGTATCATTGTCCTTGTTTCATTAACCAGTTCGTTTATTATGCGCAGATTGCCGCGTTGGCTAAGAATAGGATTGAGTTTGTGGAGTGTATTCGTTGCGCTAATCTTTGCCATAAGGTATATCAAACACTTGCTAGATCTATATCGTCCTGATTCTATTTCAATGCAAGATGGTTTTACATACTTTGCGCAATTTCTTTTGTTTGGTAGCGCAACAATGTATATCGCAAGTAGCGCTATCCTACTTGGTTTGTGGTTGTTTTGGGGCCGTTCAAAAAAATTCGCTCCGCAACGTAACATTGTAGTCCAGCGGTTTTCGAACTACCAGATGCGACCCAAAGAGACCATAGCCACAATAGTATATCTGACAATATTATTCTACTTACAGTATAAAAACCCCTCAATAATGAGCGCGACAAGCATAGCATGGGTTGGTATTGCGACATTGCCAGCACTGTTTTATTTTGTTCGTTTGTGGTCTCGTCTTTATAAGAGTAGTAGGTCGCATGTTTCATAAATCCAACACCGTACAGCATGATAGCGAGACGCTGGCCGAAGGGCAGCAAGTGTTTACTGCCTGCGCGTTTATTACTCATGAAATCGATGGGGTGACGAAGGTGTTTTTGGCTAAACGTGCGGACAGTAAAAAGTTTTTGCCTGGCGTGTGGGAGCTGCCCGGCGGACACATTGACTACGGGGAAGATTTGAAGATTGCGGTGGCACGAGAGGTTATGGAAGAATTTGGGATGTGCGTAAGAATTGGCGATTTGCTCGACGTGTTTACCTATATAAATGAGGTAAAAAAGGCGCATGCTATAGAAATTATTTACTTTGCGCAGTTTGCCGACCCTCTCGAAAATATCCGTCCCAAGCCAGAAGACCACAGTGCCTATGGTTGGTTTGCGCTTGAAGAGCTGAGCATGACCTATGCTGGCTCAAAGGATGAAACTGACCCAGAAATGGTGGCCATCCGCAAAGGTTTTGCCCAGCTAAAGGCAGAAATGTGAAGCAGAAATGGCACGGGCTCTCAGACGGGATGAAGGGAGTGTTAGCGGGGATTGCTTCAGCATTGTTTCTGACTGCGTATTTGGTAGTGAATAAGCACGTATATAACACCTACGACATTGGTGCGTTAGAATACTCCCTCTTGTTTGCGCTGGCAGGCGGACTATTTGGGGCTGCATCACTACGGCGCCACATGAATAAGGTTATGTACGAACGCCTTCGTAAGGACGCCGGTAAGTTTGTTGTGCTTTCGCTCGCTAGTTTTGTAGCGGTCGGCCTGCTTGTATTTGGGCAGCGATATACATCTTCTATCAATGCTTCACTGATTGGCACGGCGACAATATTGACAACCATATTTTTCTCGGCAATTATGCTGCGTGAGCATATTACGTCAAGGCAACGCTTATGGCTGCTGGTGCTATTTGTCGGTATGTATATTGGCATAGTCGGACTGCACAAGCTACATCTGAACAAGGGAGACGCTATTATTCTGTCGTCGGAAATAATCTTTGGGTTTGGCAATGTGCTTAGCCGGAAAGTTATGCGTAAGCATGGTTCGCTGATTGTGCCAAATATACGGCTAGTTTTAGCAGCGGGATATGCGCTCATTGCGAGTTTATTTGCAGTAAGAAGTTTTGAGGTTATTGGCCGCTTGTGGCCGTGGGTACTCGTAGCCGGAATGTTGTATTGGCTAACAATGAAAACGTTTGCCGCCTCTGTACATCTTATAAATGCAAACCACGCAGTTGTGCTTAACAATGGCCAGGTAGTTACGACCGCGCTAGCAGGTGTGCTTTTGCTCGGCGAAGGCTATTCCTGGGAAAAGCTCGTTGGGTCGGTTGTTGTGCTCACGAGCATATACTTTATTGCTTGGAAGGGTCGGGCTACATAAATGCCGCATATTCACACAGAGCCAGGGCAACATGATTTGACGGTAAGCGCCTACATTGTACGTAAGGAAGCGGGTGAATGGAAATGTTTGGTGCATATGCATAACAAACTTCATAAGCTGCTGCAGGTTGGCGGACATGTTGAGCTGACTGAGACGCCGTGGCAGGCAATTGAACATGAGCTTCGGGAAGAAGCGGGGTACAGTTTAGACGAGCTTGCGGTTTTGCAGCCAAAAAAACGTGTTTTTCATTCGGACAAAAATGTCGTACATCCAGTTCCAGCGATGCTTATGACGCACTTGTTTTCCAGTCTACACTACCATACAGATGTTGGGTTTGCGTTCATCGCTGCGGCAGTGCCAGCTGCAAATCCGCATGACTCAGAATCGGAAGATTTACGCTGGTATAGCCTTGCCGAACTTGAGGCCGCCAAGGATCGCCATGAAATTGTCCTAGATGTCATAGAAAACTATCGGCTTGTTCTGGAAGATTATGTCACGAGCTGGTTTTCAGTTCCTGCGGGAGAGTATTTGCTCGAGCATCCGCTGGTATCGCCGTAAGCGTGGACATAGCGAGCGAGTGTGTAAGATTTCGTACATTCCGACGTTCACGTGTGCGCTACAATGAAGTTAAAAGGAGGATGTTAGAATGTCAATTAATCTTGGTGTAGTTGCTCTGGCGTCGATGGCGCAATTCATTGTCGGCGCAGCGTGGTACACGTTTGTGTTTGGTAAGCAGTGGGGTGAAATGTTTGGGTTCGATAAACTGTCGAAAAAAGACCAAAAAGAAATGCAGTCAAAAATGGGTCCCTATTATGGCCTGCAGCTTTTTGTGACGCTAATGACTAGTTATGTGCTAGCACTTTTCATCGCTGATAATCCAGACTCATCAGAGTTTGTGATCGCTCTTTGGCTATGGGTTGGTTTTGTAGTTCCGACACAAGTTTCCGCAGTTATCTTTGGCGGCGTCCACGCACGGTGGATTCAGCGCCGAATTGCAATCATGGCAGGTGGTTCACTAGTTTGCTTGATGGTTGCGGCTTGGATTTTTAGTCTTTTTGCCTAGTGTATGAAGCGAATAGTATTTTTGTCGCAGGTACACAAGTCTCCAGCAAAGGGCGGCTGGACGTATGTGGCTTGGCCCGCCTCAGTAAAGTTTTTTGGCACGAAGGGCATAGTAAAAGTGAAGGGAAAGTTTGACGGGGAACCATTTATAAGCTCATTTATGGCCATGGGCGACGGTACGCACAAGTTGCCCATAACGGCCGCAATATTGAGACAAATTCGCAAAAAGGAAGGCGATAGCGTTGAAGTACAAATTACGGAAAGGTTATAAGGTAGGCATATGACAAAGGAAACCATAGATTTTGAAGTGCTTGTAGATGACAAAGAAGCGAACTTAAAGCCGGTGGAGGCGTAGTATGGCAATAATTCAAAAAATTACACCGAACCTGTGGTTTGACGGCAATGCAAAACAAGCGGTGGACTTTTACGTTTCGGTGTTTGAGGGCAGTACAATTACGGCAACAACTTACTACCCCTCTGAGGGTTTGCTTGATTTCCAGCAGGCTCTTGCAGGCAAGGAGCTTACTATTACATTTGAGTTGGCAGGGCAGACTTTTGTTGCAATCAACGCTGGCCCCGAGTTTAATTTTACCGAGGCTGTTTCGTTTTCGGTTGCTTGCGCAGACCAAGCAGAAATTGACTATTTTTGGTCAAAACTTTCGCATGTCCCAGAAAGTGAGCAATGTGGCTGGTGCAAGGATAGCTACGGCTTGAGCTGGCAAATTGTGCCTCAAAACATGGACACTATAATGAGTAAATCAGATGGTACTTACAATCAAGTAGCCTGGCAGCGCATGATGGAAATGAAAAAAATTATAATCTCAGAGTTAGAAACAGCTCAGTAGTGAGATACAGCGTATAAGCGTGTACACTGTTTTCTGATATGCAAAATTTTCGCAGGGTACTCTTAAACACACTGATAGCCAATGTAACGACGAGCTACCTTTGGTTTGCACTGACTTTTTGGGTGTATCTTGAAACCAAATCTGTGCTCGCCACGGGTATCATCGGCGGCTCATACATGCTCCTAGTTGCCGTGATGAGCTTATTTTTTGGGGCTATCGTCGACCAGCATAAAAAGAAAACAGTCATGTTGCTTTCAAGTAGTATTACCCTAGTATTTTATGCGCTGGCGGGAGTCGGGTTTTTGCTACACTCTGAAGCTCAGCTTACAGACGTCAGTGCCTATCCGTTCTACTTACTGGCAGGGCTGGTACTATTTGGTAGTGTCGTAGAAAACATGCGTAATATAGCACTCAGCACAACCGTAACACTCCTGGTGCCAAAAAGTGAGCGAGATAAAGCAAACGGCATGGTCGGTACAGTGCAAGGGGTGGCGTTTATGGTGACAAGTGTTTTCTCGGGTCTTTCGATAGGGTTGCTTGGAATGGGTTGGACACTTTGCATTGCTATCGCGCTGACGGCAATTTCCCTGGGGCATCTGGGGCTGGTTGCTATACCAGAGAAAACTATTCACCACGACCCAGAAATCGCCCAGAAACGCATAGATATTTCGGGCAGCATTGCCGCCATTCGCTCCGTACCTGGGCTAGGCTGGCTGATCGCTTTTACCACATTCAATAACTTAGTTGGCGGAGCATTTATGGCGCTTATGGATCCATATGGGTTGACACTGTTCTCGGTGGAGTGGTGGGGTATTGTGCTTGGCGTGACAACAACAGGTTTTGTCATTGGCGGGCTAATTGTCGCCAAAAAGGGTTTGGGTAAAAACCCACTCCGCTCTATGCTGCTCGCGAACGTGGGCGTTGCAACCGTCGGCCTGGTGTTTGTCATTCGCGAGTGGTGGTTGCTTTATGCGGTTGGTATTTTTCTATGGCTCTTGCCCAGCAGTCCTAGCTAAACAAGCCCTTTCTTTCGTTTAATGTTGTAGTGGCTAAGAAGCTTTTTAAGCTCTTGTTCCATTCGTTCATCACTTCTATTATAACGCCACTCGCATTCTTTGAGGAATAACTCGAAATACGTCTTTCGAATACCGTTTTTACGCTGTATTCGTCGTTTTGTAAAACTCCAGAAGTTTTCAATACCATTGACGTGATGCCCCTTGAAATCTGAAAACTCATTATTGCCATGGTTGACGCGATAGTGCTTGTCATAACCTACATCTACCAAGCCATCATATCCTCGCCAACCATCAGAGTTAATCTCGGCATTTAAAGATACAGTATGCTCAATGATTGTCTGTAAGGTAGCACCAGAACAGTTTGGTACTATTTCGGTATAGACACGTCCGTCACGTTGGTATATGCCAAAGACTGGTTGCTTGCGAGTACCTCTACCGCGTTTTAGCTTGATATGTAGGCCTCGTATACGTCTTGCCCCAAAGTAACTTTCATCCAGCTCAATAACGCCAGTGAGTCGCGTAAAAGCCTGTTTCTGCTCAATGTATATGAGCTTACGAAAAAGGTTGTAATACTCGTCAACTGTCTTACGATTGAGCCCCAGAAGATCTGCTGTTTTACTAGCCTCTACGTCAACTACAAAGTGTTTCAGGATTTTTCCAACTTTATAACCGCTTATTTTACCGTATGGTATCTGTAATTTCATGTCTAAATCTAGTTTACGCTAGATTTTTGCTGGGCAAGAGCCTTTCTATATATGAGTATTTTTCCGGTTATCGAAGCGGCCGAGCAGACTATTATTCAGCGAGTTGTCCCGTTTAAGCGCCAGGGCAGGGTTTTTGGTTTGGCTCAGGCGATAGAGTCCGCTAGCTCGCCAATAACCGCGTTCATTATTGCACCCATTGCTCAATTTGGACTTATTCCGTACATGAACAGTGACGCCGGGAAAATTGCATTTGGTTGGTTGGTCGGTGACGGCGAGGCACGCGGTATTGCGCTTGTATTTATTCTGGCAAGCCTCGTTATGCTCATTGCCGTTCTCTTCGCCTTCCGCACCAAGGCGTACACGAATTTGTCAAAAGCCTACGCAGATTCTTAAATTCACCCGAACTCGTAGGAAGCTATCTGTTTGTATTTCGGCGATGTTAGCCTCTTTTTTGGTATTTGTACTACAATGTACATATGACATATGTTGTTCTACTAAGAGGCGTCAACGTGGGCGGAAACACCCGAGTGGAAATGTCACGCCTCAAAGCAATACTCGAGAGTCTTGGTTGTACCGATGTGCAAACATACTTAAACTCCGGTAATGCAGTTTGTAAAAAAGCAACCAAGTTAAATGCTACAGAGGTAGAGAAGGCAATCGAAGTGGAATTTGGCTTCGCAGTGCCAGTGCTGGTGCTGGACGCAAATACTGTATGTCGTGTCGCCGAATCTATACCCGAAAGCTGGCGTAATGACGACGACCAAAAATCAGATGTTGCTTTTCTGTTCCCGGCAGCTGACGACGCCTCAATTGTGATGAAAGTCGGTTGTAATTCAGACATAGAAACGGGGCTGTATGTACCGGGAGCGCTTCTTTGGAATATCGAGCGTAAGCACCAGTCACGTGGCAGCCTGCCAAAGGTGGTCGGCACTCCGCTCTACCAACAAATGAGCATTCGTAACGTTAACACAGCCCGAAAACTTGCCGAATTGGTACAATCATAAACATGATTGCTGCTGATGTAGTATCTTCGCTCCAGGACTATGCCAGCGGTGCGGACGCAGTAAATTTGCAGTGGTTTTTTAAGACTGGGCCGGGTGAATACGGCGAAGGGGATCAGTTTATTGGCGTACGGGTACCAAACATTCGCAAAGTCTGTAAAAAGTTTCGCAACCTCCCTCTCAAAGAAGTGCAACAGCTTCTCGAAAGCCCCGTGCATGAACATCGCATGGCGGGGGTGATTATTTTGACGCTGCAGTACCCAAAAGCAGACGACAAACAAGCAATCTACGAGCTGTACCTAGCAGAACTTGGAAACGGCCATATCAACAACTGGGATCTTGTGGACGTGTCGTGTCGACATATTGTGGGTGAACATCTGCGCGAAAATCGCAGCAAACTATACGAACTAGCTAAGAGCGAAAGTCTCTGGGAACGCCGCGCTAGTATCATCAGTACTTTCGCCTATATTGCTAAGGGCGATGCATCAACATCACTAGCCCTGGCCGAGTTACTGCTGGGTGATAAACATGACCTAATGCACAAAGCCGTCGGGTGGACGCTGCGCGAGGTTGGCAAACGCTGCGATGAACAACTCCTACGTACTTTCCTGAGTCGTCATGCCCCCACCATGCCCCGCACCACCCTTCGTTACGCCATTGAACATTTGCCGGAAGATGAGCGCAAAGGGTATCTTAATATGAAGCAAGTGAAGGAGGATTAAATGCCAAACATATTCATACAGCTACTGGTAGCAAGTGGGGTCATGGGGGTGCTGGACTATATATGGCTTGGGACGGTAGCAAAAACGTTTTACCGCTCACAGATAGGTAAGTTACTACTCGATAAGCCAAACATGACTGCCGCAGTCCTGTTCTACATCATTTACGTTGTCGGCGTGGTGACTTTTGTAATTTCCCCGGCACTTGAAAAAGGTTCACTGACTCACGCGCTGACGCGCGGCGCGCTCTTTGGCTTTGTGGCGTATGCTACTTATGATCTTACAAACCTCGCGACTATTAAGGGCTTTACCACAAAAGTCGTAGTTGTTGATTTGCTGTGGGGTGCGCTGCTCACCGCCACGGTCGCGGGCGTGACGTACGCTATACTAAACAGGTAATGAAACGCGCTTTTGAGTTCTTTTTTGTGGTGTATGTGGCCGCAGCCGTGACCGTGCTTTTACAAAACGACATGTTCGGTGAAGTTTTGGCGCGTGTGGCTGTTTGCTGGTTAGTTAGCCTCCTATTCCTGACCCTGGTGTATGCTGCGGCGCTTGCGCGGCAACGTTTCGATCTTGTCGACACTGCGTGGGGCTTGAGTATAATAGCCATCGCCGTTACGGCGTATGGAATTGGCGGTAGTAGTGTCGGGTTTAATCCGCAGACGGTTGTTACGGCACTAATTATTGTGTGGGGGCTTCGCCTCGCCTGGCACATAGGCCGGCGATTCTTGCATTCTTCCACAACAGATGAGCGCTATGTGCAGCTTATGCATAAATGGAAAGGTAGTGTTGCCGTAAACGCCTATCTGCGCATTTATGTTGTGCAGTCGCTACTAGCACTATTTGTAAGTATCCCAGCAATACATATAAACATAAGCAACGGAGTTTCGTGGACTTGGTGGGCATTTGTAGGGGCTGGGGTATGGGCAGTTGGCTTTGTGTGCGAAGTGGTGGCTGATAGGCAGCTGGCTTTTTTTGTGGCGCAACCGGCAAACAAGGGTAAGCTCATGACAAATGGGCTATGGAAATACGCCCGCTACCCAAATTACTTTGGGGAATTGACCGTGTGGTGGGGCATTGCCATTATGTCACTCGGTACGCCTCATGGCTGGGTAGGCACTGGCGGTGCAGCGGTTATTACCTACCTCATTGTCTATATTTCCGGCATTCCTCCCAAAGAAACCCGCCTCCGAAAACGTGAGGGTTGGCATGGGTATGTCAAAACTACCCGAGTTCTGTTGCCATTGCGTAAACATTAACAGTATTCTATAATAATACATATGTCTTCTGAACATTCGGAAGAAAGCAAAGTCAGCCACGAGCTAGGTGAACCCCAAAGGGTAGTTAAAGGTTGGACTAAGTACCTTAGGGTTATCAGTATTGCTATTGCTGCGTGGATGCGGCCGACTGATGAATATAAGCTTAGGATAGAAAAACTTGCGGCTGATCCTGCATCTTTTGAACCTGGGGGACCTCTCTGTCTAGACATTGGGAACACTGACTACGTGTCAGCAGCACAAGGACTAGATAACTACGAACAACCGTCTTAAGTACAATGGCCAATGTCCATGGCTTGGTAGTGGGGTAAGGCCATAGCAAGGCGATCTTTAGTTTTACGGGGTATACTAGGAAAGTGAGCGATCAACTTGAACTTAAGCTGAAATCTCTGCCTAAAACTCCGGGGGTGTATTTTCACAAGTCTGCTACGGGTGAAATTATATATGTTGGTAAGGCGGCGGTATTGCGTAACCGCGTACGGCAGTATTTTCAAGCTAGTCGCAACCGTGACCCAAAAACTGAGGCACTTGTTGCAGAGATAGTCGACACCGATTGGATGGAAGTAGAGAGCGAGCTTGAAGCGCTTTTTCTTGAAGCAGAGATGATTCGGCGTTACATGCCGCGCTACAACATACTGCTGCGCGATGATAAGGCGATGAGCTACATCCGCATTGACTATGATAGTGATTATCCCACCGTGAGCACAACGAGGCGGCCGCTGGATGACGGTGCGCGTTACTTTGGGCCATACTTTAGCACCAATAGTGTACGTCAAGCACTCAAACTGCTACGGCGCATCTTTCCCTTTGCATACACCAAACCTGCTGGGCAAAAACGCGTCAGTTTATACTACCACCTTGGGCTTGACCCGGGACTCGAGGAAGGCAAGACCAACATGGCGGACTACCGAGCCAATTTGCGCAAATTGATTGCAGTTATAGAAGGCAAACGGGACCGCATTATTATGCAGGTGGAAAAAGAAATGAAGACAGCGAGCAAATCGCAAAACTTCGAGCTAGCGGCGAAGCTAAGGAACCAAATCACGGCACTCCGTAACCTTGGCAAGCAAGTTATCTTTAGCGATAAGGAGTTCATGGACATCTCAAAGGATCACGCACTCGGTGAGCTGGTTGATTTGCTTGGGCTCGATTCATTCCCTCGTAGAATTGAGGGCTACGATATTTCGCATATGCAAGGCACAAATGTGGTTGCAAGTATGGTTGTGTTTACGAACGGAGTCAGCGACAAAGGGCAGTACCGCAAGTTTAAGACGCGGCGTGAACATAACAATGACTTCTATAACATGCACGAAACCATTACTCGCCGCCTGAGTGAAAAAAATATCAAAGCTTGGAGCAGGCCCAACCTGTTCCTCATAGATGGCGGTAAAGGCCAACTAGATGCGGCTATTCGGGCGCGAGACGAAGCTGCGTCAAGGACGGACCCTGACGCAGAGCTGCGTCAGGGTCCGTCCTTGACGCGTTTAGCACAGATGCCTATGGTTGGCCTAGCTAAACGTGAAGAACAGATAGTTATAAAAAAGAGTCGAGTACATGGAGCCCATACGCACGAGGACGCAACTAAGCTCGAACCCCTGCGTAGCGCAAAAGCGAGCGAACAGCGAGCCGGGGAAGGCGAGTCGACACCGAGCGAAGGGGTAGCTATACCCGAGATGGGGGGAGCAACTTCCCATAAAAAAATGATTGAGACGGTGAATGGTTCAAACGTTGCTCTTAATCTCGAGATATTGCACAAACTCGGAGGCTACATCACTGAAACGGATGATTTCATTTTGGTTAATCTGCCGCACAGCACAAATCTTGTAAAGCTTTTACAGCGCATTCGCGATGAATCACATCGTTTTGCCGTCAGTTACCACTCAAGTTTGAAAGTTAAACAGCAGACTGCCAGTTTGCTCGACGACATCCCAACAATTGGCCCAGCCTCGCGCAAAAAACTACTTAGGACATTTGGAAGTGTGCGCGGAGTCATGCAAGCCCGTCAACAAGACTTAGAAAGAGTCATGGGCGAAAAAAAAGCCACTATTCTTCGTCAGTATCTCCGTTCTTATAGAAAAAATGAGCGGAGCGAATCTGTGGATAGCGCGGGCGCAAACGAATTGTAATCGGGGAAGAACGACGCCGAGTTCGATATATTATATACTAGCTGCATGACCGCACGAACACATGATGTTGCCGCGCTGACCGCACTGACGCTGTGGGTGCTGGCGGTGCCTCCCGGAAAAATGACCGTGGCCACCGGGCTCACTGCTGTACTTGCCAATCAGCTTGGTGGAATTGCCCCAGACATAGACCAGCCGACCGCTCCCCTTTGGCGTAATTTACCAGTTGGGAGGTATTTTGGCAGAGTTTTTGGAGCACTTGTGGGTGGTCACCGCTTCTTTTGCCATTCGCTTTTTGGCGTGGGGCTTTTTGCTGCACTCAGTATGCTCCTGCTGCAATTCATTCAACCTATTATGCCAAACGTTGATATCAACTTTGTTTGGGTAGCATTTCTGACCGGTGTTGTGTCTCACCTCATCATGGATAGCCTAACCAAAGAAGGCGTACCATGGCTCCTTCCGCTACCATTTAAATTTGGGTTTCCGCCGTTACGCCGGTTACGTTTTACGACCGGTAAAAAAGGCGAAATGCTCGTCGTGTTGCCAGTTCTTGTAGCGCTCACCACATGGATTTGCGCCAGCAATTACGCTACTCTTGCCGAGCTCATCCAGCGTAACCTTGTACGTTAGTGTGAGATGTATTACAGCAAGCCCTTTACATATCGGTGTATAAACAGTATGGATATAAGGTACGTCTCTTACGTACAGGATACCCCCAAGTAGGACACTAAACCTGTATTGTTAATCTCTCTAAGTATACTTCATTCGCAGTTCTGTAGCCCAAGACTTGTCTTGGGCGTTCGTTAAGTACGCTAGTACTGTAGCGATGGTTTCTTTGGTAACCGTGCTCAGGTCTGTTTTTTTCGGTATGAAGTGACGTATCCATTTGTTCGTATTCTCGACTAAGCCCTTCTCCCAGCTATGGTAGGGATGGGTGAAAAGAACGGTGCTCCGAGCAGCTGCTCGAAATGTTTCCAGTAGGTGAAGGCGATGTCATTGTCGGTCAGTATGGTCTTGACGACAATGCCGTCAAACATCCGCTTCAGAGCTCGTGAGAGCTCTTTTTGTTCGGTTTGGGAGCAGCTCGATAAGGGTTCGTTTGCTTAGGGTGTCGACGGCCACCAGTAGGACAGCTTTACTGCCGCTTCTCGTTGGGCTGACAATGAAGTCAAGCTCGTAGTGACCAACTTCGTCGCACAGTATCCGTTCCTCAATCCATTTACGTTCGCCAATGAGCCCACGTCGGTACATGGCCTTTCTCCGTTTCGGCTTACCCTTAAAGTACAGCTTGTGCTGCAGGGAATAGAGTGTGACATAGCGGTAGATAGTCCGTTTTGAAACAGGACAGTCACTGCTGCCAGCGATCTCACCAGGTGACCAGCCTTTGTCGAGACTGTCGTCAACGTATTGGCGCAGTGTCTTATCTTTTGCTACCTTATTACTCGATGTACGCGCCCAGTAGCGTTTTTGGTATGCCTTGACACTGGCTTTACGAGCAACATACTCACCAGAGACCGCTAGATTCTTCAATTCATAACTAATAGTATTGGGGCTACGCCCCAACTCGCTCGCTATGTAGCGAATACTTTTGCCGCCCCTGTGCCAATGCTCTATCTTTACTCGATCTTCGTAGCTTAAATGACCATACTTTTGACCCATAGCTACTATTGTAGATTTGGATCGACTTATTTTAGGGATTTTTCTATACCGTTTCATATGCACTAGCCTTTCTGGCTAGTGTCCTACTTCAAAGGGACCTGGAGGTTAAAGCAAAACAGCAATACAACAGTTTGGAGTTATAATGGCTCAAATATATGAAGTAGATGGTCAGGCGCGGTTTGATCCTGAATCACACCAGGAATTATGCGATGCTCTGAGCCCATGGCTAGGGGGATCTGTTTTGTCGGTGACAGCGGTCCTCTTACCTAATATGCAAGAGGGGACTGATTATTTAAACCGTGAATTACGAAGTGATTGTGGTCAATTTGTGTCTGCACTGTTCACCGTTGGAGCGGGAAATGGCACAACAGTTACGCATGTACGTTCGTTCAGATGGTATCCAGATGGTGGAGGACTACAACCCTGGGCAAGTGACAGTCGGGAACGCGGTTTGTCCAATGAAACAGTAGATATGATTGGTGGGCTTGCGTGCGCTGAAAAAAGAATTGGCGAAAAGTATGGCAGGATACTGGCTGGCAAGGAACCGGCTGAGGGCATCGCACCTCAAGTATTAACCAGAGAACAATATGAGAAGCTAGCTACGCCGATCCCCGAACGTCGTCCCGAAGAATACTACCGTAAAGCTGCCGCTGCGTAAGGAATATTACTGCCTAGCGTAGGTAATAAGTGTATGCTGCGGATATTGTAAGCGAGGCAGTGAAGCAATCATGACCGCAGAATCAGATTTACCCCCTGGAGTAATGCCCGCCGAAAAGCTTAGGAGATTAGCAGAAAGATATGCCCGTATTTTTGGACAAATGTCTTTACCCGAAAACCGCACCCATGACTTTCCGGGTTCAGGCCTTCAGCAGCGAAGGATTATTGGTTTTTATGCGTTATTATTGGAGCGTGGTCAACTTAATATCGTCTTGTCTCATAGTGATGCTGCCGGGCAAGAAGAGCCAAGAGCACAACCCTTAGATGTTCACGATGGATGGAAACCGTTCGCAGACAATCTACTAGCGATAATCAGGGAGTGGGCTGAACTTCCGGCTCCGGAACAAACCCATGCTCGTGAAGAGGCTGAAAGAACACGCCTGGTAACTTCGTTTGTAATTGATTTTCCAGGCGATGGTTTAGCCGATGTAATAGTCGCCAATTTCGGTGATAAAACGTGGGTAAACAAAGGCCCCAGTGGACGATACAGTCAGTGAGTCAACTCTGGTGAGATGGTAATCACAGCGCCCTCGTGCTGAGTCGAGTATATATTCCGTTGTAGGCGCCTGAAAATTAACGAGGATTTAGCACTTCCTCGGCTAAATGACACGCATTTCGCACCTTAACCACGCATACGAGCAGCCAGCGCTAGCTGGATGCTCGGTTTTATGACCTCCCACTTTTGTTGGTACATGCTGTTTTGTATATTGTTTAGCCTGTCCTGAGATCTTCTCTTGTGTCTTTGTATCCAGGTGAGCATAGAGAGCCCAATGTGGTTTCTCTGTGCTCGGCCAGTGTTGGCCAGACAGCGAGTAAAACCACAGGTTTGTTTGAGTTCACGATGCAACACTTCGACGCTCCAACGTCTTTCAAAGTACTCTTTGACTTGGCTCCTGGATAGATCGAGCTTGCTAGTACCAATGTAATCCGTGCGACCGTGTTTGGTCACGAACCGGAATAGCTTGATCCATCCGTATCCTTTGAGGTGTACGACCAGACCTTCATCTGGTATCTCGAGGGTTTTAATCTGTACATGTGGTTTGTTGACCAAACGGTTACTACGTAACCCCATCACCCAATCCCAGCCATGAGAGCGAGTGGCTTTAAGGTTATCTAAACTGGAATACCAACTGTCGGCAACAACCATTTCAGGCGTAAGTTGACGCTGTTTTACAGCTGTCAGCATATCCCTGAAATGGTTGTTTTTAGTCTTGCCATCTTCCGACGGATTCCATATACGGTAGTCCATCGGCATGTAGTCTTCTTTACTGGTTTGCCATAAGGCATTAACTACACCAATACCTTTAGTTATGTCGTGCTTCGAGCCGGCATACTGCCAGTTTACTAATTCAGTCTTACCACTACGACTTTTGTCTATGACTACATCGTCAAAGACAAGGATACCAGGTTTAGAGGCTACCTCAGACTTAGCAGCCTGCCACAGATCCTTGGGCTGTACCTTTTCGTCTGCAAGCCAACGAGAGATGCTGTCATGTGATAGCGTCGATCCATCTGGAGCAACTTCGCTCAGTGACAATGCTGAATATCTATCTGCTGTTACTTCCAAGAAAGCACAATACAGATCGCGAGAACATTTTGATCGAGACATGTTTATTTTATCCTGCTTAGTTTTGCAGGGCTAACGCCCTGCTACTAATTATGCAGGTTGGGGGTTAAAGTGCGAAATGCGTGAATGAGAGAGTTCAGGCGGAATTGGTAGCGTAAGGTCTTCTCTGTCGGCAAAACGGGGGAGTATTAAATCGCGCAGCATCTCAATCTTAACTTGGTCTTTTTTACGACCGAGTGCTTCGTACCAGGCAAGTTGTCGTAAAGGATTTAGGATGCTGTAGTCGTTTCCATCCTTACCTGGCCGCATAACGGCATCTGTCAGCACTTCCTCGTGCGACCAGCGGAATACTGTTGGACCAACATCAAGCTGAACTAGCCTCTTAAGGCCGTCAACTTTATGTTCACGCCGAAGCGTTTCCACGTTGCGATAACGGTTTTGAACCCAGCTATCATCACCTGGGCGTATAAGCGCTTTTGGTTTTGAGTTCAGGTAAAGCTCATCGTACACAGTCTCGTCGACACATATATCTAAATCGTCTATCGACAGATATCTATCGGCTTTTTCTATCCCCGCTAGTTCTTTATACAAAGCAAGCGTTACGCTACCGACAATGATAATTGCTTTTTTAGGCACACGCTTTAATTGTGGGTCAAGCTGGATTGCTTCAAGAGACAACATTAAGCATTATTATATAATAAAATGCAGAGTTTACATAAACGTAGTACACTGAACGGACAAAGGAGTTTGGCTTATGGCGTTATGGGATAAGATTGGCAGTACCGGCAACGTAGAAGATCGGCGGGGAATAGGCACAGGTGGTATTGCGCTAACTGGCGTGGGCGGCCTGGTAGTATTTCTGCTGTTTGCTTTTATGGGCGGCGGTACCGGTGAAAACGGCAGTGTACTCGAACAAATCCTTGGCCAGGCTACAAACCAACAGACGTCGCAGACCAGCGAACAGGCGGCCGAGTTTCAGGGCGCCGACCAGTATGAAACATTCACCAAAAAAGTACTTGGTTCAAACAATGACATTTGGCAAGATATCTTCGCTGTGCAGGGAGTAGAATACACTGCTCCTAAGCTGGTGTTGTTTCGTCAGCTCACCCAGTCAGCCTGCGGCGCAGCAAGTTCTACGGTTGGGCCGCACTACTGTCCGTATGACCAAACTATTTACCTGGACGAGACATTTTTTGACGAACTGCAGCAGCGTTTTGGCGGCAGTAGCGGCGATGTTGCACAGGCCTATGTCATTTCTCACGAAGTCGGCCACCACGTCCAAAACCTCACTGGTACTATGGAACAGGTACAGTCGGAGCAGCAGGAAAACCCGGGTGCGGCAAATGACCTTTCAGTAAAACTAGAACTGCAAGCCGACTGTTATGCCGGAGTGTGGGCTCGGTCTATATCGCAGCTGGGTGTGTTTGAAAACGACCAGGAAATCAAAGAAGCCCTCAGCGCCGCGGCGGCGGTTGGTGATGATCATGTCCAAGAAACAATTCAGGGTCGCTCCAGTCCAGAAACGTGGACACATGGCAGCAGCGAACAGCGGGTGAAATGGTTTACCACAGGTTACGACACCGGCAAAGCCGCCGCCTGCAACACATTTGAATAACGCATCGTCAACTTGGTACAGCATCCTAAAGTAGGTTAGAAGCTAAATGTGAAAAAGTATGTAGGCTATAGTAAAGTAAGCTGCTGTTAAACAAATAGCGAAAACAAATCCCCTATACTCAGTTAGGTATACTTGCTCGTTACTAATTTTGATAATGCTTTTATCAATTTTGTTATCAACAGACACTATTCTAACAAACAAGTTTTTACTCAGACGCTTTTTAACAATCATTTCGAATAATAATTCTAGAATTCCTGCAGTAAAGTATGATCCTAGCAGTACGATCGTTCCAAGACGTGCGTAAGGAAAATTGAGCAGCAAATTCATCGCAGCGGGCATCACGATAAATATCGTTGCGTACAGAAACACGGCCTGCCCGGGGCTGTAAAGTTGTTTGATTAAGTCCCAGATGAAATACAGTAGTAGTACGTATAAAATTATAATAATTGCAGACGAATAGCTTGTCTCCGTGATTAGACTACCAAAAAACAAACCCAACCCCATACTAGATAGAAGGAAAAACACAGTATAGCTTGTGTTTACTTCAGCGTAATTTTTATGTTCAGTCATAACAGGATAATTCTATCATAAACAATAAGCTTAGGCTCGGTACCATCTAGCCGACGCATTACGTACAGAGTGCTACCAAGCGGTTACTCAGATTTTTAAAGAGTTATGCATTGCAAAAGATTATCTTGGCGGCGGATTGTTATTGCCGAACGCAGGTTGGTGCGTCCTGTACTCGCCGTGTCCATTTGCGCCCTATCCTCCACCTATTCTCACTCAAGGCGTTCGCGGCGAAAAATCACACCTTGTGGCAAGCATCCGCTTTTTTTCACCTCAACTGACTTATCAGTAAAATTGAGAAATAGATCCTCAACTCATTACTGTAACCCTGCCGCAGGGATTTTTTGGGGCGTTCTTCTGTAACTTGGCTAGAAAGCAAGCTACCCAGCTCTGTGTTGTGTATTGTTTTAGATTTTCCTGTTTTCGCAGTTCCTGTCTCAAGGGCGTGGGATTTGAAGCGCTCGTAAAGGTTGTTGCCGTCTGCGACGCGCATGTTGTTCCTCCTCCTGTTTCCTAGCTCTATTGTTACTTGCTTGATGAGAAATTTGATTAGCCAAGTGATTGTTAAAAAGCTCGTCGCGTTCTCGTCGTTGTACTTCGGTCAGCGCAAAGTCCGGCTCAAGGTAAAGACTCTTGTATACTAGCTGCAACTTTCTTAGATTTTCACCGTCAATCTTGAATACTACCTCTGGATTTACAATTTGAGCCATGCCAGCTTTACCGTTTGCCGCTTCGCATCTTTGGCCGCGCACTATACATACCGAATCATACTGGCTAGGGAAGGCTACTGTCAGCTCGACAGATCTAGCAAACGGTGAGGTCGTCCAGACATATGCATCTTGTTGATCAGCTGCAAGTCCGCCAGCTCGGACTCCAATATCTCCGTAATGGCTAGTTAAAGGGTCTACGGTTTTCCCTCTCATTAATTCTACCGCAAACGTTTGTAGTCCTTGCGTTGACGTAGAGATAGTCTCCGCTATATTGACTGTTCTGTACGCACCGCCCGACTTAGGTGTCAGAGGATTATTCGGATCAGGGTCGGGGTTTTGAAAATCACTATCGATTTGTTCACGATCCATCACTGTTCCAAAATCTACTTCATCTACTGTCACTAGCAGGGGTTTAGGAGGCAGGTTGGGGTCATCAGGTTCTATATCTACTAATGCATACTGACAACCGTCTTGATCGTCTCTTGGTATGTGGTATAGTTCGCGAGTATCGCCAATATAGTTGGGGGGCACATTTCTGAACAGATCAAACTCTCGTTGTCTCATTGTAAAATGAGGTATGCTTGTTGGGTCAATGCCACGCCTTTCAAGCCATCCCCTATAAGCCGCTGTCAATGCTTCTGCTGCTTCCTGACCTTCATGCAATTTTTGATCTCCCAAATTGCCCGCCCCCAACGGCGTTAGGTGTTCGGGCGTCTGGTCATAAAGAGCACTACTACCTATTATTTCATTCATTATATATAAATCATACCATGTTAAGTATGAACATCGCTACGACACCACTAGACTTATTTGAACGTATAGTCAAAAAGATCGAAAAGCGTCAGAAAAAACAATTTGATGATTTACAAGACTACAGTGCGGGCGATAGGTCATTTGTTATTAGTGTAAGTTACTTATTTGATGTATGTAGCCGTTCCATAGAATTACTTAACGCTGAAAGCACGAAAGTACAGCAAAAACGCTACCTACCGGACATTATATTTGCGAAAGCAACCTTAAAGGGTGAAAAACTGCAGTTTACACCTAAGCAACCGTTTGAAGCGGTCATTGCATTATCAAAAACTGGGAATTGGTACGCCCGAAGAGATTCGAACTCCCGACCTTTGGTACCGGAAACCAACGCTCTATCCAGCTGAGCTACGGGCGCGCAACCGGGTGGAATTATATCATTACTAACAGAGGTGTGCTACTGTAATGGGGTGAAAATGACGACTTTGCTTGAGGTAGAAAAAGCGTTACGGCCGTATGACGAGGTAACGGCACGTACAACCGGACAGCACATCACGCTTGAGCGTACCGAGCGGCTCATGGCGCATATAAACAACCCCGAAAAGTCGCTTCGCGTGGTGCACATAGCCGGTACCAGCGGGAAGACTTCTACTGCGTATTACACTTCTGCGTTGCTCACGGCCGCAGGGTACAAAGTTGGCTTAACCATCTCACCATATGTCGATAGTATGAACGAGCGTATTCAGCTGAACGGGCGACCACTGTCCCAAAAAAAGTTCTGCGCATACTTCGGTGAATTTGTAGAAACCCTGGCGGACGTACCCGAGACGCCGAGCCGTTTTGAGGTGCTGATCGCGTTTGCCTACTGGGTTTTTGCCCGCGAAAAAGTTGACTACGCCGTTGTCGAAACCGGAATGGGTGGGCTAGAAGACAGCACAAACGTCGCAGCGCGCAGGGACAAGCTGTGTGTAATAACCGACATAGGTCTTGACCATACTGACCTGCTTGGCGATACGCTGGGCAAGATTGCCTACCAAAAAGCAGGCATCATACACCAGGGCAATACAGCGCTAATGTATAGCCAAGATTCTGAAATCATGCAGGTTGTGCGGTACTGGACGAGCCAGCAAGAAGATGCCGAGTTGCTAGTGTTTGAACAAGGCAGACTCAAAAATGCTTACGGTGGGGATTTTGTACCAAATATGCCTGAGTACCAAAAACGCAACTGGCTACTCGCGTTTGCGGCGTATAAATGGTTGGCAATACGCGACGGAATGCTTGCTATTACTGCGACACAATTGCAAAAAACACAAGAACTGCAAGTACCTGCACGGATGGACATTCGGAATATAGCTGGGAAGACTATCCTTATGGACGGTGCGCACAATGGCCAGAAAATGATGGCGTTCTGGCATAGTTATTCAGAAAAATTCCCTGGCACTAAACCTACTGTTTTATTTGCACTAAAAAAGGGAAAAGAAATCACCGATATTGCGCCGTTGTTGCAAAAATATGCCGGAGAAATCATAGTCACGAGCTTCACTAAAGCGCAAGATTTACCCATTCTCTCCATGCCGCCAAGTGAAATTGTCAGCGTGTTAGAGGCAAATGGGGTGAAATGCCATGTCATTGTCGACCAAAAAGAGGCGTACCGAGCTTTGTTGGAGAAAACAAAAGACATTGGCGTTATTACCGGCTCTTTTTTCCTGATTTCTCAACTGCGCCAACGTCGCAAGGAGCTAAAATGATTCGGGATATTGTGGCAGTCGACAGAAACGGTGGTATGGCAAAGGGCGGGGCTACGCCGTGGAATATCCCAGAAGATATTGCGTATTTCCATGAACAAACGCAACGTTTCGGCGGTAATTTACTTATTGGCCGCGGTACCTATGAGGCCATGATGAAAGGACTGACCGAGCGCGAGGGTGTCAGCGCCTGGCCGCCTGCCGGACGGCATCTGTATGTACTAACATCTCGCAGTCTCGAGAATAAACCTGGCGTCACAATTGTTCACTCGCTCCATGACTTTCTTGCGGATATGCAGGCAGCTGGCAAAGATGTATGGAATGGCAGTATTGCTGAAATTGAACCCGACGAGGTTTATATTACCCGTATCGATGCCAATTACGATTGCGACAAATTTTACCCAGTGGTCGAACGGCTCAAGCACTTCCGCCTTATCTCCGCCACGGCCGGCTCACCGCAGCCAGGGGAGCCACAGTATACTTACGAAGTGTATGCCCGCTCACAGCGCTAAAACAAAAAATGTGGTGAACTGTACCCATGCGCAATGACATTCCCTTGCTACGAGCAGTTGCATCTGTGCTGCTCCTTCGGCATGTTACACGTTTGTTTGCGGTTCCTGCTGTCGTCTCAGCTTGTCTTTTAATCGCTACAGGGTGGTTTATGACAACATACGGCGGTTGGTGGGTGATTTGCTTTGTGGCACTGACGGCCTTGATGCTCGTTGCGTGCGTTGCCTGGTTGTTAAGTACACTAATGGCACGGATGCTCGCGCCTAAAGCCCTCAGTCGAAGCGAGCGGCGCGACATAGCCGTGTTTAGCGATAGGTTAGTTACTTTGACCGAACAGGTAAGAACGCCACTTCCGTTGCTTGGCGTGCGGCTGATACGGGATATGCTCCTACACCGAGACCTTCGAACACTGCACCAGATAATAGATGGTAGCGGCACACTCCGCAGCGATTACAGAACGTTACGCGCCAAAATTCAGTGATAACTGCGTTGGCACTCTTGACACTAGAGTGCCAGTTTTTGTATACTATATGCGTGAGAAAAAGCTCACATAAGAAGTAAAGAGGAGGAAATAAACTATGACACAATTAGTTCCGTTCGATCCCTTTGCGGATCTCCAAGCCTTACAACGCAATTTTTTTGGCGATGACTGGCTGGTACCAAGCAAGCGTATGGCGCTCGCGACCACCGATGTTTACACAGAAGACGATAAACAAATGGTGGTGGAAGTGCACCTGCCAAACTTCGCCGAAAAAGACGTAGACGTCCACGTGGATGGCAACATGCTCGTCATTTCGGCCGAGCGTCATGAGGAAGAAAAAGACAAGACTAAAAAATACGTGGTGCGCGAAAGCAGCAGTAGCTTCTATCGTCGCATACAACTTCCCAAGGTGGCGGACCTCGACAAGATAGTCGGCGACATGAAAGATGGCGTCTTAAAAGTAACAGTGCCTTTCCAAGAGCTCCCGGCACCCAAAAAAATCGCAATTACCAAAAAGTAAAGACACTACGACTAAAAAAGAACCAGCATCACAGCTGGTTCTTTTGCGAAAAACCTACTTAATCTCGGGTTCGGTGTAAACACCGCTGCTAGCGCCTTTGGACGCAAGCGAGCGAGAAGCCTTCACGGGTGGGGCGAGCCCGCCTGTCGGCGTTTGGACCTATCTGGGGTTACTTTACAACTATGGTGCCGTGAAACTTTTCTGGGTTTAGATGGTCGTAGTAAGTGAATGTTCCGACTTTATCAAATGTGAATGCATAGGTTTCATTGGTTAGAATGGGGCCATCAGCTGTCAGACCGGGGAGGCCATCTGCTTGAGGATAGGGGTCAGAGGCGATCTGGTGGGGCTGGTCATCTGTATTTTCCCAAATGACGCTCTGTCCGCGTTTGATAGTGAGAGTGGCGGGCGAAAAGCCCTCCGAATTAACGCTGACATTTGTGGCAATTTTGCGAGTCGCTGTGCTCACGGTCTCAGTCTGGTTGGATGATCTATGTTGTAGCGTCGCATAACCTGCCCCAGTAAGTAACGCGAGGGCGGTGACTACGAGCACGACTATTCTTTTGCTTGCTTTGGTTTTGGTAGGGGTCGTTTCGGGCATGCTAGGAGTAATGACTTCTTGTGACATGTTTATCTCCTCACAAGGGTTATGTTTTGCGTAGTAATCTCGCCGCCATTTACGGTGACTGTTTTAGTCTGTGTTATGTAACGCTTTGCTGAATATCGAGCAGAGTATGTTCCAGACGGAATGTCAGGGGCGACATATACCCCGCTGCTGTTTGTGGAGTAAGTGTGGCTTGCACCGTTGAAAGAAAATGTTACTTTGGCATTTGAAACCAGCCCATTAGCTCCTGAAACGACGCCAGTCAATGTACCAGTTGAGCTCGGTTGAACGAGGGTCGTTGCAGAAACGGCAACGGAAGGCGAGCTGCTATTGCCAGCAGCATCACGGGCAACGACAGTGTAAGTGTACGAAGTGCTGGCGGCGAGATTTGTATTGCCGTAGCTAGTAGTGGTTATAGAGGCGATTTTTGTGCCGTTCCTAAATACATCATACCCAGCTACGCCAACATTATCAGTGCTAGCTTGCCAGGTAAGGTTAATCTGAGTTGGACTTATGGCGACAGCGGTAACGCCGATGGGTACTGCGGGTGCAGTTGTGTCGGGTGTGGCAGGTGTTGTTGCGGCCGCTGGTGTGGAAGCCGCAGAGAAGTTGCCGGCAGCGTCAAAGGCTGTTAGGCGGTACGTGTAGGTTGTGCTTGGCAGAACGGCCGTGTCGTTATAGCTCATCGCAGTGCCGCCTGGGCACATATTCATCCCATCGTTCCGAGCCAGACAGTAGTGGTGAACGCCCACGTTATCCGTGCTAGTTTGCCAGGTAACGGTAATTTGACCAGAGGACGTCGCAGTAGCGGTCACACCGGTTGGCGCGGACGGGGGGGAGGTGTCACCGTTCTGGACCGTAACCTGTACGGTCTGGGTGGCGCTATTGCCGGTCGCATCGTAGGTTCGGGCAAGGATACTGTGTGAGCCATTTGATGTAGCAGTCGTGTCCCAGACGTAAGAATTTGTTGAGCTTTTAAGCATACCATCGACATACAGCTCTATCTTAGTGACGCCGACATTGTCAGTCGCGGTTGCTGCCACGTTTACTAGGCCACCTACTGTCGTGCCATTTTGCGGCGTAGTGATAGTGACGGTTGGAGAGGTTGAATCACCATTCTGAACGGTGACATTGACCGCCGGCGACATGGTACTGACGTTGTTGGATTTATCATAGGCTTTGACCGTAAGACTATGGGAGGCGTTTGAGAGGTTTGCAGTGGCGAGGCTTAAGGAATATGGGGTGGCCGTACTAGTTGCCTTAAGTATGCTGTCGACATACAACTCAACTTTTGCGATACCGCTACCGCCGGAGTCATCGGCAGCGTTAACGGTTACTGAAACCGTGCCACTAACGGTAGCCCCATTGGCTGGAGCAGTGATAGTGACGGATGGTGCGGTCGTATCTGGCGGGTATGCGCAGTTGTCGCCCGTGCTACTGGGAACGCATGCCGTATCGCCAGTTAAGATAATACGGTCCAAACCAACACCCGATTTGTTCCCAATTGCCTTCAACGTGTGACTACCAGCGGCAAGTGAGACGTCTATTTTGGCTGTAACTGAACCGTTCTGAGAGTCGACCCAAGTCCATGTATTTGGCACGAGGTTATTCCCGCTAACGGTATAGCAATTACCGCCATCGATTTCAAGCAAGTAAGAAGTATTGATTGTGTCTGGAACCTGCATCCTGCTCCAGACTCGGTACATTCCGGTAGTAGGTACGGTGATAGTGGTAGTGCTACTGCCATAGTCTGATGACTGTGCAGCACATGCAGCGGATGCGCTAGGGCTAAACTGAACGAGGGCAAAGACCAAGAGACCAATAATGGCTGCCGTAATAACGGAGATAGCGGTTGTTTTCTGTGTTGTATGCATATTAATGTGTCCCATATTAGTTTCCATTCGGCCAGTATCTGTAGGCGCCGCGGGTAGTGCCCCCGGCACTGACGCCAATTTTGGCTGCAACGTCGCTCGGGAGAGCACGTCCTCCCGTGGTGGCTCCTGGGCGGATATTGTAGTCACCCGCTGCCAGGTTGGCAAATGGGTTTGATCCGTCGCTTATGTCTTGTGCGTTTGTTGTTTCAACAAAAGGATGAGCTCCTCGTAGTGCCAAAACTGAAGTAAATGAAGGAGAAGTACCGTCCCGCCACTCAGCGATGTAGTACGCGCCGTTTGGCCGGTAGTAAGAGTTTGCATCGTAAATGCTGTAGAACGTGTTTGGCCCGGTATTGTTCGTCGTATCGCTACTTGTACGCCACGACTGAATCATATGGCCGGACGCTGTCGTTGCATTTGTGTACATGACGTTATTGGCGACCTCCATGTTGACGGTACTTGGACCGGCGTCGTTCCAGGTGTGGTTATCGGCGGCCGTGTACATGCCCGGGTAACGATTGTCGTCGTAGATAAGCATACCGACTCGGTTGTTGACCAATGTATTGTTGTACACTTTTGTGTTTGCACTGCCGCTTTTTATGCCGTATGCCTTATTGCCAATAGCCAGGTTAGAGGCAATTATACCTCGGTCGGATATCTCGTAGTAGATGCCGGCGCCGCCGTTGTTTTTCAGAACGTTGTTGACATGGACACCATCGACGCATGCCATATCGCACCAAAAGCCGTGGGCACTGCCCATCTGGTTTTCAAATAAGTTATTCTTCAGAGTATACCCAGCGATGTGAGCGAGCTTTATGCCGGCTTGACCACACGATATGTTGCAGTTGAGCCCAAAAAGTGCAGCGTTGTTGCCGTAGAAGACGTTGTTCAGAATTTGTAAATTGTCTATTGAACCTGCCGTCATGACAGAACCATTGCCGGACATGCCGTCATAGCCATTGTTTGCAACAATATTTCCTCGAAAAATGGCGCCTTTTGGCGTGCCGTAGCCAATCCCGGCGCCTGCATTTGCGGCTATTGTGTTATTTTCAAATGTTACGTTTGGCACATTAATAAACAACGATCCGTGCGTGTAGCTGCCTTCAACTTTTTCGTTGGTTGCAAAACGACGAAAACCAATGCCGCGGATGATGTTGCCGCCTGCTCCGCCTTCTAGCACAAACGCAACTGGCCGCTTGGCGAGTTCAATTGTTTGGCCGCTGGGGTCGGTTCCGATGAACATTTTTCTGTTTGGAATATCAAAGAAAAAGGTATTTGCGCTGACCGCCGCCAGAGAACCGACTTGCTTGAGGGCGGTGCCGTTACGAAATGCCATCTGTGGGTCGGGGTCGGCGTTTGGGTCGGATGTTACGAACATGTCCTTGTGAACGCAAGGACCTGCTGCAGATGGCGTGCCACCATTCCATGGCCAGATTTGTTGATAGTAGCCCCCTGATTTTGCAAGTTGCCATTCATGACAAAAATCCGGCGTATCCCACGCAGTTGACCAATGTCCCTGACCGTCGCTTGTCCAGCTGGTAACGACATCTGTACCGTCAAACCAAGCTTGTTCGTGCGGGTATGCCTGAATAGTTATGTTCTTTGACAGTTTCGTGTAGGCGCCATTGACTACTTTTGCGTGGCTGTCTCTGTAAATGCCCCCGCGCATGACAATCGTCCAGCCGGATGATGCCTTGTTGACAGCGGTGCCAATGGTTTTAACCGGAGCACTGGGTGATGTCCCTGCGCTTGCATCATCTCCATTCGGCGACATAAAAATAACGTTGGCTGTAGGAACTGGATAGTTGGTGTCCGGAATCGTCGAACCATATGCCCCACCTGTGCCACCCGAAACAGGCGTACCGCAGCCAGAATTGCCAAATTTAATCGCTTTGCCTCCTGAAGCTGCCGCGTCAGTAACTATACAGTTGGCGTTGGTTGTTCCGTTCTCTGTTTCGACTGCGGCCGTCGGAGTTGCCGCCTTTGTGATGAGCAGTGTCACTATGCCGAGTACGCCAAATACCCCTACAAACTTATGAAAAAGCCCGGGCAAGCCGGGCTTTTTCAGTGGTTTCTCATTGCTGAGTCCCCACACGTTACCTTGCGGTAACGATCACCTCAACGATGGTACATGTAGTGTATGCTTACGCAAAAACATTTGCAACCACAAGCATTTTATGATGTGGATAACTTGTTTATAAATAGTACGCGTTTAGGGTTTCTAATTGGAACCAGCTCAAGTCCGAACTGTTGCGATGGGATGAGCTGGCGAATCAGTCACTACTGTCGGCACCAGCAATATAGTAACGCATGGTATTAGAACCTTAACAACTAGTATCTGGTGTCAGGAGAAAAGGATGGCTTATGCGGTTTGGTGTTTACCACTCCTGTCCGTTTTTCACTGACTTTTCTGGCGGATACATTGAACTTTACTCGTGAGCTTGTTTCCAATGCCGTCTCAGATGAGTTAGACAGCTTGAAGCCTGCACCAACTACCTTAACACGCAGGCTAGCATCTTTATCCGTCGTCCCAGCATCCTTCGACGAAACCGTTACTGCAACATCGAAGTCGATACCGTTTACTGGATTGATAGCAAACTGAGTTTTGGACTTGTCGACTTTTTCCACCGCAGCATCCAACTGGCTGAGTACGTCTGATACGAATTGTTCGAGATCCATGCTTAGCTCCGTTAAAGTTTATTCATGTCTATCTTGTACCCAGCGGCTTTCAGCTCCTTGGCAACGGTATATCGCCAGGCTTGTGCCTCGTCTGCTGGTGTATAAACAACGCCATCGAAATCAGTTGGAGCATCAACACCTTTGTACAGGGCACAAGTTCGTGACCGACCAAGTTTACCAATGAAATAACCAAGCTCCAATACTACATTCTGCCGTGCTCTTGGTCTTGCTTTTTCGAGCCCATCTTCTACGGAATAGCCATAATCATCAGGGGTAAGAAGCACGATGGCAAACGATGATTTGTTAGCGTTTGATTCCAGTTTTTCGATAAGTGTCTGACCTTTGTTCTCTTGCTCATGCAGGATAATTGGTTTGAGCCCCAAGTCTGAAACCAGTCTAGCGGTCTGCTCTTTTAGTTCGTTATCATGTCCATGCACGATAAAAATGTTAGCCTCACTCCCTTCGGCTAGCTTCGTAATGGTTGGCTGTGACTGGCTAGTGTGGCTGGGCACTGTTTCAGGAAATAGCTCAAGCCTACCGACTATTGATTGCAAGGAGTTGAGCTTATATTGCATACTCTCACGAAAGTCGCCAATCTCTTGTCCGAGACTTCTTGTTCCGCCCATGAACATAACTCCATGAGAGTTGCTCTCGTATTCTTTCGCAATTTTTTCATTACTAAAAATAGTGCCGAGAAGCTCCTTGTTATAATCATGCCAATTCTTGCGTTCTGACTTCAAGGCATCAAGCTCGCCCTCGGACTGCACGTCAGTGTCATGGATTTTCTTCCCAAGGCTAATTCTGTCGCTCAGCTTATCATTAGCTTCACTCCGAGAGATTGTTAGTTCAGGCTTAGGAGTTTCTTGCGGTATTTGTGGTTTTCTTGTTGCCATAATTGTATTATATTCCTTTCTAAGTTTGTTACATGCACCAGAAGTAATCCAGGGGTACTGTTACGACGCTTTTGCTTTCGTCCATGCCCAGAGGACTCTCGGAAAATACCACCCCATAGTTACCTCCGAATTTCTTGAGCGTAGTGAGTGGCTGCTTATAGCCTTTGGTGCCGAGTCCAAACTCAATTGCAATCTGCCTGCTGTTGTCGACTCTCAGGATAAAGTCACACTGCCCACCGTCCTTATCGAAGGGATGGGTAATGCTACCAACTTTTTTAGTAACGAACTCCCGATAGTAGTGCAGTCCAGCGGCATCTTCTAGCAGCTTACCTTGTCTGGCGGCAACCGTGTCTGGCAAGCCTACGATGTCATGAAACGCTGCTCTTATAGCTGGACTCATGAAAAGATACTTAGATGGATTTGTGGTGGCGGTAATGTTACTACCGTGAGCTGGAACTTTTATTAACAGCTCTGCCTTGACTAGGGCATCGAGCATATTGATAATCTGCCCTCGGCTTACGCCAACGGCTTTTGCCATCGCTTCATAAGTCATGACATCGCAATCGCTAAGTACAAAAATCAGTCGCTTCAATGCACCAACCGTTTCAGACTTGAATTGGTTAAGCGTTTGCAGGTCGACAGAGATTATTTTATCTACCATAGCGTTAATGGCGGAGTAAACCTGTCTTACGTCAGTCTCGCCGAGCGTAAAGGGTATCGTACCAGTTTGGAGGTATTTTGTTACCGAGTTTCGGTTATACCTTGCCCACTGCTGGTCAACGGCAAGCTTGATACCTTGCAGGTCTTTATATACCGACTCAGCGTCCTTATTACAGTAGAGGCTGCGGATTAGTTGGTTTTTGAGTCCTTTTGCTGGTAGAACATCATTGGCTAAGACCTGGTATTCAGGGAAGCTTAGTGGGAACAGTTTTTCCGTGACCGCTCTTCGTCCATCAATATCTGCATCCATCTGTAAGTGTACGGCTGACGAGCCTGAGCAAATCAAGAATATGTTTGGGCTTCGGTCATACAAGAACTTGAGTGTTCTAGCCCATTTAGGGTCGGTTTGTACCTCGTCGATGAAAATGAATGTCGGTTTATCGAGCTGCTCAAAGCTTTGACCCAGCAACCGTTCGTACTCGTCCAGCAGCGCTGACAGGTCAGAGCCAACCTTCTCGACAACTTCATCAAGAGACACGTATATGATGTTGATTCTGTCATCGGCTTGGTTCATTAGCCAGAGGTAACTTTGTGCCAGTAGTGTGGTTTTGCCAACGCCCCTTAGACCAGGCAGAATAACCCATCGTTTGGTGCCAGGATTTTTCGATAGAAAGTCTCGGATGTACTTTTGTACGAGCACTATCATTGTTCGTGTTGGCAGGGTGCGTCCTCGACCATTTTTGTTCTTGGAACGCATTATTGACTCACCTAACAGTAACTGTCTTTGGATGTATCTAGTAAGCTGGTCGTTCATAACACCTCCTTAGCATAAGAATTTCTAGTACTCTACAATGTACTAATATATACCCTTATTGGTACTCTGTGAAGTACTAATTATAATTAAGGTAGTTTTGCACAGGCAGTGCTTGTCGTGCGTGGCAGTAATGGAACGGTGGCAATGAACTGCTGTACCGATTTGATGGAACGGGCAGTAGCAGATACATATTCTTCAAGTTTTTGCTCCAAAACACTGACATGGTGCATACAATTGATGACCTCAAGGCAAAGAAAGTTGTCCCTGCCAGCACAACGAAGCTGCACGAGTTTTATACGAAGTCGTTTCTCAAGGGTGCAATCAAAGAGAGGTTCGCAATTGTCTCCGAGAAAGAACATATCGGCATCAAGAGCGTTGTGCAGCTGGCACGCAAACAGCTTATATGGATAATTCGCAGCAATCTAAATGACCTGGAAAACTCACAGAGTCGGCACCTCATACGCAAGCTCAACAAGTATTTAGTCAAGTACGAATCAACTCTTTCGAACCCCGCAGACGACTAGCTAACGGTGCGTTTTTCCTTGCCAACTCCGCAGCAGTTTCTGACTGATTTTGTGGCTGTATTAAAGCGGCAACCATGAACGAGCAGACGATTATCAGTGTGGAAGAGTTTAGGAAGCTGGCTGGCAAAAAGCGGAATGTAGCACCAGAAAAAAGGCGTAATACTACATTTCCACTACGGCGATACTTGAAGTGTGGTTTGTGCGAATACCCTCTGACTGCAAGCGTTTCCAAAGGCAGGAATGGCAGCTACCCTGCCTATCATTGTTCCAAATGTACCAAGAAAACTGTTGGAGCCACCGTTCGCATATCCCAGGAGCAGGCACCACATGTCGAGTTCGAGCCGTTATTGAACTTGGTGCAGCCAGCAGCCTGGATTTCTAAGGCGTTTAGGGAGATTGTGCTCCGCAGGTGGAATCACGAGTTCAGGGAGGTGCAAGACCGGCGTCGCAGGGTGGATAGGGAGCTGACGGAATTGGAGGACAGGAAGAATAAGCTTATTGATAAGTTTGTGGACGATAGAATCGCCGAAGACATCTACCAGCAGCAGGAAGAGCGAATAATGCTAAAACGCTTGGAGCTTGAGGATGAGCGTAGCAAGCTGAAAATTACCGAGCAGAACAAGGAAGGCATTGCTGATGAAGCCGTGCGGTTCATATCCAATACTCAAAGGCTTTGGACTGGCTCACATCTGGAAGACAGGCAGCGGTTCCAAAAAATGGTTTTCCAGCATGGAATCTTTGTAAATTCAGACCGTACTTTTCGAACCACTGAACTTAGCCTGATTTTCGAACCAATTACAGATATAGAAAACTTCTTCCTAGAAAATAAAATCACAGAAAGAAGCAGAAAAACCTTATGGTACGCCCGGCAGGATTTGAACCTACGACCCCTTGGTTCGAAGCCAAGTACTCTAATCCACTGAGCTACGGGCGCATAACACCGTTCAGTATAACAGATTTGAGGTTATACCACTAGAAGAACAACACCGGTGGTGCAGATAGCGACGGCGACGAGCTTACGGGCAATGTTATTACGTTCATCGCGCAAAAAGGCAAAGGCGAGCAAGGCGGTGACGATGATACCCGTCTGGCGAATAGGAGCGACAAGGCTAAAAGGACCCTCAATATACGCGTAGTTCATGGCAGCAGTTCCTAGTGCGTATATGGCAGAAAGAACTAGCATGCTGCGGAATATTTTACCGCGGATGAGTTTATTACAGAGAGGAATTTTACTTGGTTTTACCAGCAGTGAGCCTAGGCCACCCAAAATAAACGAAAACCAAATCCACGTAATTGGTTCAACTTCACGTACCATGTAGGCGGAAGCAGCAATGCCAATACCAAACAACAAACCGGTGAGTAACCCAAGCAATAGACCTCGCTGGCTGCGAAATCCTTTCCGCGTTTCTGTTAGCAAAACAACGCTGCCAAAAATAAACAAGGCACCGACTGCCTGTGGCCAAGTCAGCTTCTCGTGGTAGAGCCACATACCGGCGACCATAATCCATATTGCCTGCGTCGCAAACAGCACCGAAAAGGCAGATGCATCAACGTGTTTGAGCGTCTGTGCGTAAACAACCGAGCCTATGCCGAAGCCGAGCGTCGCAAGTATTATTGGTACTAATTGTGAGGAGTACCCCTCAAAGGAGAGTCCGTTTAGGAGCGCCCACGGAAGCATTACGACGGCAACGAGCAACTGAAAAGTTCCTGCAAATGCCACAGCATCTACAGTGTGTTTGCGCAAAATAACTCTCTGCAACAATATGGCTACCGAAAGCAATAAGACAGAAACAGCAATGTATACTTGCCAAGTCATGGGATTAGTTTACATCCTTCCACGCATATCGCAACAGCCAGCCTGCTCGCCGGCAGAGCCGTCAAGCACTGCTGGCTTCTTTAAGCTCCTGCACATTTTTCCTTTCTTAGTACTCTCTCGCCGTACCTTAGTACGGCTCCTTCCGTGCTTCGAGGAGAAAATGCACATAAGCTTTAAAGTGCGAAATGCGTGGTTATTGAAATGATTACACGCAGGAGTGGTTGTAGTCGAGGTTGTTCGCCACAAATTGGGTGAGGACAATGGCGCTGGATTTAGTCAGGGGATGGTATTTGTCGCTCGTGCAGGCGGCTTTGGCAGTTTCTTTTGTGGCGCTACCAAGTGCATACCAGGTGTTACGGTTCTGCAGAACACTTGTTTCGCCTACAGCGTCACCGACAATTAGCCCCCATTGGTAATTTGTTGAATAAAGCCCGACAGCCTTCGCACCGATAGCGTCGTAGTAGCTTGTCATGCCTTCGAGCGAAGCAACATTTTTTTCAAAACCTTCAAATTCAGACCCGTCGTGCCATGTGTTAATCGTTTCAACGTCGAGCCACCAAACGTATTTCGATGAGTCGTGGTCTATGCCAGCCTGTTTGGCGGCGGGCGTAAAGTATTCATTTACTGCCGCGTAAGCACGGTTCCAGCCGTACTGCCAGGCGCAAGCAGTAGTGTCCGTACCAAGGCATGACCCGTATGGGTTAAATGGTGTAAAGTTACTTGGGTCGGCATTGCTTGTCGGCCAAGTGTCGATGCTGCTAATGTAGCTGCCGGGGCTGGCGGTGTTGACGTAGAGCTGTATCTTGTCTTGACTGCCATAGCCGGTCGATTTACTTGCCCAGGTTAGTTGTTTGGCGAGGCAGGGGTTTGGCTTAGCAGCCGTGCCTCCATTGACCCCGACAATGCCAAAAGCCTGGCTGCTCGGGACAGTCTTTTTGCACTGTGGATAAGATATGTCTATACCCAGTGGCGAAACGGTACGTGGTGAAGATGGTTTGCTCGCTGCAAACGCCGGTGAAGCGGTCAAAACCACAGCCAACGCTACAAGCAGCGAGAGACGAATTGCTTGTTTCATTACATTAGTATACCACGTTACAGAGTAAGCCGGGTTAAGCGAGAGGGATGGAAATGGTGAACGATGTGCCTTTGGCGCGAGGATTGCTATGTGCAGAAATGTGACCATTGTGGGCATTTATGATTTGTTTAGCAATGGATAGACCCAAACCGTGGCCGGCGACATTTTGGCTGCTGCGTGAGGTATCGGCGCGGTAGAAGCGGTCAAAAATGTATGGTAGGTCTTTTGGCGCAATGCCGGAGCCGTTGTCACTGACGCAAATTTCGGCATGCTTTGTTTTTGCACTGGCGCTGAGAATAATTTTTGACTTCGGGGGGCTGTATTTTATGGCATTTTCGAGCAGTATTATGAGGGTATCGGTAAGGCTTTCGGCGTTGCCAATCACGGTTATTGCGCCGACACTATTGTCTACGCTAATTTTTTTAGCTTGCGCCAGTGGAATCACGCGGTTGACGGCTTCGATAGCAATGGGCTCCAATAAATTTGGGGCCAGGGGCATGTCGTTATTATCGGCGAGTAACAGAAGCCGGTCGGTTAGGGTGCGCATGTGCTGAACTTCGTCCAAGCTGCTGCGTAAAAGTGCCTCACGAGATTGTTTAGTTGCGTTTTTACTTCGTAAGCTAACTTCTATTTCTGATTGCATAATGGTGAGTGGGGTGCGAAGTTCATGCGCAGCATCACTACTAAAGCGAGTTTGTGCTTCGAGTGCATCCTCCACCGGCTGTAGTGTGCGCCGTGCCAGAATGTAGCTACCAAGCGCGCCAGATGTTAAAACTGCGAGGTTAAATAGGACGAGTTGGCCTACCAGGCGCTGCCGACTTTCACTTAGTCGTTCTTCTCGCCAGGCGCGAAAGTCATCGTCAAGCCGTCCTTGCTGCATTTCGCCGGGGCGGGGCAGCCGGTAACTACGACCAAGCTCGTGGGTAGAGAGCTGTAAGAGAATTAAGCTAAAGACGATGCTAATGAAAAGCAAAATCAGCGTATACCACGCTGTCAAACGAAGTGTAGCCGAGTGGAACAGCGGATGTCTCATATGAGCTCGCTAAGTTTATAGCCGAACCCCCGCACGGTATGTATAAGGGGTTTTGTTTTGAAGGGCTTGTCGACTTTGTTGCGCAAGTATCCAATGTACGCCTCGACTGTATTTGGCAAGATGTCTGCGTCGAAATCCCAAACGTGGTTAATGATGTTATCTTTTGAAAGCACACGGTCTTTATTGCGAAGTAAATACTCAAGCAGCGCATATTCTGTTTGCGATAGGGTAATTGGTTTGTTGGCTCTACGAACATCGTAGCTTACGGTGTCTAGTCTAAGATCGCCAGCGGCTAGCAGACTGTTTTTAACATCATGTGGGCGGCGAGTGAGTGCATGAAGGCGTGCCAGGAGCTCCTCAAAAGAAAAAGGCTTCACTAAATAGTCGTCCGCCCCGGCGTTGAGCCCGTTGACACGGTCGTGAACTTGGCCGCGAGCTGTCAGCATAAGAACTGGTGTTTTTACGCCTTGGGAACGGATTTTTTCACAGATTTCTAGGCCGTCCATTCCGCCAGGCAGCATGCGGTCAAGAATGATAGCATCGTACTCATCACCGAGTGCTGCGGCAAGCCCGTTTGGACCGTCAGAGCAAACCTCAACCGTTGAATGTTCCTGTTCTAACCCGCGCCTTAAAGCATGGGCAATCTTGGGTTCGTCTTCGATGAGTAGTAGTTTCATAGACCCTCTAGTGTAAAAACCATACCTGAATTATACCTGAGAAATTAGCAAACACCCCCGTTAAAATTACTGGGGGTGTTTTGGGCTACACGGTGAAACTATTGGTTGTCTGTTGTTTTGGAACCAGCCGAGGTGGAGCCGTAACCGAGTTTAGCACCGTTTCGTTGGCCATCACGCGGGGCACCAGATTCACTATGGCTACCATGACCACGCCAGCCGCCGAGCACGAGATAGCGATAGTCGGTCGGGATGTTGTTATCCGCAAGCCATTTGTCTAATGCTGTTCTTTCGGCGTCCATCGTTGCTTTACGCTCGGCGTCAGTTTTGCTAACCATGCTTGCGTGGTTTGCCTCACGGCTTTTTTGTAGCTCAGCGCGTTTTGCGTTGATGAGGTCAGCCTGCGCTTGAGTGAGCTTGCCGTCTTTGACGAGCTGGGTGAGCTTCTCTTTTGCTTCTGTCTCGCGCTGCGCTTGCATTTGAACTCGGTCAGCATCGACAACCGATTGTACATCACTTTCTTGTAGATTAAATTTTTTTGCGATTGCGCCTGCCAGACTTGACCTAGGCATTGAGCCAGTACCGTTTTGGGTAGCTGCGCTAGCCAGCCCGGCTACACCGGTTGCTGCGATAACAGTGGCAATACTTGCCGCGATAATAGTTTTTTTCATAGGCTTTCCTTGTTTACGTTGATGGTACTATGCTGCAGATAGTAAGGTCAGTGTACTCATGCTGTATGAGAAAACTCTGAGAGCCAAGCATTTCGCATAAGTAGAGTAAAATAGCCAGTAGTGCTTCTCGGCTCTGCCGGCCGAGCGGGCTGTCTGGTGCGATATGCGTGAGAGAGTGAGAGGCAAGCCTGCTGGGTTTGTCTGCCTAGTTTGTCTGCTGGTTGTTCAGAAAACATCCCCCCAAGTAAAATTACGAGGGGTGTTTTTAGGTATGTCGAGTTTAGTCTTTACGAGACGGAAGAGCACCCACAATCGGCAGGCTGAAAGAATGCTCAAGGTAAGTTTTATACAGCTCAATATTTTCATAGTGGTCAAATGCAATCTGTTCACATGGTGGCAAGGCGGTCAGCGAAAACCAGCGAATCTCCTCATTTTCCCAGTCTTTTGAACCCGTCTGTTCGACCGCAGTTGCAACGTACACAAAATCTATGTTTTGTCGGTCTTCATTTGGGCGGTTGGGGTTGTCATTGATCCGAAGCAGACGAAGGTTCTTTATACGCCAGCCAGACTCTTCCATGACTTCACGTTCGGCAGTTTCAGCAGTTGTTTCGTTTCGGTTCATAAATCCACCCAATGGTCCCCATTTGCCACTTTCAAGCAAGCCAGCGGCTCGCTTACCTAGTAAGATTTTTCCATTTTTTAACACTAGGCAATTCACCGTGACATGACGCAGCAGCGCGGGACTCGAATCTTCAAACTCACAATGGATCATACTGATATCCTGTTTAAATTTATCTGCAAGTTCTGGCAATAAACAAGGCAGGGTGGCCTAAAAATAATTGCGGCCTTCGAACAAATCGGAGACGGAACCGCCGGTGGCAACTTCGTGGAGGGCAGCGGCAATCATGGGCGCAACAGGGAGAACGGTGAGCTTGTCGCTCAGGACTTTTTTGGCGTAGTCGATAGGCACGGTGTCGGTGACTATGAGTTTGTCTATGGCGTTACTCTGCAGCCGTTCGATAGCCGGGTCGGAAAGTAAAGCATGCGTCGCACTGGCAATGACGGCAGTAGCACCAGACTTCTTCAATGTTTCGGCCGCGGTAATGAGTGTTCCGGCCGTGTCTATCATGTCGTCGGTCATAAAACATATACGACCCTCCACGCCCTGTAAACGTTTGGGGCGAACGAGCTTGCTTGAGTCGTGACGGTCGCGAGTTTTTTGCAGATGGCGCAAACGAATCCCGAGCAAATCGGCCGCCCGTTCTGAGTCTTTTGCCCGACCGGTGTCAGGAGAAACGATGGCGAATAGTTCGGGGTCGCGGTCGCCCATTTCCTCCTTCAGTCCTTCGAGAATGAGACGTTCTGCCACAAGATGGTCAAATGGTCCATGGAACGTTCCCTGGACTTGTGGTGAGTGCATGTCAATAGTAACGAGTCGATGTGCGCCGGCTGTTTGAAGCATGTGTGTGACAACTGCTGCAGAAATTGGTTCACGACCCTTCGCCTTGCGGTCTTGACGGCTGTAGCCCAAGTAGGGAATAACTACCGTAATCTCACGAGCGGATGACCGGTAGGCGGCATCAATAAGTAGCATCGTTTCCATGAGTGCATCATTAACGGAAAGGTTTCGTTTATAATCGTTGGCAAATGTCTGAATGATGATAACGTGCTTGCCGCGCACTGATTCGCGGTATTGCACGTACATTTCACTGTTGGCAAAACGCTTTGTGGTAAGTGGCCCAAGCGTGAGACCCATAGCCGCAGCGGCGTCTTCGGCCAGCCGTGGGTGTACAGTACCACTTACGATGTATAAATCATCTGGGTTAAGTGTTATTTTGTGAACCATACACTGCCGCGACCTCCCAGCGCTTTGTTGTCCTAACATTCAGTATAAAGATTCGCAGCTGTGATGCAACCGATGACAAATTGTTTTGTGAGTGACAGTAGAAACCTATGGGCGAAGCGTACCAGCAAATACCTGCCATGCTAGCAGACTTTTTGCTACAAGGCTCAGTACAATGTAGGCGCGTTCGCCGTAAATATAATCTCGCCAAAGACCTACTTTTTTGTATTGTAAAATCATATTGCCGGCGAAACAGCTGAAGAAGATGAAAATTGAAACGAATATCCAGTATACAAATGTCGGTGCGGCGCTGCCGTTGGCAGCCCCCAGCCACATGTAGAACGCAACAACGATCCATGGTATCAAACCGGCTAGTGTACCAAGATTGAAACTGAGCCAGTTTGTACGTTTTGTAGTCTGGTTGTGTACTTCCATGACCAGCCCAAGTAGGTTCATAATGGCGGTAAGTCCGAATATCATGAGCAGGCTACTGAAGTCATATATACCCACTAGCATACTTATGGCAACCATCATGACGCTGGCCGAAAGTGAATACTCAACCCAGCGAAGTTTGTTTAGGCCTAGCTTGAGGTCGGCAGTGTAGGTTTTGTTGTATACGGTGGCAATTACAAAGTGAAATAGTGCGGATAAGAAAAAGAAAAAGGCAATCAGCCAGGGCAGCTGGACGTCAAACAGGGTCGTTGTAGTGGGGAGTAGCGATTCACTGGCCTTGTCAAACGAAAGATAATTGCCAGAAACGGGTATCGCAAAGGATTTACTTAGCAGCAAGACCGCCAAGCCTTGTGCAAGATGTAGAAACCCCGCGGCTATATTTAGTTGTTTCAGCGACTTTGTTGTAATTGTCTTCATGTATCTAGTGTACCACTCATGAGATCTTCGTACCAGCAGCAGACCGACGTATTGAAAAAACAGGGGTGTTTTGGTACACTTCTCCTCGTCACCGCAATCGGGCCAGTAGCTCAGCTGGTTAGAGCACCTGCCTCTTAAGCAGGGTGTCCGGGGTTCAAGTCCCCGCTGGCCCTCCATAGTAAAAGCCTTGTTCGCAAGAACGGGGCTTTTACTATGGTTCGCGTGGACTTGATACCGAACACTCCAAAAGGGTGTCCGGGTGAGGACTGCCAGTGGCAGTCCGCAAGGCAATCTTCCGGAGCAAGCTGTGCTAGCTGCCGTGAAGTTGCGGGCCTGCCGAAGGTAGGTCAAGTCCCCGCTGGCCCTCCAAATCACTCACGATTATAAACAGAGATGTGAGTGATATAGTTAAGTTATGCAAGAAGAACAATTAACAGGCAATGCGTCGCACCCAATCGTCCGTATCGGCGACAAAGTACACCGCCCGAGTGAGTTTTGGCAGCCAGCTGTGCATGACCTGCTTGACTATCTACATTCCGTAAATTTTACTCTCCTGAGCACTTTGGCGTAGATGACAAGGGCAGAGAGGTACTGAGTCATATAGAGGGCGAATCAGGGAAGGAAGGTTGGAAGAACATTACTAACGATGATGGTCTCCGTAGCTATGCAAAATTACTAAGAGCCTATCACGATGCCGTTGGTGGCTATAAACCACCGTCAAATCTTGAATGGGCAAACGGTCAAAAAAAACTAAATCCGGGCCAGATAATCTGCCACGGCGACTTTGGTCCTTGGAATATAGTTTGGAAAGATGGCAAGCCAGTTGGTATCGTTGATTGGGACTTGGCTCATCCAAACACTCCTGAGTACGACATACTTTATGCCCTTGAGTATTCAGCACCATTCCGTGGTGACGAAACTGCAATCCAGTGGCATCACTTCGAGACAATTCCTGATAGAAAACGACGTATCAAGATATTCTTAGAAGCATACGGAACGCCAATCATAAAAGATATTGTATCGAAGGTGGCAGCCTTGCAACGAGAAGTCGGCAAATTTGAGGCATCTATTGCAAAGCGAGGTATCCAGCCACAAGCCGATTGGGTGGCAAATGGTGACCTAGAGGAAGTCGAAAAACGGGCAAGGTGGACTGAACAGCACTCGGATTTATTTTAGCTGCAACTGCGTCTACAATGCTTGAGTTATTCGGAGAGTTGAAGTCCGGATGACGAACGTCAACGAGCTGAGTATGGGGCCGCGGAAATTGACTAAGTTCCCGCTGGTTTTCCGAGTTGCTCATGGTTATAAAAAATGCATTTTGGGAGTCGCTTATAGTATTGTTACGAAGCTACATGGTGATAGCGGTTACAGACTAGTGAGTAGGTATGCTTTAAAATTATCTTATGAACAGTAAAAATAATTTGCAAGATGAAAGTTTTTTTAAGGATATAAAGGGTAATATTGTACTCTGGCAATGGCCGAACATACCACTCTATGGTTGGATAGCTTTTAAAGTGTTGTCCATGTTAGTGCCAGCAGGTCATCTAAGGGTCGGTATGGAACAACTAAGCTCAGCATTCTTATTCACCTGGGCCTATCTTGAGATAACAAATGGAGTGAACTATTTTCGGCGACTACTCGGAGTAATAGTAATGGGCGGCCTAATTATTAGTTTCTTAAGGTGATAATAGTAAACGTCCGTTTAATAGTGTCAATGAAAAATAGTTATCGGCATTCGGAGACTTGAAGACCAACGAAGACGTCACAGAGCTGAGGCGGGGTCGCGGCACCTGACCAAGCCCCCGCTGCCCCCTTGAATTACATCTGGATGATCCTGAAGATGGCGGGGTTTTTCGTGGAGTTTAAGCCCCAGCTTCGAGGGATTCGCTTTTGCCTGTTAGCACGTGGAAGCGCTAACAGTTTTAAACAGAGCCACGTTAATTAAAGTAAATGTAGCTAAATTTATTTCCATCGACCCACATCTCACTGTAATGGCCATTGAGGTCGTAGTTGTATTGGCTAATGTAAATCATATTGTCTCTGACGGCTTCGACCCACATGGCGTGTCCATAATACCCACTCATAGAAATAGCTACCGAGCCAACTTTGGGCGTCGAACCGGTCGGGATACCGGCATTTTTGGCATTACGTAACCATTGGTTGGCGTTCCCTACGCCACCCCAGTAAGGCATATGTCCGTATGTCTGAAATACTTTCCAAGCTGCATAGCTGACGCATTCTCGGTTGTACATACCCCAATTATCTATCAGGCTATCTTGCACTGCGTTTTCCCATTTCGATGGATAACCACCGTGGCTTGGGTCGCCAGATAGTTCGACACCGGTAATTCCACGGTTGGCGACTAGCTGATCCGCCAATAGCTTTGCAATTTCCTGCCTCTGCTGTGCTTTTAGGTTGTCGAGTACTGCCGCAGAAGTTTTGGAATCAATGACTAAAACCGGTGCCTCCCCAGACGGTTTGACGAGGGCACTTACCACACCTCCGCGGCCACCAGTACCGATTAATTTGCCCGGTATGCTTAACGTTGAGCTGATCCCATTACCTATCCTACCTACCACCCATCTCGTACCGTTCCATATATTCTGAGTAGTTACAAGACCGAAGTGCGCAATATTTTTACCAGTCTGAACTGTTAGGGCATTTACTGACTGGCTAATATCAAACATAGCACTTCCAATCGAAATTGTAATAACCTTTGCGTAATAAACCATATTGTAAGCGCCAGTGCTTACTGCGTTTGGAGAGTCATACGTATTTATGCTCGTTGCGGCTGCGTACGAAGGGGATCGTCTGTCGAGGACTGTATGCGCACCGGTAGTAGATATCAGCAGTGAAATTAGTATCACCGATGCAATCAATACTAAGCCTGTAAAAAGATAGCGGTGTACGTAGTATCTCAAGTTGACATTTTGCTCCATTGTTTCTCCGAACCACCGCTTGTCTCAATAAATATATTATACACTCTATTTGTGATATCTACCTAGACAATGAAAGGTATACCCATTTCGCGATATGTTTGTACTGCAGTACAAAAGATGTCAAGTGCTGTAAAGCAGCTGCAACTAGCAAACACCACTACCGCAAAAGACCTCTTCATACCCTAAGTTTAGTTTGAGCAAAATTGATCTATTGAGCCAAGACTAACGCCGTAATTGTTTTTTGAAAACTGTTTTTTACCTTCTGAAACTGGTACGCGGCATGAGGTATCAAGCTTGCCGTCCCAATTTGGGTTTTCTGTTTCACCACCATAATTAAGAAGGCAGACGTCAGCGTCCTTGCCTTTTATTTCAATAGTGGTTGAACCAAAAGCTACGTTGAATCTATTTATGTCAGCAGTGCATTTTGCGAAGTCAATAGTCACTTGATCTTTACTGTCCTGAAGCGTACGAGCTGCTGAATTGTCAGGTTGTGTAGTGGCTGTATTGCTTGGGTTACGACTTATTTGCGTTTTTCCACTTGGGCTTGGGTATTTGGCAGTGTATATCAACCATCCTGCTACCGCGAGTACGGTAATCACAGCAATTAATATTAGAATCTCAATGGCTCCGAAGCCGTTTTGGTTTCTTCTCATATCTACATTATTCATTAATATAAACACTAATCTAAAATTATTTTGATTAGATGGCCAGCGGGGACTTGGTCACGCTTGCGCGGTCACTCTCAGCAACCCGTCGCAACGTCTTTGCAAACCAGTATGTAAGAGTTGACTCCCTTGCGATCTGCCGACTGGCGGACGTCACCCCGAATTTAATCATTACAAACAAGTTCGTAAGAAAAGATTCGTTTCCGAACTGCTACAGGCAGTCCTCATCCACATAATTACAAAAATAGCCCGTATCGCAAGATCGGGCTATTTGTAATTTTTGGAATTTGTGACCTATTTTTAACTGGGTAGTAATACTCCACCGATGACATGCACAACACCATTGCCTGCATTTACATCGGCTTTCTCGACCAGTACTTTGTTGCTTTTAGCATCAATGACATATGCTTTGCCATCAGATATTGAAACTGTTAGCTTACCACCTTGAACTGTGGTTATTTCCTGTCCATCTTTTAGATCAGATGCCATAACTTTACCTGACACTACGTGATAGGTAAGGATGGACTTAAGCTGGTCTACATTCTCAGGCATAAGTAGCGTATCAACTGTGCCTGCTGGTAATGCGTCAAATGCTGCATTGGTTGGCGCAAATACAGTGAAGGGACCTTCAGCCTGTAGTGTGTCAACTAAGCTTGCTGCCTTTACTGCAGTTACTAATGTCGACAAACTCGGTGTTTCTGACGCTACAGTAACAATTGTTCCTGGCTGTTGCTGATCTGCCTGGCTAGGCTGCTCCACCTTACTTGTCGTTTCCTTATTTTCGTTATTGTCATTGTTATTATTCATTGCCCATAATATTCCACCACCTATGACTAGTACGGCAATTATTCCTGCTATCAATGCTGTTGTTTTATTATTATTTTCCATATTTACTCCTTCAGTTATTTACGAATCACTCCTTATTACCCTCCAAATTTTCCCCCTAATTCATGTTTACCTCCTTTTTAGCTAAGCTTCGTATTAAAAACTTATGAATAGAATTAGTAACATCTTTCAGCTCATCATCTGTCGGTGGATTTGGATAATACTCTATTAGGTAGCCGTTGATAGCGTGAGCTATAACCTTAGCTTCTTTGGCTATTTCAGAACTGCTTATATTAAATTCACCATTCTTAACACCAACCTCTAAAACTTCTTCAATATGTAAATAGCCCTTGGCAGGTAAGTATCCGCTATCGAGTTTCAAAAAACTTGGTCTGAAGTGCAGGTAGTACTTAAGTACAAATACCACGTCTTCAATATGCTGAAACTGAAATTTTATTCTATCTAGAAGCATTGCCTCAGCTGAACTCGTTTTTGAGAGCTTTGTTCTTGCGATTCCTAAATCTTTGTTGGTAGCGTCAAAGATTTCTTTCAAAATTTCGTCTTTATCTTTAAAAAAGTGATAAATACTAGATATTCCAAATCCAGATTCCTTAGCTAGAGTACGCACAGAGAAACCCTCATAGCCATTTACGGCAAAAAGTCGCTTAGATATTTTTAGAATGGTAGGTTTAGTATTTACTGTCATAATTATTGTAACACTCGTTACAATAATTAGTGTAACACTTGTTACATTATAATTGCAATAGCAAAACTAAATAACACTCATTTTCACATAAGGATTATCGAATGCCTTAATATCCACCACAGTGAGCAAAGCGAAGTAGTCTATAGGCTAGCCTTAGGTAAGTTTAATTATTTGAACTCGTTGTAAGCGCCGAGTTCTAAAGATACGAGCTCACCCCACTCGCTTAAACAGCTGAAATAAACCAGTTGTTTAAAGCTCCCCACTCCTGAGGGCTTCGCTCTTGCTCGCTAGATCCAGAAGGCGCAAAGTGTGGTGTTTACATCGTGCTTGGGTTAAATATTTACCGCAATGTTATTGCTGACGAAGTCAGCTACGGATGGGATGGACAGAACAAGACAGTTCAATATAAAAGTCTTCCTACAAAACGAGGTTTTTAATATGGTTGCCGAAGGTGAATTAATATCCTTTTGTATGTAACTATTTTATGGGATTTGCTTATGGCGGTAGGTAAACTTGTTACTGCTGGCGCGTCTGCCAGAAGTAGAGAATCGATGCGCTAGCAGAATACATAAATAGGAAGTACAACGAAAACGGTATGCCAATGATAGTAATCATCAGAAGCGCCATGAGCAAGGCAGCACCAATAATACCCCATACCTTGCCGACATTCCCCCCTGTATCAGCCCAACTAGCTTTTAATGAATCAATAACACCCAGTTGTTTATCTATAAGGTAGTAGGGGGCTAGTAAAATGCGCGGCAGGACAAAGAAAAACGGTATAATGAGCGCTAGAAAACTTATTGTAAGGATTAGGCCAGTCAAAATGGTAAGACCTAACATGGGGAAAATGTAGGGTCTGGCCATGTCAAATGATTCGCTCAGCGAAATTTTTGTGCGTCCAACATTGCGTAGCTCAACCACCGTTGTAGCGGTGCTTATAACGACGGCAATAAGCAGTGAAAGAGCTTGCAGTAGTACGTACGATCCTGTCATAGACATTGTGCCGTCGGCATTTTTCTCTGGTGTAAATGAATTTATTACAATTGATATGAGCAAAGTAAGCACAATCAGCCAAAGGTAAGTGCCTATGTTTGTTTTCATGGCTAGCTTACTGTGTTTGTACAGCCCAAATGCTCCCGGCCATGTGCCTGGTACTGTCTCTGTTACAGTAGTTTGTTCGTTCGCCATTTGTCCTCCGGTTTTTACTTGGTACTATTCGACTATACCGCGATGTATCCTCGACAACAAGTATTTTTATCAAACACTGATACAATAAGTGCGATGAAAGTACTAAACGGTAGTGAACTGGCAGGGTTTATCAAAGAGCGGCAGGCAAAAGATGTGCGGCGCTTGAAGCAGTCAAACGGCGTGCAGCCAAAGCTGGCCATCGTCTACACGCTCGAACATGGCCCAAGCCTAACCTACATGGGGATGAAAAAACGATACGGCGAAGATATTGGCGCAGCAGTTGATGTACATTTTGTTGATCAGGGCAAGGTAACTCAGTTGCTAGAAACGCTAAATGCCGACGCGAGCGTCCATGGCATAATTGTGCAGCTGCCGCTAGCCGACGCAACGCAGACTGATGAGGTAGTCAATGCAATCGCTCCCGAAAAAGACGTTGATGGCCTAGGTGAACATGCGCCGTTTACGCCAGCCACACCCATGGCTATCTTGTGGCTGCTGGCGGGGTACAACGTAAACCTTGAGAAATCGCGGATTGCACTTGTCGGTCGAGGCAAGCTGGTCGGTGCGCCGTTAATTAAAATGTTCACCGAAAGTGGCTACAATTTTGTTCTCATACATAGTCAAACGCCAAACACAGAAGAATTACTTCTCGAGGCAGATGTCATCATCACGGCTACCGGTCGAGCTGGTCTCATAACCTCAGCTATGATTAAACAAGGTGCGGTGGTGGTAGATGCTGGTGTGGCTGGTGAAAAGGGCAAAACCGTTGGTGATCTCGACCCCGATGTTTACGAACGTGATGATCTGACTATTACGCCTACCAAAGGCGGTGTCGGCCCACTGACCATTTCTGCACTATTCGAAAACACTATTCGCGCTGCACAAAACCAAGGAGGGGCCTTGACCTCCGCACAGAATGACAAATGAATCCTCACGCCTTTCCACACCTTATTAAGCCGTTACAAAGCACCGATAAGCTCAGCGTGAAGAAGTAGTATGAAGATCGGTGTATTTGATTCTGGTATTGGCGGTCTCAGCGTGGCACAAGCCATAGACCGGGCACTGCCTGGACACGAAGTCGTATTCCGTCATGACACGCCCGAGCATTTCCCCTATGCCACAAAAGCTCCCGACGAAATTTTCAGTTTTGCCATACCGATTGTTCAGTCGCTGGTGGATGAGGGCTGTCAAGTAGTCGTGATTGCCTGTAATACTGTGAGCACGACGCTTATTGGCCGCTTGCGGGGGTATTTTTCGGTACCGCTGGTTGCTGCCGAGCCAATGGTTAGACCTGCTGCCGAGCAGACAAAAACAGGGATTATAGCGGTGTGCGCAACGCCCACAACTTTGGCGAGCTCGCGCTATGCGGAGTTGAAGCGACTGTATGCCGCCGACGTTAAAGTTTTGGAACCGGATTGCGCTAATTGGTCATGGCTTATTGAGCACAATGAGATAAACGAAGCCACCTTGCGGCAGGTAATAGAGCCCGTGATTGAGGCGGGCGCCGATGTAATAGTACTGGGTTGTACGCATTACCACTGGATTGAAGACCAAATACAAGAGATAGCCAGTTTACAAGCTGATGTTATGCAACCAGAGACGGCTATTGTTGCCGAGCTTAAGCGAGTGATTGCACGGCTTGCTTAAACTGATTGCCCCGGTCCTTATAGTTTTGAAACATGCCAAAACTGGCGCATCCAGTTGAAAGCAATACGACATCACCCGTTTGTGCCGCGCCCTTAGCGTTAGTAATAATTTCAGTCATGGAACTGCCACCGGGCATAAATGCATGGAACCCGACCTTTTCCAGCGCCGCCTGAATGCGAGTGGCTTGGTCACCAATGAGCAGAGCCATTTTGACGTTGCCCACTGAAACGGCACGCGCTAGTTCGTCATACGGCGCTCCCTTATCAGAGCCGCCCAGGATGATAATCTTCGGTTGCTTAAATGCCTGCACTGCGACAATTGCGGTTTCTGGGGTAGTTCCAAAGCTATCATCGTAGTATCTAACGCCGGCAAACTCGCGTACAAACTCTAAACGATGCTCAAGGCCGGAAAATGTCGTCAGTACACCGCGGATTGCGGTATTTACTCTGTTGATTTCGTCTGGTAACTCTGGCGATAAAGCATGCCAAACGGTTGTTGTGGCGGCGCAGACGTTCTGCCAGTTATGTTCCCCGAGGAGCTTTAGTTTATCTGTCGTGCAGATATCTTGCCCGTCAATAGTAATCATGTTGCCATTAACCCAAGCCCCGGGATGGGCGTAGTAGGACACTTTTTGCCCTGCGCCGGTAGCCGCTATCTCTTTGGATGCCTCATTCTCGGCGTAATAAATTGCAACATCGTCGCTATCTTGCTGGGCAAACAAGCGTGATTTTGCTTTAACATAGTCAGCCACGTCAGTGTGCCAGTCGAGGTGCTCTGGTACAACCATGAGGCAAGCGGCAATGTGTGGCGAGTGGGTGATGTCGGAAAGCTGAAAGCTACTGAGCTCCAGCACGACCCAGTCGTTGGGCTGCACATTATCAATGAACTCCAGTGGCGAACGACCAATGTTACCGCCTAACCAAACGGTCTGTCCCGCTGCTTCGAGAATTTTTGCGGTCAATGTGCTGGTGGTTCCTTTGCCTTTAGTACCCGTTATACCGATGACATTTTTTGTCGGACAGTCCGAAAGAAACTGATCGACAGCAGTTGTAACTTTGGCCTCGACGCCAGGATTTTTCTCAAAAATTAAGCTGGGATGTATGCCGGCGCTACGAACTATGCAGTCAAACCTACCAAGGTCGTCCAAATAGTTTTCTCCCAGCTGTGTCTGTGCACCTGTAGGAGTATCAACGCTTGGATTGACATCACATATAGTGACGTTGTGGCCACGCTTCAAAAAATATTTGTAACTGACTTCGCCTTCAGTCGCGTACCCAATAATCGCTACCTTCATCCCTCCATTCTACCCCGTTTTCTAATGTGAAAGGTTAGACCTCGCACATAAATATCCCCAATGTTCTAAGATGTTCATGCTTGCAAAATGTATGTGCGAGGTCTAACCTTTCACATATGCCTAGTAGAAATGTTGTGCGAGAGTTTGAGACGGGAGCGTACTATCATGTATATAATAGGGGCGTTGAAAAAAGAATTATTTTTTCTGACGACCAAGATTACACCGTTTTCCTGGGGTTACTAAAAAAATATCTTGCCAACGACAGGCGGGATGCCAATAAAAATAATAGACACCGTTTTCCTTCGCTTGAAAGTGAAGTTGCGCTTTTAGCATACTGCCTGATGCCGAATCATTTTCATTTGCTTGTGTATCAAATGACCGAAAGCGGCGTAGAAAAACTTATGCGCCGCGTGAGTACAGGTTATGTGATGTACTTTAATGAAAAATATAATCGCGTCGGATCGCTTTTTCAGGGGCCATATAAAGCCTCGCGAATAACCAGTGATGCATATTTGTACCATATTTCGCGCTATATTCATCTAAATCCAGACGCATACGCTGTCTGGCCGTACTCGAGCTACAAGTATTACGCCAAGGGTGAGGAACCAAAGTGGCTTCGTAGTGACAGGGTACTCGACCTGTTTGGAGATAGGCAGGAGTATCTGTCGTTCGTAGCAGAATATGTGGATCAGCAGCGTGAGCTTGAGGATCTAAAGTGGCAACTCGCAAACGATGTCACCCGTGACGAAATGTGAAAGGTTAGACCTCGCACATACTTTTTGCACACATGCACATCTTAGACCATTGAGATTTTTATGTGCGAGGTCTAACCTTTCACATACTCGGGTGGGTGCTTAGGCGGCGAGGACGGTTTTGACCATTTCGGCAACCTGACGGGGGGTCATTTCTGCTTTGACAATGTAGCGGCAAATGCCAAGCGCTTTTAGTTCGGGAGGTGCTTGCTCCTCACCAGAGTTGGTCAGTATCACGACTTTGATGTCCTTACCCCAGCTTGTTTTGCGTAGTTTTGTGAGCATTTCTTCGCCATTCATCTCGGGCATCATGAGGTCGAGAAGGATGATGTCTGGCTTCATCTTTTCAGCCAGCTCTAGTCCGAGTCTACCGTTGGCTGCTGTTTCAACAGTGAAACCTTCGGCCTCAAACTTTATCCGGTACATCATACTAATAGCCTGATCGTCTTCTATGATGGCTATTCTCGTCATAAGCGTAGTATACAACATTCCCTTCAAGCTCGAAACATAACCCCTGATTCTACGCCGTTATGTAACTTGGCTTATGGCAGTACAAAACCAAACTGTAGGCTAAGGAAGCCTAGCTCATCAGGATAGCCACTGGGTAACTTTGTATCTCCCCTGTCCCCGTCTCAAATATTAAACATTTGGCTAGTAAGGTACTTTTTAGACATATCACGGAGGTGCTGTAGTGGCGCCGAATGTGGTTTTTTAATCCGAACAGCGGAGGTATTGGTTTGTTTATAGCCACACAAACTAATAGACAAAGTACTAAAAGTATGCTATTAATAATAACATAATGAAGTTAAAGGATCCAAATACATCAGGGGATACGCCAGGGAATGCACTCGGTATTAGTTTGCAGCTAGAAGGGCGCCAGGGCAATTTATTTTTTCCTGATATGTATGCTCACTGGATGGCAAGACCGGCAGAGCGCGGGAGCAAACCAGTAATCGATCTGGCAAGAAGAACGATGTTCGAGGGCTATCTTGAGACGGGGCTTGCTAAGCCAGCTGCCGAATCTCCCGATAATTTTCTGTTACCACACATTGATAAATCTGGGCATCTTAAGACTGGCATAATACATTTTGCTGCTCGCAGTTTGACGGATTCATTCGATACGGCTGGCGCGCGGCTAGTCGACGTCGCAGACCCTAAGAAAATGCCAACGTTCGGTTTGATAAAAAGTGGCTTGCCACCAGAACAACTGTTAGTTATGCGTAAGCATATTCAATCCGGTAAGCCTTTGATGGAGATGGGTGCTTTAGCAAAGTCGAGAGCTGCGCATGAGAAAGACAAAAATGCATCCAAAGACCGCCAGACTACAGGCGTAGCTGAAGTGATTAGAAAAGTTTTAGGTTATACGGTCGGAAAAGAAATGCTACTGTATTGCAGCATGGTTAAAGAAGCACATGATGCGTTGACTCCACAGCTTTCACCAAATAATCTTGAAGTAATCGGTACTCCGGTTGTGCTGGAAGAGAACCCGTATCGACGACAAACAACATTATTGCCAGTGCTCATTCGACCTGATGCTTTTGTATCAAACTTGTTGGCTGCCGTAAGTACTGCCCCCGATGTAAAAACAAGACAACGTTATATTGGTGGCTTCCTGTTCTTTAGTGATTCATTACCGGCAGGTCATCTTTCAGAAGAGCAGGTGGCAGCCAGAGCACTATTTGGGTCTATGTTACTATCATCACGATCCCGAGAATTAAGTTCATGAGCAGCAGTCCTGCGTTCGAAGCAAGCAATTTATGTGAGGCATTTCGGCATCTGGATACGGTCAGAAAAGATCCAGATGATTGGCAGCCTCCACAGATATTCAAACTGGATTCTCCAGTTGAAGAGATCCGCTTTGAGGCGCTGTTGCGTGCTGGGAAAGTCACTGGTTTTCGAGCCCAAACAGAACCGCTAGCAAATGATTTGTTTACTTATCTATACCCTGCAGACAAAAAAAACCAAGATATGCGGCGTGAGTTTCATCAGAGTGTCATAGAGCAAGGACAAACGTTTGGGTCGTATGTTTTCTTCCCTTGGTCTGGGGAAATAGTTTTATATTTGGACGAAGAGGACCACAGGGGGGTGAGAAATTATCGTGACAGAGATCTACGGACGCGCGATCAACAGCGAACACTTCGTGAAAAAACGATTGCTTGTATCGGGCTTAGTGTTGGCAGCAAGGCTGCCAGGAGTATGGTCCAATCGGGTATAGGAAATCATTATGTTATCGGTGACGGTGACACGCTAGATAGCTCAAACTTGAATCGTATTGACGGAACGGTTCGAGATGTCGGTGCAAGTAAGGTAGCTATCCTCGCTCGTCATATTAGTGAGGTTGATCCATGGATTAAACAGACTCACTTGCCGGATGGATTCCACGCGGGGGACGAGAGAGTGCTCCTCAAAGCAGGCGTCGATATTATTGTCGAGGCAGTCGATGATATGTCTGCTAAAGCCTTATTAAGGCTTTTTGCAGAGCGCAGAAGAATACCTTTGATTATGCCCGCTGACTTGCATGACAAATCAATGATAGACGTGGAGCGTCACGATTTACGTGATAAGAAACGTAAATTACCGTTCATGGGAAGAATATCGCGCGCCGACACAATCCGTATAAGCGAATTCCCTATTTCTGAAGCTGAAAAAGAAAGTTTGATGTTGGCGCATACCGGTGCTACAAACCTATCCGTTCGCATGATGCAATCGGTTATGAGCCGCGACGCACACTTAGGAGGGATGCCTCAAAAAGGCGCGACAGCTACAAGGGGTGGTGCCGACGTTGAGTTTGCAGCAGCAGAGATTCTTCTTGGGCACGACTTGCCAACGGGCAGATATTACGACAACCCCCGTGATACTTTTAATCTGGGTCCAGAGCATAACTTATTAACCTGGATAAGAACTGCACTGGCAGTAAAGTCTTACGCGGAGTCTAGGAGGCGTGCTAATCAGTCAAACGGTTAGCTTACTCAAGATGTATTTGAGCTGATAAATACAATTCAGCCTATGCTTTAATGACTATTCAGTTATACTAAAACCAATGAGTGCCGCCTTAATAATTGCTGTGATTAGTATATTATTGAGTGTGTTGACCGGCTTGGTGGTATGGGTGAAAAATTCTCGACAAAAAACAGATAAAGTATATCTGTTTACTTCTCTTGCTTACGTTTTGCTAGGTTTGTTCAACTTTCTTTCGACGGGTGCCGAAGGAGAGCAAAAGATTGTATATGCGCGCCTTGTTATGGCATGTACTGCAACAGCGATAATGAGTACGTACTTCTTGATCGTGGGTTTGGTCAAAATCCCTGAAAAAAATAATCTGCAGCCGCTTAGAATTGGAATAGGTATTATTGCCGTAGTGTTCAGCCTGACGCCGTTTGTGATTGGCGGCTTCATCAACGAAGGGCCGCGGCAGATTTTAAGATTTGGTTGGGGGATGAGCCTATACGGTGTCCTGGTGGGTTATTTTGTTTATCTAATCACCCGGGAATTAAGTGATGGCTTCAGGCGTAATCACAAACCTCATATACGAGCACAGTCGCTATACCTTCTCATCGGTTTTTTACCTGTACTTTTTCTAGCCCCGATAACAAGTATGTATTTACCAGCCGCTGAGGGTGACTTGAGATTCATTGCTTTAACGCCTGTTTATTCTGCTTTTTTTGTTATCATGGTCGGCTATGCAATGGTGCGCCATAATCTTTTTGATATTCGTGCATTTGCCGTGCGCGCAGCCGCTTACTCTTTGACTATGTTAGTACTAGCAATTCTATATGTAGCCCCACTTATTTTTGTTATGGTGGTTATTCTTGACATCAACTTTTCCTGGTGGCAATTTATTTTTGCCGTGGCCATTGGTACAATCGGTGCGACAAATTATTCTCGCTTGATGCTATGGTTTAACAGAATCTCCAACCGGATTTTCTTTCGAGATTCTTATGATCCGGCATTGATATTGAGCGAACTAAATAAAACACTAGTTTCGAAAATCAACTTGAGGGATTTACTTGACTCAAGTGCAGAGGTACTCAGTAAAGCACTCAAGCCAGAACAATGTGATTTTGTTCTCAAAGATCTTGAGAGTGGTAAGATGCATTTGGTCAATAGATCATCAGGTGACAATACAAATATTGATGCCAACATGATCAGGCGGGCTTTTGAGCATAAACAAGACAATGTTATTGTCGCGACAATTCCCGAAGGTTTTTATCTTAGCAATGAAAGCCATGGGTCTTATGACATTGCGGCGGCGGCGAGGTTGGTGGCGGTAGGGCGTACTAAACAGGATCTTTTGGGGTATATTCTTTTTGGCTCACGTAAGAGTGGAAAGCCGTATGACCAGCAAGACATCCAGGTTATGAGTGCGGCTGCCAATACCCTCGTGATTGCCATCCAAAACGCATTGCATTTTGAGGAAATTCAGGAATTTAACAAAACGCTTCAGGCACGGGTTGAGGAGCAGACACGGAAGTATAGCGCAGCCAATGAGCGACTCAAGAAACTAGATGAGACCAAGGATGAGTTTATATCTATGGCATCTCACCAGTTGCGGACGCCGCTGACAAGCATCAAGGGTTACCTTAGTATGGTGCTGGAGGGCGATGCGGGCCCACTGAAGCCACAGCAGGAGCAGTTACTCAAACAGTCGTTCATGAGCAGTCAACGGATGGTGAACCTTATCGCCGACTTATTGAACCTGTCCCGCCTAAACACCGGTAAGTTTGTCATAGACGCTGCGCCAACTGACCTGCGTGTAGTCGTTGACCAAGAAGTTGAGCAGCTGAATGAAACTGCCAAAGCAAAAAATGTACATATTACTTATTCTGCGCCAAAGACATTCGTACTGCTGCCGCTGGACGAGGGCAAGATGCATCAGGTGGTGATGAACTTTTTAGACAATGCTATATATTACACGCCCGAAAAGGGCCACATAGAGGTTGCCTTGATCGAGACGCTCACAGCTGTTGAGCTGCGAATAAAAGACAATGGCATAGGCGTTCCGCGGGAGCAACATAGGCACCTTTTCACCAAGTTTTATCGGGCAGATAATGCTCGCCGTATGAGGCCGGACGGCACAGGGCTGGGCTTGTACATGGCCAAAAAAGTGATTGTTGCTCAGGGTGGCAGTGTAATTTTTGAGAGCCAAGAAGGCAAAGGCAGCACCTTTGGCTTCCGCTTTAGCAAACCAAGCAGTATTTGAACGGCGTATGGCTAGTAGTGCTTCGTTGATAGGGCTCGGTCTAAGCGCCGAGCACGGGTTATTCGCGGCGAAAAGAACATCGACTGGAAAACTGAATCAAGATTGCTTTTGACTTCGGAAAACCTGGGGCATAGGGTTTCTATTAAAGTACACCGGTTGACTGAAAAGTCTAGCGGGCGTGGCATACGCAGTGAGTGCTTGATCCGAGGCCTATCGGATTTCGACCAAAACGCTTATAGTTAAACATTATTGACAAAAACCAAATACGCTACTACAATCAATACAAAACGAAAATGCATGACAAAGCAAGTGTCAGTAAACAATACACTTGACAAAAAAACCAAAACATAGTAATATCAAGGTCAGGGCACAGATCACCTTCGATCTCTGCGATAAAAATGTATAAGTTGTGAGAAAAGGGAGAAGACTATGTTCAATTTCAAGGGCACTGGGAAACGATTTAAGAAGGTACTTACAGTATCTGCTGTCGTCTTATTTATGGCTGTATTATATAGTGCAACTAATTTGTACGTTGATTCTCGAAGCTCAAGTGCGGCTGACTGTGATGCTAATGCCGTCATGTATTGTGGTGCTTACGATGCCGCAACACTGAAAGCTAAGTATACCGGCGACATTCCGTCGCTGTATGACTATTTCGGCATCACAAGTAGTATGGTTAACGGCGCAGCAAGTGCCAAATCGGGGTACGTTACAAAGGACGGCAAAGTTCTCGTTGACGGCAAGGTTGTGGCAAATAATGCTGTAACTGTCGGTCGACAATACATGCCGGGTAGTACAACCATCCAAGCTGGAGGCAAAACCTTTTATCAGAGACCACCGAGTGTAAGTTTTGCAAGCACCCAAATATCTGCCTTTGTGTGGCTTGATGCTCAAGGACGTTTTGTTGGAGCAGTCATTAAGTCATGTGGTAATCCCGTAAAAGCACAGAACACGGTTGTTGTTCCGGTACTGACATGTGACGACCTAAAACTGACACCAAACAACGAAAATCGTACGGTTAATGCGGTAGTTAAGTACACTGCCAAAGACGGTGCGACGTACAAAAACACGACGCTCGTATGGGGTGATGGTAGCCAAAATGTCATAACAGGTACAACCGGTAATCACACCTATGCCGCCGCTGGCACTTACACTGTACAAGCAAACATGTTGTTTACGGTCAACGGTACAGACAAAGCTCCTGCAGCGAACGTTGCTTGTAGTAAGACAGTTACCTTTACACCTCCTCCAGTCCAAAAGACGCCAAGCGTCAAGATAGACAAAAAGGTTGAAGGTAAAGAAACAGTAGAAGTTGAAGTTGGAAAGAACTACAATTACCAGATCAAAGTTACCAACGACGGTGAAGTAGACTTGAAGAACGTCGCCGTTACCGATACGCCTGCCTCAAATACCAATATTCAACTCGTCAGCGCCAATGGTGTCGGAACAATTACCAGCAACACCTGGAACTACGTCATCCCCAGCCTAAAAATAGGTGAAAGCATGAGCTTCACTTTGACAGCAAAAGTTACTAAGTACACTGAAGGCACGCTAAACAACACGGCTTGCGTCAATGCTACAGAAGTACCTAATCAGTCAGGTCAAGACCAAGATGATTGCGATGATGCAACTGTCACCGTAAAAACTCCCCAGTAGTGATACCAGTCTACAGCTGTGACGACCTAAAACTGACACCAAACAACGAAAATCGTACGGTTAATGCGGTAGTTAAGTACACTGCCAAAGACGGTGCGACGTACAAAAACACGACGCTCGTATGGGGTGATGGTAGCCAAAATGTCATAACAGGTACAACCGGTAATCACACCTATGCCGCCGCTGGCACTTACACTGTACAAGCAAACATGTTGTTTACGGTCAACGGTACAGACAAAGCTCCTGCAGCGAACGTTGCTTGTAGTAAGACAGTTACCTTTACACCTCCTCCAGTCCAAAAGACGCCAAGCGTCAAGATAGACAAAAAGGTTGAAGGTAAAGAAACAGTAGAAGTTGAAGTTGGAAAGAACTACAATTACCAGATCAAAGTTACCAACGACGGTGAAGTAGACTTGAAGAACGTCGCCGTTACCGATACGCCTGCCTCAAATACCAATATTCAACTCGTCAGCGCCAATGGTGTCGGAACAATTACCAGCAACACCTGGAACTACGTCATCCCCAGCCTAAAAATAGGTGAAAGCATGAGCTTCACTTTGACAGCAAAAGTTACTAAGTACACTGAAGGCACGCTAAACAACACGGCTTGCGTCAATGCTACAGAAGTACCTAATCAGCCAGGTCAAGACCAAGATGATTGCGATGATGCAACTGTCACCGTAAAAACTCCCCCAGTAGTGATACCAGTCTACAGCTGTGACGACCTAAAACTGACACCAAACAACGAAAATCGTACGGTTAATGCGGTAGTTAAGTACACTGCCAAAGACGGTGCGACGTACAAAAACACGACGCTCGTATGGGGTGATGGTAGCCAAAATGTCATACCATTTGAAACAGACAAAACTACTTTGACCCATACCTACGGAACTGACGGAACGTTTAGTGTGAGCGTAAAGCTTCTGTTCGATGTCAACGGCGAAGATAAGTACGCAGCAGATAACGCAGACTGCGTAAAATCAGTAACATTTACAACCCCAACTACTCCGACTACCCCAACCACACCTACAACACCACAGGTTCTTCCTGACACGGGTGCCGGTAGTGTCATAGGACTGTTTGGATTCGTAAGTGTCCTGAGCGCTGTGGGCTATCGGTTGTTCTTGAGCCGCAAACTTTCCCGAGAAAGTTAGAACTTCTCAAGACAAACGAGCAAGACTGACCGCTCACTCCAAAAACCCCGCTCTCTGTCAAAGAGATGCGGGGTTTTGCTTAAAACCGGTCTACACGCTGTGGGGTTGTACATCTATAAATCGTATGTAATAATACGGTTATACTCTACAAGAAAGAAGGCAAAAAAACATTATGAAGTCATTTAATACAAAAATACGACTTGAAACTTCAAGAGCAAAGCTAGTTTTTTTGTCTGGAATAATTTCGCTCGTTGCGGTCTTTGGGGTTGTCGCGCCGAAAGTCAACGCAGGGGACTGTGATACAAATGCAATTATGCACTGCGGCTTCACCTCTAGTCAGAATTTTATAGATGTTACACGTGCGAATCGTGATGGGCTTGGGCATACAGACCTGCAAGCAATCTTTCAGTATTCTGGGCTTAGTAGCGCAGATTATACCAGATTTGTCGGCAGCGCCAAGGACGGGACAGTCTACAGGGACGGCAGAGTAGTCGTGAACGGTCAAACAGTCATGACAAACAGTAAAACTATGGGTCGGTCTAATTTTAATAATTCTTCGGCAATCGGCATCGGAGGCAAGACGTACTACACGGGAACTCCTTCTCAGCGGTGGGCTAGTGGCAGAGAAAGCTTTGCGGTTAAGGTTCTCTTTGACGGCAACGGCACCCCACAGTTTACAGTTATGAATGTTTGTGGAAATCCGGTTTTAGGCGATAAAGTTGCATCTGGCGCGACATGTAATGCGCTCAATAGATCACCTGTTGCCGGCAAGGCCAATACTTACCGTTTTACGGCTTCTGCAGGAGCAACAGGTCTCGCACAAATAACAAAATATGTGTACGACTTTGGCGATGGTTCTGCGCCAGTGACCAAAACAAATCCAACTGAAGCAGTTGAGCACACTTACGACAAAGTAGGCACTTATACAGCAAAATTAACTATTACCGCCAGCGCTCCGGGCGGGACGAGCATTACTTCGACCAGTCAAACCTGCCAGCTACCCATTCGGGTCGATGTCCCAGCTGTCTCCATAGAGAAAAAGGTCAATGATGCTGAAACCAAGGAAGTAAAGGTAGGCGAAGAATTTATCTATAGTCTGCTTATTAAAAACACCGGTTCACAGGCACTCACTAGTGTTGTCGTGACAGATAAAGCTCCAGCTGGTGTCGTGTTTGTAAAAGCAGATACCGGCAAAGTAGCCGCTGACGGCAAAAGTTATACACATACCATTCCAAGCCTTGCCAAAGATGCGAGTGTTACCCTGAAAATAACGGCAAAAGTAACGACCTACTCAGACAAAGCCATAACAAACACTGCCTGTGTCAGTGCCCCAGAAGTGAACCCAGGCGAGCCGACAAAAGACGATGACTGCGATACTGCTGTAGTGACGAACCCTATGCCCGTCTATGAATGTTCGCGGCTAACTGGCCCTCTGCTCTCCGGACAAACCATGGGCTATCGGTTTACCGCAGAGTCAAAAACCGCCAACGGCGCAGTACTAAAACGTGCACTGTTTGTCTTTGGCGATGGGCAAAGTCGCAGCGTTAATGCTACGGCGGGGAGCAGTACTATCACTACCGACTACACGTATCCAACTCAAGGAACGTATAGCGCCCATGCAACCCTCTACTTTGATGTGTTTGGCGTCGAGAAGGCGTCAGGCTTTAACTGTTACGCCAAAGTTGAGCCATCTAAACCAGCCGTACCTGAGTGCAAGCCGGGCATTCCGGTTGGCGATATTCGCTGCAACCCATGCCAGTACGACGCAAGCCTACCAGCAGACGATGTTCGCTGTGTTGCACCAGCCGCAACGCTGCCCGAAACGGGCGCAGGCAATGTCATTGCCTTGGCTTCGGCTGCATTAGTCGGTGGGTTCCTATGGTACCGTCATTTGCTTTTCCGCCGCCACAAGCGGGCATACCTTGCAGCTGATTTTGGGGCATCACCGTTGCCACTTGCCGAGCCATTTGAGTCGCCGGATCCGCTCGCTGCAACACCATTTGCGCCACAAACAAAGCGCCGTTTCAGTATGCGCCGTCGCCGACAATTCTAATCCGCCTCGGATAACAACTAGCATTTTCAAGCAAAGTGTGCTATATTTACGGATAAGTATTGTTCAGGGTTGTAGTGACTGACCGCTCTAGACTTATGTAAAAATCCCGCCACTAGTAGGCGGGATTTTTATCATGATTGTCTGTAGCGCCAGTATCGCGCCAAACATAGAAACTTGTGTTGGTTCTGAAGCGTGGTTGAGCTACTTGGTAGCAGTTTTCCGGCTTCGGGCGTGTGCAATGAAAATGATGCTAGTTAGAACAATGAGAGAACCGATTAGTTTTTCAACTGAATAGTCTTCCCCAAGTACAGAAACACTTAGAACACCCACAAAGATTATCTGCATGTTGTTGATTACGGAGGTATGGTTAGCATCGATTAAATGAGTAGCCAGGGCAAAAGATCTCGCGCCGATGTATAGACAAAAACCGGCTGCCAATGCCCAAATTACAACTCCACTATTAATACTTACATCTCGTAGTGTAAACAATGCAATTAGTATTGCCATCAATGCACCAACGATAACGCGTGCGTTTGTGGCGACCACAGATCCAACGCGGGCTATCAATGGTCGCGAGTAGGCATTAGAAAAGCCAACGAAAGCAGTTCCGACGAGTACGATTAGGTCACCAATATGTAACGTCAAGCTACGAAAACCGACAATCGCTATGTAAAGACCCACGAACAAGACGACACACCATATGATTTGAGAGCGAGTGAAACGCTCTCTTAGAAGCACCCACGAGAAAATCGCTGTCCAAACAATAATCGCCGGGAAAATAATGCTAGAGTTAACGGCGCTCGTGAAATATTGACCTACAACTACTAGCCCAAGCCCAGCTGAAATGATGACAGCGTAGACGAATAGGGATGGACCCTTTTTGTACTTCTGGTGAGTGCCACGTTGTTTCCATATGTGAAAAACTACGTTAAGAAGGCCATAAAAGCCCGTTGCAATCATAAAAATTGGTACGTACTGCGCTGGTTTAACCGCATAGTGTAGGTACACATATTTGTTTATAACTATATATGCAGCGCTAGCAACAGCCGATATTAATGCTGCGGTTATACCACGGAGGTGGTCTGATTGATAAAGTGCCCGATTAGTACCAAACTGGCCACTTTCCTCTCCTAATTGCCACCAGCTACTCATTCTTTATGATCTCAGCTAGTGATTGTGCCAATAGTGAGTGTGATTGTTCGTCTAAATGGATGCCATCTTTGCCAGGCTTAGAAACCGTGGCTGCGTCGAAGAACAATGAATTCGTTTCGTCGGCTAGTCGCTTGATTTCATTACCAAGCTGTCTAGATTTTTCGGCGGATACCTTATCGTATGTGCCGGCATAATACTCAGTAAACTTAGGTGCTGTGTCGTCAACAAATATAGGTGCCACCAACAGAATTACAGCATTCGAATTGTTAGCGTAAACTTCATCGACAAACAATTTCAGCGTGTCAGCAATCTCACGGGCAGGACGTTCGTACCGTGATTTCAGGTCATTAGTACCAAGCATAATGACAACCATGTCCAAAGGAGAGTGACTGATAATACATGACTTGAAATAGGATAAACCGTTTTGTGACTGCTTAGCAGGGTTGTAACGATCTAGATTGGTTGTTCTGCCACCCAAGCCCTCTTCTATAATGTAGTACCCGTCACCAAGCAGTTCTTGGAGCTTACCAGTCCACCTAACATTACTGGCATACCTACTAGCGAAATTATTATCGTCATTCTGACCCCAAGTATTACTGTCGCCGTAACACAGCACTACTTTAGCTTGGCGGTTTACATTCATGCCATGATTTTAACAGATTATCTGACAGTAATCCTCTCAAAAACACGGTGGATGCAACTGGTTTGTCACCAAACTGTCAGAAAACTCATGACTAGCTTATGCCAACACTAACAGTGCCGAGCGCATCTGGAGTGTTGCTAAGCCCCACATGCGAAAACTCTATGGGCAAAGGATCCTGACCCATCAGCTAGAAGATCTCTGCCGTGAATGGATGGCTAGAACAAACCAACCAGAGCTATTCCATGACCCGTTAACTTTCTTACGGTTTACGTTTGTTCCATGTTAGTTGACTGTGCCGGCGTGTGGTTAGTCTACAATTCGCAGTTTAGCTCTGCCGAATATAGTTTTGAATAAGCCACGTTTCGCGTCGACTTCTACCCGCTCACGTACTTTTGTTTTAGTATAAATGTCGGGTAATGTCGTTGCCCGGTATTTCGTCCGCAACTTGTCGTACCAGTTTTTGTCATATATGTTCCAAAATTCAGCCTCATTATAGTAGGTATGGGCGTAAAGCCATTTTTTTCCTTGTAGCTCAGCTAATTTCAGCTCTATTGACCTATTTGCACTCACGAACTGGTCGTAATTAGGTGTTCGTGGTCCCCATACTCCGACATTAATTACTAAATTTGTCGGCAGCGAGTTACAAAGAAATGGTGACTTGGGCGCAGGCTTTATGGGGCAAAGCCATAGTGGGTATATATTCAATTCATCATGTATATAGCGAAGAAATGGAACAGCTTGATCGTATGGCAATGATAAATCTTGTACGATGTGTTCTTGTGATGCTCCACTTTCTTGTAATGCTTGATAAAGTTTTCGTGTATGCAAGATTGGATTAAGCAAATATCTCGTAAACCGATTGTAGGGTACTTTAAATCGTTCAAATGCGAATCGACCTACCCAAAATGCTCCTCTGTCATAACGAAATAGGTAGTCAGTTAAGGGCACCGTCTCCGAGTATTCTTTTCCCTGGCTATTGATCACTTCAGCATGCAAATAAAACCATTGATCATGGGCGCGACTAAAACGTTGAACCTTTCCGTACACTCCATCAGTAAGCTGGCCAATTATTATTAATCCCGAATCAGAGCCGAACATTATACCATCCAAAAAATCTATATCTTGGTTCGACTGCTCTAGCATTGTCTGATTTGCAGATTCAAAACTATTTACAGGTATATATGTGAGCTGCACGTATTTCTTCGCCGGCACTAACCGTATCTCTACTGCTGTAATGACACCCAGAGTTCCCATCGATCCAGCTGAACCATAAAAAAGATCGCTATTCTCTTCCGAAGAAGATTTTATGACCGTTCCATCCGCAAGAATCATTTCGCACCAATTAATATTTTGACTGAAGAAGCCTCTCTTAAAGGAGCTGCTCTCTCCTGCACCCCCTTGAATACCACCACCAACAGTTATACCGGGAAATTCTGTTATAACCGGAGGCAGTAGTCCTAGATACAGCGTTGCCGCTAGTAACTTATCCATGGGCACATTCGGTTCAACAATGGCCGTCTGGGCTTTGGTATCAATAGATATATTACAGTTCAGCATGCTAACATCTAGCAGCTCATCTCTTTTAAATGTTAAAGTTCTCGTCGAATTTGTCGATCCATGAAATATACGAAATGGTTTTTTATTTTCGTAAAAACTCTTCACCTTATCTGCTACCAGTTCGACTGATTGAATATGTTTTTTATTGTCCATTACAACTATCATAACAAACAAAAAAGACCCATCTAAGTTTGATGAGTCTCATGTCGGTGACCTCACGGAGAATACTAAGGTATAATCCGCCCATTAGTCGGCCCGTTGGCGGACGGGGGATTAGCGAACCCCATTGCCACTCGCGTTCGCTCGTTCGCAATCGAAGTCCGGCTCCTGAGAACAACCAATAAAATAGCCCCAGCGATGCTGAGGCAAGTTTTTTAAATAAACAGCCTGGCAGTATATGAATTTAGTCTATACCCCCGTATAAACCCGCTTTCTAGGTACCATCGCCGCTTATTCTTATATCGAAGGTCCGGAAGGTGTCGTTAGTGTTGTCGAGCTCGTGGATATTCCTTGTCGAAATTGTAATCGGAGTCCTGCATACCGTATGAGCCTAGCAACTTTCTAGATGATTGGTGATGCTGCCACTGCTGTTCAGTAACGCCACGATGCTTCTGGTACCATTGACGTACTTGGTCGGCATGTTCATCGTCAAGTCCTGCACACGCCTGCTCTACCATGCTGCTGGCTTCAAACGGAGATATCGGCTGGTAATCATTATCACTGTCAAAACCTATCATCCCTGGACCTCCCATGCTTAACAGTACTTCCTGAATTTTTTCAGATTGTCGCTTTAAGTTGGTGCGGTAGCTGTGACCCCTCTTGCCGAGTGAAACTTTTGTCTCAGCATCGCCGTATCCGGTAATGTATGCAATACCTTTAACCGTACCGTCCTCGTCGAACTCTACAGCAGGCGTCTGACGTTTCTTGTCGGCGGTTCGGTAAGCTTCGGCTATTAATTGTGCTTCCGTTAACTCGAGCTTACCTGTCTGTGTAGCGAAGCTCAGTGCTCCGTCAATATCTTCCGGTGTAGCGAACCGAGCCCTCTGTCGTTCGTCATATACACGAAATTGCGATTGTGGTTCAAAACCCGTAAGAAGTACCCGGTTCCCACCGTGGTGTACAGCAATTTTACCATCCCACTCTTCGACCTTATCGTCTGCATACAAACCTTTTTCTACTATTGGCACAACCGGTAACCCGAGACGTTCAGCATGTGACTGCATACGCAGTGCCAGCTGTGGGTTGTAAGGCTTCCCAGACTGTGTAACCTTGTAGAAAAAACCCTTAACGTTGACCGGCTGTTCGTCACGTTTTGCAACAACTACTACCTCGTTATAGCTCGAAGGGTACGTTTGTGCCAAAAGACTGTCAGCATCCATAACGCCGTGATTATCAGCTTGCTTGAGTAAAGCATCAAGGTTGTTATTGCGTGCTCCGACGTCAGTGTCTGAAGTCAGTATAACGTTAGGTTCAGGAGCTTCTAGTATGAGTCCAGCTTCACCCCAAGTACCGGTATGTTCTGTGTCTATGAGCGAGGTACTAAGGGAAACTCTGTCGGCAGCACGCTCAGGCTGGTCGTACATACTAATCTTCTGGTCACCCCAGCTAGGGTCATACGTGACGCCGGCCGTCGTATCATACGAAGCTATAATCAGAGCGTTCAATCGAGCGGATGGGTTGACGGCATGTACAAGATATCGGAAATTACTCGGGTCGTGTACTGCAGGGTCAGTAGTACCGCCCCATGGTTGTGGACTCGATAAAGCTTCGTGGTTGGGGTCTATCATAAGTGAGTATTGTAGCACATTCGTACGTTATAGTCAATAGCCGTCTTCGTAACCGCGGTCCACCTACCGAACATCTAGCACACTAGTATCCACCGTCGCCTGCTCGTAACCCTTCAAGCTTTGCAGGTATTCAATCGGTGTCATCATGTCTAGCATACTATGCGGTCGGTAAAAGTTGTAGTCGAGACAATCTTCGTTACAAAACTCTCTTAATTCGACAAGTGTGTGCGAATTCGTTGTTAGCCGTTTGTATCTATCCTTGTCTACTCCGTGCGGTCGCTCGACTCGACCGTTGAGATGTGGCGATGACGGCGGGATGCGGAGGTGCTCAATCCCATGTTCTCTGAGCCACCGGACAGTCGGGCACTCTGTTTCCGGTCTCACTTGCGGCAAATGGTCGTAGGTGAACTCTGTGCCATTGTCGGTCTGAATCCCTTTGAACCTGAAAGCTGGGTCAAAGAACCTGACCGCATGCTCAAGAAAATCTACCGTTGTCGCAGGGTCGCATCCAGGATAGATCCGTTTGTATTTTATCCTCGTAGCACAGTCGACGATGTCATACTGGTAGCCTTTGCGCTTCCAATGTTTGACATCCATCTGTCCGACTTCGCCCGGGTAATACTCACGGTCACTGAGCTGGCGGGTTTTGCGTACCTTCTTTTTGCGCTCTTCTAGTAACTTTGCTCGGCTCAGGATGTTGTGGACACCGTGCACAGATGTGGCGACGCCGTAATCCCGCCTGAGGACATGCGCAAGAGCATTTTCGCCGTAACCAAGACCAAGGCGAAGCTGCACGACGAGACTCACTACCTCGTCATCGGCGTCATTAGTGTGGCTCTTTGGCGTACGAGGCATATCGTACAGGCTCGTCAGGGCTTTGCCCTGACTCACCCAGCGACTATGCCAGTAGTAATATGTTCGTCGAGGAATGCCGTAGAACCGGCAGGCTGCCGCAACATTCCCGAGTTCTTCGGCTTTACGAAACCACCCTAAACGAATCCGTGCTCCATACACGAGCAATTGTTTCTCTGTCATCTTGCGGTATCTCACTTTCACTCCTTTCTACTTTAGTGAGGTGATGAAAGTGTGCAAGATGTATGGGAGGTTAATACGTCTTCGTAACCGCTCACTACCCCTTGCCTCATCACGGCGTTCGGGCTAGGCTTTAGCTTAGGACATATAAAACAAAAAGATGCCCTACGGTAAAAAACTTAGTGACAAGGAAGTTGCAGCACGCATGGTATAACTCCGGAACCTCCGGAAGCTGCATGCGCATGATCGCAAACTGATCGCAGAATTGAAAGCTGAGAACAAAGAGCTCCGCCAATTACTCAACCAAGCACTTGAGCAGAACAAGAATCAGGCCATCCAGATCGCGGAGCTTCAGACCAGGGTATTCGGCAGAAAACGACGTCCGCCAACGTGCGGTACGCCTATTGACTCCAAGGTGTCTGACCGCCCCGCCAAACAGCCACGTACGGCTAGCTCTTACCGTCGGCCTGTACCACCGGTCCAGAGTATAACTTCGGAGGTGGCCGTACCACTGCCTACCACCTGTACTTGTGGCGGTAGTTTTAACCCAGTAAATATCACCGTGCATGAGCGCTTCGTTGAAGATATACCGCTACCCGCGTTAAGGCCTGACTACTACGCAAAACTGGCTACCAAGTACACCATTGAGCGAGGCGTCTGCCTCGCGTGTGGCAAAGCTACCAGTGGTCAAGATTTAGGCGGACAAGCGGTCACGCTTGGCCCCAATGTCCGTTTGTTGGTAGTACACCTTGTTAGTGTGGTGGGTATGAGTTACGTACGGGTGGTACAGCTGCATCTTTCACTCTACAGCTTGGTGGTATCCGGCGGTGAGATCGCCGCCATACGCCAGCATAAACACCAGACGTGGTTACCGGCTTACGCCCAGCCCACTGCAGACATACGAGCAGCCCCCACTGGCCATGCAGATGAAACTCCATGGCCATTTAGCAAGCAGCTGGTGGCTACGCCTGATACTAGCGGATGCCAAATAGCCCGAAGGTTTGTTACACTCTCACCGCCAGCCGTGGCGCGCCGCATGCCAAAGCATTGTTTGGCAAGACACCGACCAACCCTTCGCGGGTATCCGAGTCACTGATCGCTACAGTGTCTACCGAACCCAGCGTTACCTGGTCAACAGCAGCTCTGCTGAGTGCATCTGTACCGCACGACAAGATCTGCGCTACAATGCTAACCTACCGTCAGCACAGCGGTCCTATGTTGTGCAGTGGTACGAACACATTGCCAAGCTCTACCATGATCTCCGACTGTATCCCAGCGAACCATACAGCAAGGGCCCAAAGTGCCAAACTCTGGCAACGCTTGCAAGAGCCGGTAAACAGCCGCCCAGACAAGTCCGGTGGCCTCACGGAGAATACTAAGGTATAATCCGCCCATTAGTCCGCCCGTTGGCGGACGGGGATTAGAGAACCCCATTGCCACTCGCGTTCGCTCGTTCGCAATCGAAGTCCGGCTCCTGAGAACAACCAATAAAATAGCCCCAGCGATGCTGAGGCAATTTTATTGGTTGTTCTCGGTTGACCAGGGATGGAAACTTATCTACGATGACTTACTTGCTTTAGATGAAAAACTTAAACAACTTAACGTTGGCTTGGAAAGCTGACCGTGTTTAAGACGGACTATAACCCGATATGCTTCTCAATAAACCTGACTGTGAGTTCCGATATCAAGAAAAATGATTTTATCTGCCTGTTCAATATAAATTACTCTGACATCGCCGGTGATAGAAAAGGCACGTCTTCCCTGAAGGCTTCCGCTAAGTGCGTGGTCATCGAGCGGTTTGCCTCGTTCACCTGCAAGAAAGAGCTTGTAGCGTTCTCTGAACTGCTCGGACAGTTTTTGCTGTGGCTTTATACGCTGTTTATAGTGTTTTTCAAAATTACGATGAAAAATTACTGGCCTCATAGGGACTCGAGATGATCAAGAGCATCCTGTGCAGTCAAAAAAGGTTTGGAGATATTCTTCCCACGCAGAGCCTCACTCGTTGTTTTATTCAGTCTTTTAGCGGCCGTAGGACTCGGCCTTCCCCAATCATCGATACCATAGTCGATGCTTCTGTCCTCTGCCTCAGCCTTTGCCCATACGCGAATATATGCCTGCGCAGAATCAAAGCCGAGCCGTTTAGCCTTGGTCTCCAAAACATCTCGGACGGTCTTATCCATCGGTATATGAAGTGTTGTATTACTCATAGTACGATGATATCAAAAGTATATAATTATGTCAATAGTGTTCCATGTACTCCCATATGGCTAGCGGAATTGTTTAAAATCTCATCTGTTAAAATACTGGTGACCTCTCGGGGAAAACTGGAACACCTTTTGGCAAGAATTGGAGCGATTTGATGCAGGCTTCCAAGACTTATTCCTGAGGAGGATGTTTGATATGTCACGGCACACACGGACTCAAGGTACTGATGTAACTTTTGTCATCGTCGTCCTTGTCGGTGCTGCTGCATGGACACACCGGGCGGTACTCGAACACATCGCGTTTATTGCGTTGGCGTTATTAGGCTGCGCTCTTGTATTGCGAATAGGCTGGAGGTATTTTGCATATCGACGAATCATGGGGCTCAGGAGTATAGACAGTATGAATAGTTTTGAATTTGAGCAATATGTCGCAATACTCATGAGAAATAACGGCTATCGTAATGTTTCGCTTACGGAAAAATATGACATGGGGGTGGATATCATCGCAGAGAAGGATGGCTTACGCTGGGGTGTGCAAGTCAAGCATTACTCGGGACTAGTTAAAGCTAGCGCAGTACGCCAAGTCGTAACTGGATTGAAATTGTATGGCTGCGATCGTGCGATGGTAGTAACCAACAGCACCTACAGCACGACCGCACAGAAGCTTGCTGCCGGGAATGAGTGCGCGTTGATCGACAGAAAGAGTCTGGCATTTTGGGTAAACAATAACGGAAATATTAGAGGTGTTATACTGTGAATATGACTGGCTACATACCAACCGATGAAGAAATTGCCGTAATGGTTCGCGACCTTGAGAAAAATGATCCTGAAAACGCGAACCCCGTTTATGCACGACAAATGCTCATTAAAATGAAGCTCATGTACCGAGAGCTAGGACGAATCGACGAAGATTTACTCCACAAAGAAATGGAATCGTTCAAGACTGATCAAACCGGAAAATAATAGCCGTTATTAGTAATCACCAGGTATTGATAAGATCATCAATCCACTCTGTCATTATTTGATTAGCACAGGTGACTAGTTTTGTATCTCTGGTACTGCTTGATCTTTTATTACCGTGGAACAAATTGCACCTAATCTTGTAAATGGCTTCAATAATATTGTCACGATCATTGATGTCTCTGATTGAAATATCGCCGCGGCCTTTACTATCTAGGATTGGGCACATTGTTATTAGTGATTGAAGGTTCTGGTTACCAACAGTAGTTAGTTTCATCGCCTCATATGAAGCCATAATATCCGATGTGTCTTGTGTTTGAAGTTTAAGCCAATTGAGCATTGCCCGGTCTGTACTTTTCTTCGACTGATAATCAAGCCACGCATTAAAGCAAATCCAGTGACACAAGAAACGAAAGAAAGGGTCTCTTTCATTCTTGGCCTTATTTCTGTGCCAGTCTTTTATAAGATCCTTGACTTCAACTTCGGTCATTTCTTCTTCTTCTTCTTTTGTTTAGGCTTTTTAGTCTTCTCGACACGATCAAATAGTCGTGCAGAGTGCACGCTAACACCCGAGATTGTTGTGTAAGCATCGGCTATTTTCTCTGTGCGTCTTTTATATAAATCATCTCTTTCTAGTGCAATCTCGTTGTCTAATGCAAGTAGGATTGCGTGGTCGGTCTTATACTGACGCATATAGTTCTTAAGTCTTTCGTAAGATTTCTTAGTAGTTAGGTCTTTGGCGTGCAGGTCTTTATTTGAGAAGAGCTTGAGCTCAATGATAACCGGCCCAATAAAACCATGGTAAATTAAGAAATCCGTTCTTGTATCGTCAAGCTCCTGAGCTTCGCGAATTATGTGGCAGACCTGTAACTGACTTGGATTAAATCCATTCTTAAGCAAACTCGCTTCAAGCTGTACCTTTATTAATTTTTGAGCATGAGCTTCATTCATGATCTTACGCGCGTCTGTTTCAATCCATGGTATTAGTTCTTCACAAATAATTCTCTCGAGCACAGACTTAAGCTGTTCTACCGAAGATATAGCCGCACCGTCTTCAGTTCGTACTTTTCTGCAAGCTTAATTGCTGCGTTAATATTTTGGGGCGATCAATAGCTACGGTGTATGATCGCCGTAGTTCGACCATCTTGTCCTTAAAGTAATTGATGCCCGGTAGCTTGGGGTGTTCAGATACCCATTTCTCAAGCTTCATTAGTGGCTCAAACTTTAGGCCATTCTTAAGCTGATCAAAATAGCCGGTAACAATCTTCCAAATGTAGTATGTATAGTTATGCCATTTATCGCCTTTGGCAAAGAGCTGGAAGGAAAAATCCAGTAAGTCTAGATAATCATCTATGTACCTTGCATCCGATAATTCCCGTAGTGGCTTCGCAATCTCCCCATCGTGTAGTTCGTGTTCTAACGCCCCCACGTTATGTACGCCAGTCTTTTCTACGAATTCTGCTGCAGAGTCTTTAATTTTCTGCATGAGCCACTTAATGGCCTCGGGATCATCATGCTTTGTAATAAGCAACCCATTTGCAGTGCGTTTTAGTGAATACTCCTTATTCTCATCACTATGCTTCTTCACGAGCTCACTAAGTCGTTCCTTGTTAGGTTTTAGGTTTTCTGACAACTCGAGAGCATCTCGTCTTACATATATCTCGAACTCTTCTTGATCCACAAAAGTGTCAAGGATGTCCACGGCTTCGGTTAGATGGAAGCGCTTAACGGCGTCTATAAAGTTGGAAGGGTGAAAACGTGCTCGATCAGAAGACAGATTTTTGAATGTATCAATCAGTATCTTTGATTCCTCGCTAGAAAGAGTGCCAAGTAAGTCAAGGCAAGCATCGGTATCTTCGTTGTAAGTGAAGGCCAGCAGTGCTACAAATTTTTTTCGGTAGCTTGAAATGTCTTTGCCGGTCTTGCGTGCGAATTTAGCTATCTCACCGTAGGCCCATATGTAGTTACTGATTGTAAAAGGCTGGGACCCATCTGGCTTCTTCTCGTGGATTGTCAGTGTAGCGGTTGCGGGGTCAAGCGGGTCGAGTATGATCTTCTTGCAGTGAGACCATAGGTACTTATCAGCATTCTTACCGAAACGTTCATTGTTATCTTCTTTGTTGAACATTTCCAGCGCTTTATTCAGTGCATTAATATGGCCATGCTCTATCACGAGCTGCATCATTTTATCGAATTCTTCTTGAGTTCTGTCGCGCTGACCCCTTAAGGACATTTTTCGGACTGCTTCATCATATTCCTTGAATAACTCGCGCTGGAGTTCTCTAAGTTCGCTGATGATCTCCTTAGCATCTGGGTTGGGCGAAGCAGGGTCATCGAGAATTGTTGCTATACGGAGCAGATGGCCCTTAATATCTTGGTGGTCGTTGATATGTTCATTGAGAAGCTTGGTGTCTGATTTCCTCATCATCTTTGACAGATGAAGCTGAAGATCAAAAATTCTGGGTATTTCGTCACTCTCAAGCGCCCAGTTAATTAGCTCTGTAAAGTAGTTAGCGTCATGCTTAGCAATGAGCTCTACAAGCTGATCAATAAAGCTGGAACGATCAACATAGTATCCATGGTCAATGTCGAAGACTTTATGAATGACTTTTTACACTTCTCCAGCAGCTCGGCATCCATTTTCTTATCTGTGTTTCTGAAGAACTTATTATCATCCTTCCTAAATGTGCTGTCGTGCTCAATCAATTCATGGAGAAACACTTCGTCCGTTGCTATTGCGCTCAATAATGCTAGCAAGCCATCTTTTGAGGTAACATTTAACAAGTACATTCGAGCTTCGATTGAATCGTGCTTAACCCCTTCTACGAATGTGTTCACCGATTGGGGGTTATTTGCATTAATTGCATCGCACATCCCCTCGTAAGCACGTCTTACTAGTTCATTTTGTGGGAGTGTAAGGATTTCAATTCGTCTATTAGAGCCTCGTCGTTAAAGAATTCGAGCGCGTGCACAGCCTGACGCTTTAGAACGGTAGTGAAATCATCCTCGCCATCAAGTAAGGCCCAAGCTTGTAATTTTTCCTTCCAGTAATTTTCATCATTTAAGCGATTGATTCGCTTGAGGCTGCCGACGACTTGAGCAATATTTACAAGATTTGCGTATGATTTGGACTTTTCAAGCTGTTCAGCGCATTTTTTTAAGTAGGCATCGGTACCAGGGCTAGAATAAAATGCTAATCGCGTTGAAACCTCAAACCTGATATATATGTCGTTCTCAAGATAATAACTGAGGACCTGGATGAAAATAGCTTCTCTTACTTCAGCAGTGATTAGTTCAGAGCTTACCCCCACTAATTAATTTGTGAGTTTCTGGGTCCTGTGGTCGCTCTGGATTTTCTGGAGTGGCCTTTTTCGAGATTGATGATACCCACAAGTAGTCCAGGCTGCATCTCGAGCAGGAACGAAAGTGCGCTGTACCAGCTTGGATGAATTGCACGCTGGACCTTATCTATTGCCAGTTGAAACGCCGCACGACCAGGATCATCCATACGGTTAATCGTTGAGGCCGCTAGATACTCTTGTAGTTCGGCGTTATCAAACGCAATTTTTTCTCCGTCGTCCTTTAAAAGTCCATGATTGTAGATCGTATCCAGGTCATCAGTACTGCCTAGTAAAAGCAGTTTGGCTTCGGATTTGTAATCTTCAATAAAGGTAATCATATCGTCTTGGCTAATTGCATTTGTTTGAGCAATCTCCATAACCAAGGCTAGTTTTTCGAGCGTTCGCCTACGAAGGGCAGCTATTCGCTTGTCGACCTTTTTATCTTCTTCGCCCAAGGCCTGATTCACAAAATGGTCAAAGATGTCGGACCTGCTCAGAGCCTTTTTGCCAATACCATGCTGCACATACCATTGGGCGAAATACTCTAAGTATCGGGGTGTCTGTAAAACAGTCTCTTTATCTTGCTGTTTTAGCTTTAGAAACGCCTCGTCAATCTGCGGATCCGTGAGTCCGTATTGCTTCAGTAACTTTATCTGTGCCTGGCGGTCAACTGGCATCAATAGAGCATATGACGCATTAATAGGAGCAAGACTTTCCTCATATTTGGTAAAGTGAATTCTCGAAGTTATAACTACCTTATGCCCCGGGTGGGTAGCAAGATACTGACGAATCTGCTGCACTGTATCTGGAAACTTGCTTGAAGTAACTTCATCAAGAGCATCTAAACATACCAGCATATTTGTCTTAGCTGAGACATCAAAATTAACTTGCTCTTCTGAAGCGCTAAGTGCATCTTCGATAGATTGGTCTCGACCCAACTTATTAAGTCTAACCACTGAGGTCCCATAGCCGTTTGTTTGGGCAAAAACAGCAAGCTCTCGTACAAGCCGTGATTTGCCCTGTCCCGGCTCTCCAACTACAAATACGCAGTCCTGACGTATAAGATCCTCAAGTTCAATCTGTTTCTCTTCCCGAGCCCAGGCAATCATATGGCCGTAGTCATCAAATTGCTTTAGTAAGTCCTTGTAAGATGATTCAAGAAGGAGGTTTGGGTGTATGTATTCTGATTTAGGGTTCATATCTCGATTATCTTATCTTTCGTCCGGGATTAATAGATTCATTGCACGGTCATCACAGGCCAACTAAACAAAGACTAGTGCAGTTATTTTCATGGCCATCCCAGCAACCAATATCATTACTCAGAAAGTGTTGATGCTGATCTAGAACCCGACGATGTCGGTCGCGGTGACCTTTAGGGCTTTGGCAAGTTTATGGATGGTCTTAATAGATGGCATGCCCTCGCCGCGTTCAACTTTTGCGTAGTAGTTCGAGTTCAAGCCTGCTAGCTTAGCAAGCTCACGCTGAGTGTAGCGCTGCTGTTTGCGTATTTTCAATAGATTAGCGGAAATTTGTTCTAAGAAATCAGTGTCACTCACAAGATAATGATACCATATTTGACTTGCGTAATTAATGGTTCATGATATCGCTTGTATTTGTTTGAATTCATCTGTTGTTTTTTCGTATCTCGAACAGTTGATTCAGCCCTATATCAAGCGTTTCATCTTCCAGCACGTCAACCAGCTCGTTATATTTTGGCACCCTATCGAACAGTAGCCCAAAAAAGTTTGCTTGCTGCACGGGATCCGACTGACGCAGTATGATCATATCGGGTCGTCTGATATGTTTCTTTATGCTTTTAATTATGACTTCTCGGCTTAGGTCATCTTGGGTATTCTTACCAGCTCGCGACTCATCGTAGCTCTTTATCTGCGCCTCTATACGCAACAGATCCTCCTCTAAATATTTGATCGTGACCTCAGAGCTTAAAAATTTTATCTTCTCCGCAACCATCTCTGCTTGCAACTTCAATTCGTCAATTTTCAAAGTAACCGCCTGAATATCGCGCCGTGATTCAGCCTGTCGCTTTTCCCATAGTTTTAGCACGGTAGTTATAATCTGCTTTTCGTATTTTGGCTTTATCTCTATACGTTTGATAAACTTCTCGATTGTTGCATCAAACTTTTCTTTCCGTTCCCGAAAATAATGGTATTTATAATCCATTGTCGTGCTCCGCCGCCTATCACAGTGATAAGCAGGATACCTTATTCCCGTATGTCCCCTCGCTGCACTCCCTAACAACAAAGCACCACATGTCGGGCATGCCACCACGCGTTTATATGGGTACATCGGGTTAAACTTTGTTTTGGTACTCGCGTTTCCATTTTATTCTCTACGATTCGAACTTCGTCTCCCTCCTCCACGATAGTTATGCGTCCGCGGTTTGCTTGATTGAACATCTCAATGGAAACAAGACCATCAAACCTACATCTAACCGCTTTGCCCATGAGCCAACGCTCAGCATTGATGCCAGCATATACAGGGTTAGCAAGATATGCATGAAGAGTCTTAATTTTGAGAGGCCTGCCGCCCTTTTTGGCAATAATTCGTGTCTTGTCATGTTCATGGCGCACAAATTTAACGGGCGTATGAAAACCAAGCTTATTTATTTCGCGCACAATTGAGTCATCGTCGAGCGTCCCCCTGCAGCGCAACTCGAACATCTTGATAATCCATTGGCTTTGTTGCGGATGCGGCTCCAAAACAGATCGATTGCCATTGATCGTTTCGACATGAACATTTTTATATCCAAGCGGTGCACGCCGAACCCAGTAGCCTAAGCGCGCATAGCGAATCTGAGAACCTATCATGCGCGTCATGATATCTCGCTTTTCGTCACTCGCGCGCTCTGCCTCTAATATCTCTGAATTTTTCGTCGGATCATACACGCTCCATTTGTAGCTGAGGCCTAAGTGTTCAAGCGTATTCACTTTTTGCGCGCCTATAATTCCATGGATATCAGTCAGGTGAACATTTGCATTATCGAGCTGCATTTTAAGCTGACTATATGAGTATGAGCCACCACGCGTGAATCTATCTATCGACTTCACTATAAACAGGTCAATCTTGTGTTTTGGATTTTTACAGTAATCAATCGCTTCCTGCATAGGCTGCTGCTCCTTCGATGCCGATTCAAGAAATAAAAACAGCTTTTTGATGCATATCCCGCGGCTTTGGGCATACCGCTCTATCTGTTCCTTTTGTGCTTCTGGCGAATCGCCCTGCGTCCCTTGCTTGGTCGTGGACACGCGTATTGCAGCGACGGCATTTTGAATATGTGGCTCGTATTCCATATTAGCCCTTTGCACCACTTGCCGGATTCATTTCGGCCAAAATCTTATCCAAAATGACGTTTGCCAAAAGCTCTATCCGTTCTTGGGTAGATAATGACAGCGTTTTTGGCGGCCCGATACCTTTTTTCTTGTTCGATTGGTTTACCTCACTCATATGCCTCCTATCACTTAGTTGACCTACTCTTTTAGCGTAGTCCAACAGCCCCGCAAATAAAACGTGGCACAAATTAACCGTATTGCACCCCTGTATTACATCTGTTACTGTTTAAGTAATGGACAGATTCCTGCAATTGTTTGGCGATAATCCAGCAGAATATGTTGTCAACTCACTTTTGATGGCATTTATAGCCTATTGGGCATGGCGTCTCATACTTAGCCCGCTTCTCGCTATTATCAGGAATTTATGGATGCTTCGGGCTATAAGAACTATTGGTGTGCTTGAAATAACTCCCCCTAAACAACCCCATACCCAGCCACTCAATACGAAAAACCTCTTTGCCGTCCTGCAGATGAACTTTAAAAGCAAAAGTCCAGTTTCATTTGAGATCGTCGGGGATAAAAAGAACGGCATCCGCTACCGTGCCGTTGCAGACAAAGACGATCTACCGAGTATCCAAAAACATTTCGCATCTTATATGCCCGAGCTCAAATTCAAATATTTCGACACCGCACCACCGCTAAGGCCGGGCGCGGTCACTATGGGTTTGAAGCAAACGAGGAGTTTTGCCTATCCCTTAAAACCACAAGAGGATCTAACAGAGACCGACCCGATTGCTTTTATAGCAGGTTCAATGACTCAGCTCAAAGATGACGAAGAAGTAGCACTGCAGCTTATTCTCCGACAGTATTCATCCAGAAAGGCATCGCGTATTTATAACCAAATCCTCAAGAGAGGGCATGCAAAAGTTGACGGAATTTTAAAGTTATCACAGCCGTTATTTCTAACCGATATGAGATTCAGTGCATACTCTTCCGAACGGACAGCAACACTCCTTAATGATTTTGCCGCATCGCTGGAAACACTGAACTCCCCAGGTTTCCAAAATATACAGTACTCCAGACACCCATTGGCAGCTCAAAGCAACAAGTATTCCGCCATGCTTTTTAGTCATCGTTTAGGCTCTGTTTTACCCTGTACCCCATCGGTACTCAGCGCAGGCGAACTTGCGTCGATCTTTCATTTCCCCCAGGGTCTGATTCGAACGGAAGGCATGGTACGTACGCATAGTCGTGTATTGCCCGCGCCAATCAGCCTGCATGGCAATCCAAACTTGACGTTGTTATAGGCGTCATTGCGCATCACGGCAGTGAAACGCCTATAGGTCTTACCGAATCCGAACGCGAGCGTCATATGTTCGTGATTGGTGGCACGGGTAGTGGCAAGCCTACCCTGCTGAAGTATCAACTGATTCAAGACATCCAAAATGGCAAAAGGTTTGGCGGTTATTGATCCGCATGGCGACCTGCGGAAGAGTTGCTCGAGTACGTTCCAAAGGAGCGTAAAAAAGACCTCATTTATCTCAATCCTGATGATTTAGACCACCCTATTGGCGTCAACCTGCTGGAATTACCAGAGGGGTTATGGAAATGATTTGCTCCGCGAAAGACCGCGTCACCGAGTCAGTTGTTTCTGTCATGCGCAAGATATTTTCCGAAGACGATAGCGGCGGGCATCGTATCGAATACATTTTGCGTAATGCGACGCAAACAGCGTTGACGCTTGAAAATCCTACCCTCTTTACGATCTTCCGCCTGCTAAACGACGGCAAGTTCGCAAAAGACGCGATCAAGAACCTTGAAGATGAAGACCTGAAGCTATTTTGGAAAAACGAGCTAGGTAAAGCCGGTAGCATGCAGAAGGTCAAGATGGCCGCTGGCATTACTGCCAAGATTGGTCGCTTCCTCTTTTCGGCTAGTGC